>DASSEQ010000165.1:0-14643 GCA_035695245.1 Mycobacteriales bacterium | reverse complement strand
GCGCGACCACCGGCGAGCCGTTGGAGCCGGAGCCGACGTCGGGCAGCACCTCGGTCTCGACCATGCCGATCTTGGCCGGCCAACCGGGCAAGTAGGCGTTGTCACCTAGCCCCGGGATGGTCTCCTTGCCCGGATGGTCCTTGCCATCAGCCCACAACGCATATGTGCGGGTGTTGCCGCCCTCGATCGCACCGCTCTGGCTCACCAGGTCCAGCGTCGGTGTGCGCATCGAGTAGTTGGGGGTCTCGGCGTACTCCTCGTCGACGTTGACCAGCACCTCCAGCTTCCCGTCGCCGTTGATGTCCGCGAGCGTGGGGGTGGTGATGATCTGCCGGCCGTACTTCGGCGCCGCGTCGGGCTTGAACGTGATCCGGTCACTGACAGGATCGACCGACGCAACCTTGCTCGGGTCGCGCAGCAGCACCGGCCAACCGGCGACCGGCGTGCCGTCGGCGTGCCAGGCGTAGACGTGCCCGTCCATCGCGCCGGCGACGATCTCCAGACCCGGGTACGACGGGTCGAGGTCACCGGCCGACGGCATCGCGGCGAACGCCTTGTCGACGGTGTTGACGTGGTCGCGCACGTGGTCCGGCACGAAGTGGTCGCAGATCGGACCGATGTCGGTCTCACAACCGGGGTCGTGCGAGAACGCCGGGTCGGTTGCCACCGGGAAGCCGGGCATCTCGTGACCGTCGTGGCTGAAGACGTGCAACGTGCCTTCGGTGTCGGTGACCGCGATCTCGGGGTAGCCGTCGTGGTTGAGGTCCGCGACGAGCGGGCTCCCGAGCAGCATGGGCGCATGGACGTCGCCGGAGATGTCGCCGTCGGTGAAGCCGTTGTGGCCGCTGGTCGGCAACCACGTCAACGTCTCCGTGTGCACCGGGAAGCCGACCGCCTCGCTGCCGTCGGCCTTCATCGCGTGCAGGTAGCCGTTACCGTCGCCGAACACCATCTCGGCCTTGCCGTCGCCGTCGACGTCGGCGAAGGCGATCGATGTGACGTCGGCATTGAAGTTGCGGGGGAAGCCACCGACCAGGTCGGTGTCAGCATGGTCGAAGTACTCGCGTTGCTCGATCGCGTCCGGCTTGCCCGGCGTGTGCACGACGACCCGCACCCGGAAGGCGTCCTTCTCCGGCAGGTCCGGCGACGTCGGGTCGTTGGCGGGTGTGTACGCCGGCACGGCCGAGTCGATGAGCGATCGAACCTTCGCTAGGTCCAACGTGGCAAGCGTCCCGGTGAAGGCTTCGGTGCCCTTGCCGGAGTTGATCGTCGTCCAGGTATCACTGGCCGGGAACGGAGGAGGCTGCACGCCTGGGGCAACCTCGACCTCGTAGGTGTAGGAGTCAGTGCGTGGCGCCGCAACGGATCCGATCAGGGGCACCTGGCCGGAGGTGCCGAGCGGCGACCACCAGGCCGGCGAGGTGATGTCGGCCTCACCCGGGATCTGGCCCTGGCTCACCAGGCGCACCAACGCGTTCGCGTTGATGCGTCCCCAACCCGTGATCTGGTCCCAGCCCGCGGTCGTGACGTACTTGACCGTGTCGGGAAGTGTCGTGGCGAAGTTGTTCGGTGGTCCAAACGGTGGCTGCGGGTCGGAGAAGTCGATGTCTTGCGCGGCGAGCCGGTAGAGCTGCTTGGCCTCCTCTGCTGACAGCGGGCGGCCGCTCGCGTCCGGTTTGATGGCGCCGTTCTCCACCGCGTTCTCGGCGGCGGAGTAGAGCAGTCCGGCCATGCCGGCCGCCTGGCCGGTCGCGTCCGACGAGCAGGAGTTGGACTCGACCGACACCCATGTGTAGCCGCCGAAGTTGGTGCAGCCGTTGAAGGCGAGATAACTCATCGGCTCTTGCAACGGCACTCCGCTCTGCGAGGCGAAATGCGTCACGGAGTTGACGACCATCGTGTGGTTCAGGGCCGCCGGGTAGTTGTGGTGACCTGCCTCTTCGTCGGCTTCGCTCGCCACGATGAGCACACCGTGGTTGTAGGCGTAGTCAACCGCGGCCTGGCCGAAAGCCGTGTGATTGATCGTGCCCAGCGCCTCTTGCACGACGTCGGCGCCGTTGTCGGTTGCGTAGACGACCGCGGCCGCGAAGTGGTTGATGTCGGCGATGAACGAGTCGCCGACCCGAAGCGGCAGCACCCGGCAGTTGGGGCACTGGCTGATGGTCGTCGCGGTCGCCTCGGCGCTGGAGTCCTGGGCCTCGCCGGTGCCGTGTCCGTAGGTCACATCGTCGGCGGGGTCGTTGTCATGTTGGTAGAAGTCCCAGCCGGCGATGTCGTTCTTGTAGCCGTTGCCGTCGTGGTCCTTGCCGTCGGAGAAGGTCCGGATCAGGTCCTCTGGCGTCAGGTAGCCGCGGGTGGCTGCCTCGGGCACGGCGGCGACCACCCTCGGGTCGCCGGTGTAATCGCTCACGCTGACGACGCCGTCGCCGTTGGTGTCGTAGGTCGCGTGCCGGTCGCCGTACGCGTTGATGCACGAGTCGATGGCGGTCCCTGGAGCACACGGTGGAGGCAGCTCGCCGACGTTGAGCTCGACCTTGTCGACGAGGTCCCGCGTCTCCCACTCGATGCCGGAGTCGAGCACGGCGATGACCGTGTCAGGCCTGCCGGTCGTGACCTCCCAGGCGAGGTTGGTGCTCGAGCCCTTGACGCCGAGGAGCTCCTGCGGGTTGTTCTCCACGGTGGGGTCGTAGTCGGAGTCGCCGGGCTGCGGTGCGTAAGAGGTCAGCTTCTGCGAGTCTTTGCACTTGAACGCGGGTGGCAGGTCACTGCCGGGCGGATGCTGCGTGGTCGGGTCGAGTGTGCCGGAGCAGCTGCCATTGTTGATGTGCAGTGATCGGTAGTCGGTGCCGTGCGAAGCCGGGTACGTCGTCGCGGCATGAGCCACCAGCGGCGCGGCCGCAAGCCCTGCTGCAACGACGCCGGCGGCGAGCCTGACACGTCGAGAGACGAGGCGGCCTTGTGATTGGCCCACAGACATGCAACGCAAGTTCGGGATTTCCCTCGCGAAATCCTGTGGAATCCGTCACAACCCCGCTGACCCGACTTGGGACGCGTCACGAGAGCCGACCCCGAGCGTCCAGGTCACACCGCGAGGGCGGAGGATGGGTGAGGACATCTCTTCGGCACGCGCGGCCGCGTCGGCGGTCGGCGCGTGGGTAGGGAGGGGTCATGTCCGCCACCTCGCCGCCTGCCCCGCCCGCCTCGGCCGGCGAATCGGCCAGCGAACGGATCGAAGCGGTCGCCGAGCGTCTGGTCACGCTCAGAGCCCGGGTGAAGGCCCTGGCCGGGCGCGCCCAGGAGGCTCAGCAGCGGGCTCAAGACCTCCGCGACTTCCCCGCGAACGGGTGCCAGCACGCGGCGGAGGTTGCCGAGATGCAGGCAATGCTCGACGCCGTCGAGCACGAGCTGTCCGGGCTACGGACCGCGATGCAGACTCGCGGGGTCATCGAGCAGGCGAAGGGCATGCTCATGCACGAGCAGCGCTGTAAAGCCGAGGAGGCGTTCAGTGTCCTCGTGCGCCTCTCGCAGACCTCGCACCGCAAGCTTGTCGACGTGGCTGAGTCGCTCGTCGCCACCTGGTCGAAACCCGCTGATGCCTAACCGCGACCTCGTCGTCGTCGGTGCCTCGGCGGGCGGGGTCGAGGCACTTCGGGACCTCGTGCGCGACCTGCCTGCCGACCTGCCGGCAGCGGTGCTCGTCGTGCTGCACCTCCCGTCCGCCGCGTTCAGCGCTCTGCCGGCGATTCTCGGCCGCGCCGGCAAGCTGCCGTCCTTCCAGGCTGAGGACGGCATGCCCCTTCGCAAGGGAGCCATTTATGTCGCGCCGCCGGATCATCACCTCCTGGTGCGCGGCGAGACGATGGCGCTCGGTCGCGGGCCGAAGGAAAACGGGCATCGACCCGCGATCGACGTGCTGTTTCGCAGCGCGGCGCGCTGGCACGGTGCACAAACCGTGGGGGTGATCCTCTCGGGGAGCCTTGATGACGGCGCCGCCGGACTGCTGAGCATCGTCGAGCACGGCGGCGCGGCGGTCGTGCAGGACCCCGAATCTGCGTTGTACGACGGGATGCCGTTTGCCGCACTCCAGGCGGTGCCGCAGGCCCTGCAGGCGGCCGGTGTGCACCTGGCGCAGCTCGTCGTACGACTGTGCGAGGAGTCGCCATCCGACGACCCTGCTCGGGTCGATCCCGAGATCCGCATGGAGACCGACATCGCTGAGCTGGACGAAGAGGCACTGAGCGCGGGCGACCGCCCAGGCGTTCCAGCTGCCATGACGTGCCCCGACTGCAACGGAGCAATGTTCCGCATCGAGGAGGGCAACCTCGTCCGTTTCCGGTGCCGCGTCGGGCATGCCTGGTCGCCCGAGACTCTGCTCGCCGAGCAGTTCGAACTGGCCGAGACGGCGCTTTGGGCTGCGATCCGCACGATGGAAGAGAAGCGCGCCTTGCACCGCGACCTCGCCCAACGTGCCGGCGCCACGGGACACAGCGAGCGCAGCCGCAACTACCACCTCGAGCGGGCAGCGGAGGCCGAAGCGACCGCGGCGGTGCTGCGGGACCTGCTTCGTCGAGCCCTGGCCGGTGGCGGCGGCTTGGCGGCAGAAGAGGAGGCCAGCGGCTAGTCTTCAACCGCCATGGCGACCGAGCACGACCCGGACTTCGAGGCGCTGCTGCACTTCCTCAAGGACAGTCGCGGGTTCGACTTCACCGGCTACAAGCGCTCCAGCCTCATGCGCCGCGTCGAGCGTCGGATGCAACAGGTGTCGGCGCCGTCGTACGGCGAGTATCTCGACTACCTGCAGCTTCACCAGGACGAGTTCACCGCTCTTTTCAACACGATCCTCATCAACGTCACCGGCTTCTTTCGGGACCTCGAGGCCTGGGGCCATCTGCGCGACGACGCACTCCCAGCGGTGCTGGCTGAGCGCAAGCCGTCCGACACGATCCGGGTGTGGAGCGCCGGCTGTGCCTCTGGTGAGGAGGCCTACACGGCAGCCATTCTGCTTTCCGAGTTGCTCGGCCCCGACGAGTTCCGTGACCGCGTCAAGATCTATGCGACCGACGTCGACGAGGAGGCCCTCGCACAGGCACGTCAGGCCGCGTATCCGGAGTCGGTCGTCAAGAACGTGCCGGAGGAGATGCGCGAGCGCTATTTCGAGATGCAAGGTGGCCGGTACGTCTTCCGCAGTGACCTCCGCCGCTCGATCATCTTCGGCCGCAACGACCTCGTGCAGGACGCGCCGATCAGTCGGGTCGACCTGCTGTTGTGCCGTAACACCTTGATGTATTTCAACGCGGAGACGCAGTCACGCATCGTCAACCGCTTCCACTTCGCCATGAACACCGACGGCGTTCTCTTCCTCGGCAAGGCCGAGATGCTGCTCTCACATGCCGATCTGTTCCAGCCGATCGATCTCAAGCGGCGCTTCTTCAGAAAGGTGCCACGCCAGGCGGTCACCGGCGCGCGCATGTCAGGCATCATCAACGGTTACGCCGAATCGCCTGGCGAGGTGGGGAGTCTTGCCAGCCTGCGTGGCGAGGGACTCACGATGAGCCCGGTGGCCACGTTGCTCGTGACGAGTGACGGGACGCTCGCTTTCAGCAACCAACGGGCCGACGGACTCTTCGGTTTGACCACTCGTGACATCGGCCGGCCGTTCCGCGATCTGGAGGTGTCGTACCGACCGGTCGAGCTGCGGTCATACATCGACGAAGTCGCACAGGAGCGCCGTCCCACGTGGATCCGCGAGGTCGAGGTCTCGCGCGGGCCGACCGAAACGGTCTACCTCGACATCCAGATCGCCCCCCTCGTGTCAGCGGATGGCACCCACGTCGGCGTCGCGCTCTACTTCAACGACGTCACGCGCTACCGCCGGCTGCAGGCGGAGCTGGAGGTCACCAACCGGCAGCTCGAGACGGCGTACGAGGAGCTGCAGTCGACGGTCGAAGAGCTGGAGACGACCAACGAGGAGCTGCAGTCGACCAACGAAGAGCTCGAGACGATGAACGAGGAGCTGCAGTCGACCAACGAAGAGCTCGAGACGATGAACGAGGAGCTGCAGTCGACCAACGACGAGCTCCAGACGATCAACGACGAGCTTCGCGAACGCACGCAGGAAGTCAACGACGCCAACGCCTTCCTCGAAGCGATCCTTCGCAGCCTGCACACTGCCGTCGTCGTGGTCGACGGGGAAGTCCTCGTCAACGCCTGGAACCGGCGCGCTGAGGACTTGTGGGGATTGCGCGCCGAGGAGGTCGTCGGCCAGCACTTGCTCAACCTCGACATCGGGCTGCCGGTCGAGCGGTTGCACCCTCTGATTCGTTCGTCGCTGAGCGGGCACGTGGAGTCGGAGCCCCTGGTGCTCGAGGCGGTCAACAGACGCGGCCGGCAGATCTCCGTCGCGGTCACCGCGACCCCGCTCGCAGGACCCGAAGGCGAGCTCCGGGGCGCGATCGTGCTCATCGACGAGGTCCCGGCGCCGAGCTGATCATCTTGGGCCTGGTGTCATCCGCTGGTATCAGGGACGCTGTGCGCATGCCGGAGGATCCGGACGACGAGCCCGGCGCACGTGCCCGCAAGGCCTTCCGGCACGCCGTCGATCGGGAGCTCGAAGCCCTCGAAGCCCACGAACGCGCCGCGGTCCGCCACGACGAGATCGCGGCTCGCCATGACACCGCCGCATCGGACGGCACGCCGGAGCAGCAGGCGCGCATGACGGAGTTGGCGGCCACCGAGCGGGAACGCGCCCGACATGCTCGCGAGCGAGCGGAGTCCGTGCGTGCCCGGCTGCGCGCTGACGGCGTCGAACTCGGTTGATCACGTGAGCGTCCCCGTCATCGACATCTCCGCGCTGGTGGACTCCGGCACGACCGCCGAGGTGGCTGCGACCGCGGCTGAAATCGACGCCGCATGTTCACGACTGGGCTTCTTCGTGATCGCCGGTCACGGCGTCGCGCCGGCCTTGCGACGCGACCTCGACGCGGCCGCGAGGGCGTTCTTTGCCCTGCCCGATGCCGAGAAAGCTCGGATCGCCATGCCGCACGCCGGCATTGCCTGGCGGGGCTGGTTTCCGGTCGGCGGTGAGTTGACCTCAGGTCGCCCGGATCTGAAAGAAGGCATCTACTTCGGCACCGAGCACTCGTCCGAGCATCCGGGCGTGGTCGCCCGCCGGCCACTGCACGGAGCGAACCTTTTCCCTGAGCGGCCGGAATCGCTACGACAGCTCGTTCTCGACTACCTCGACGAGATGACGCGACTCGCTCAGACCGTCCTCGAGGGAGTTGCCGTCGGTCTCGGACTTCCGCGCGAGTGGTTCCGCGACCGTCTGACGGCCGACCCTGTTGTGCTGTTTCGGATCTTTCACTACCCGCCCGCGCCGCCTGCTTCGGACGACTGGGGTGTCGGCGAGCACACCGACTACGGGTTGCTAACGCTGCTCGGCCAGGACGGCAACGCGGGACTGCAGGTGAAAGGGCCCGATGGGTGGACCGACGTCCCGCCCGATCCGGACACCTTCGTGTGCAACCTCGGCGACATGCTCGAGCGCCTCACCGGCGGGCGTTACCGATCGACGCCGCACCGCGTGCGCAACCTGAGCGGCGCCGAACGGCTCTCCTACCCGTTCTTCCTCGATCCGTCCTGGGAAGCCGTCGTCGATCGCTTGCCCGTCGTGGAGCGACCACCGGACGACGACGAGTCGGCGGCGTCGCGCTGGGATCACGCCAGCGTCCACGGCTTTGCCGGCACCTACGGTGACTACCTCACCCAGAAGGTTGCGAAGGTCTTCCCGGAGCTCGCGCGTCCGTAGCGCTAGGCCAGCGCGCGCAGACACGCGGCGGCGATCGGTGCAGCCACCTGGCCGCCCACCCCGCCGCCTTCAACGAGGACAGCGAACGCGATGCCGCCTCGATAACCGAGGAACCAGGCGTGCGTCTTGGGTGGATTGGCCGAGCCGAACTCCGCTGTGCCGGTCTTACCGAATGTTGCCGCCGGCAGGTGTGCGGTCGCGGCCGTGCCCGACGTGACCACGCTGCGCATCATCGTCCTCAGCGCAGACAGCCGCGCCGGGTCGAGCGGCGCGCTTGCTGCGGTCGATGGTTGCGCCGGATCGCGCACCAAGGTCGGCGCGTGCGGTGTGCCGCTGTCGACTGCGGCGGCGACGAGCGCCATCGTGAGCGGGCTCACCAGGACCCGACCCTGGCCGATCGCATCCGCTGCTTGCTCGACGGCATCGGTTGGTGGCGGCACCGATCCGCTGAATGCGTCAACCGGCAGATGCCATGGCGCGCCGACGCCGAACGCGGTGGCTGCGGTGGGAAGTGACGCGCTGTGCAGCTTGGCGGCCGCGCCGACGAATGCTGTGTTGCAGGACATGGCGAAATCCGTCGCGAAGGACGGCGACCGCTGCGACTCGTTCTCGAAGTTGTGGAACGTCTTGCCGTCGACGGTGATGGAGGGCGGGCAGGCGACCGTTGTCGAAGGAGTCACGCCGGCGTCGAGCAACGCATAGGTGGTGATGACCTTGAACGTCGAGCCAGGCGGGTAGCGGCCGGACAGCGCGCGGTCGTAGGACGTTGCGTCCGGTGTGCTCGCCGCCGCGAGGATGGCGCCGTCAGAACTGCGTACGGCGACTAGTGCCGCGGGCTTGGCCTCGTGCGCGAGAGCAGCCTCGGCGGCTTCCTGGGTCTTGATGTCGAGGGTCGTCTGCACCGGCCGGCCGGCGCCACCGGAGAAGCGCTTCAGTGTCGAGACCGTCGCACCGGTGGCATCGACGACGACCACCGATGTCGTCGCCGTGCCGGCAAGACGGCGCTGGAACACCTCTTGCAAACCGGAGAGGCCGAGCACGTCGCCGGCGACGTAGGCGCCGCCGGACGCCTTCAGCACATCCGCGGTCGCCGGACCGACAGTGCCAAGCAATGCGCGCGCGAAACCGGTCGCCGGCGGCAGCGACTGGGCATCCTCGTGGAAGACGGTGCCCGGCAGGTTGTAGATGCGCGGCTTCACTGCCTCGTAGGCGGCAAGCCGAAGGGTGATCACCGGCACGAAGGCGTCCGGCTTGGCGCTGCGGACGGCTGCGGTGAGTGCGGTGGGGTCGACCTTGAGCACGTGGGCGACCGTGGCGATCGTCGACGCCGCGTGCGCACCCATGCGTTGTGGTTCGAGCCCGACGTTGACGATCGGCTGGGTCGTGAACAGTGGTTGCCCGTCGCCGGCGAGCAGTGGAGCGCGCGGCGGAAGGCTGCGCCGCAGAACCAGCCGGGTGCCGGGTGAGAAGGCGGGATTGATGTCGGTCGTCGACCAGTGCACCCGCCAGTGACCGGAGACCTTCCGCAGCGGAAAGGTGGTGGTGTAGGTCCAGTCGCCTGCGCCTTGCAGCGTCAGCATCACCGCGGCCTCCCCGTTGGTGACACCGGCTTGCGCGTGCACCCCGTCCAGGTGGATCTGCACGCGAGTGACATGCAACGTGGCGCGGAGGTCGCTCAGGGCACGGGTGGCCTGTTCAGGATTGTCGGTGAAACGTCCGGCGGCAGCGAGATCGCCTTTCGCCCAGGCCGCTAAGTAGCCCTTGGCCGCGTCATCGGCGCTTGCGCCACCGCACGCGCTCAACGTAGTGAGGCACAGCGCGCCGACGATGGCGCTGCGTGCCCACTTCATGCGGCGGCCTTCTCCTTCAAGACGGGGATGAGCAGCACCAGCGCCACCACTTGCACGATCCCGACAGCGAGCTCGGTGACGCCGATGCCCTGCTCGTAGAGCCAGCCGATTCCGGCGGCACCGACCAACCAGGCGATGCCGTAGACGGCGGTGAAGACGCCGTAGCCCGCGCCCCGGCGTTCGCGAGGGACGAGGTCCGTCACGGCCGCGCGCATGGTCGAGTCGTGCACGCCCATCGCGACGCCCCACACGACGGCTCCTACGGCGACTGCCGCGACGGCGGTGGAGAACGACAGCACCGGCACCACCGCAGCCAGCACCGGAAGGAGCAGGAGTCCGCGGAATCCGTAACGGTCGTAGATCCGGCCAAACACGAGCGCCGCGATCGCCGCGGCGGCCATCGCGCCGGCGTAGAGGACGGGCACCATGCTCGCGGACACGACGTGTCGGTGCACCAGGTGGTAGGCGAGCACAGCCCAGGTGGCAAAGCCCAGCATCGTAGCCGCCGAGAACGCACTGTAAAGCCAGAACAGTCGTGGCAAGTGGGTCTCCAACCGCAGCTTCTTCGCGTCGGAGACGGACGCAGCCGGGTCGTAGAGCTCGGGTTCTGGCACCGCTCTGCGCAGCCGTGCCAGCACGAGGAGCGATGCCGCGCCCGGGACGGCCAGCAGTGCGAAGGAGAGCTTGAGCGAACCGCCCCCCGCGATGATCGCCGCGATGACCAGCGGACCGACGATCGCTCCGGACTGGTCGAGTGCTTCGTGCAGGCCGAAGGCCCGCCCGACGCCGACCACTGACGATGCGTGCGCCAGCATCGTGTCGCGGCTCGGTGACCGCACCGCCTTGCCGAAGCGCTCCCCGTTGTAAAGCGCGGCCGCGCCGGCCAGGCTCCCGGAAAGCGCCATCAGCGGCACGCAGATCATCGTCAGCGCATAACCGAGGATCGTCTGCGGCCATGGCCGTCCGGTGCGATCCGAGAAGGGCCCGGTGAACAGCCGGAACACCAGCGCTACCGCTTCGCCGATGCCGGTGACGAGCCCCACTGTTGCGGCCGATGCACCGAACAACGCCAGGAAGGGGCCGATGACACTGCGCGCACCTTCGTAGACGAAGTCACCGAGGGCGGAGACGAGCCCGAACCACGCGATGAACTTGATCGCCGAGACGGCTGGCCGTCGGGCGGTTGTTTCGGCCGGGCTCACCTGCGCTGGGTCAACTGCCACCGGGCCAATATGGCTGACCCGCCGCTGGCTCGTCGTGGCAGGTGCGACCCTGGCGACGTGGAGTTGTCCGAGGACGAGTTCGGCGCCCTGGTCGAAGAAGCCCTCGACTCGATCCCGCCGGAGCTCGGCCGGCTCATGCGCAACGTCGCGGTCATCGTCGAGGACTGCGGCGGGTCGCCGAACCTGCTCGGGCTCTACCAAGGCGTGCCGTTGACGGCGCGAACCACGTCGTACGGCGGGGTTCTTCCGGATCGGATCTCGATCTTCCGTTTACCGATTCTGAGCAGGTGCCGGACTCGCGAAGATGTCGTGCGCCAGGTGCAGGTGACGGTCGTGCACGAGGTCGCGCACCACTTCGGCATCGACGACGCGAGGCTCGGCGAACTGGGTTGGGCCTGAACAGGTGAGCCCTGCTCGGGCGAGAATGGGCAGGTGCCCGAGCTGCCAGAGGTGCAGGCGCTGGTTGACTTCCTGACCGAGCGTGCCGTCGGTCAGGTCGTGGCGCGCGTGGACGTTGCTGCGATCAGCGTGCTCAAGACCTTCGACCCGCCCATCACCTCGGTGCAGGGCTTGGAGATCAGCGGCGCAGCGAGGTTCGGCAAGTTCCTCGACCTCGACGTGAGCGGCGTGCACCTCGTCACGCACCTGTCCCGCGCGGGGTGGCTGCACTGGCGCGAGTCACTGCCGCCGGTGCCGCCGCGACCCGGGGGAAAAAGCCCGCTGGCCCTGCGGGTGCACTTGGCGACTGGCAGCGGGTTCGACCTCACCGAGCAGGGCACGCAGAAGCGCCTGGCGGTTTATGTCGTGCGGGACCCGCACGAGGTGCCGGGCATCGCCCGGCTCGGGCCGGATCCCCTTGCCGACGAGTTCACCCTGGACGCGTTCCGTTCGGTCATCGACGGCGACCGGTCGCAGATCAAGGGACTGTTGCGCGACCAGTCGAAGATCGCCGGGATCGGCAATGCCTACAGCGACGAGATCCTGCACGCGGCGCGGTTGTCGCCGTTCAAGTCGGCCGCCAACCTCAGTGCCGATGAGGTCGAGACGCTCTACCGGTCGCTTCGCGACGTGCTGCTCGACGCCGTCAGTCGAGCGCACGGACTTTCCGCCGGTGACCTGAAGGCGGAGAAGAAGCTCGGCATGCGAGTGCACGGCCGCGCCGGCCAGGCCTGCCCGGTGTGCGGTGACACCGTGCGGGAGGTGTCCTTCGCCGACTCCTCCCTCGACTACTGCGCGACGTGCCAGACCGGTGGGAAGCCGCTGGCCGACCGACGCCTGTCGAAGCTGCTCCGCTGACGAGCGTAGATTCGCACGAGAAGGCACGCGGGAGCTCGGAAGCACCGGGCTGAGAGGGTGGCTGTCCGGCCACCGACCGCATCACCTGCCGGGTAATGCCGGCGTGAGGAGTGGCCAGGTGGCGACGGTCGTCGATCCCGGTTTACAGATCTCGGCAGCGCAGCGAGAAGCGCCACTGACGCTCGACCAGCCGGCACCGCGCGTGCTGGGTTGGTTCGACCAGATCGGCCTGTGGGGCAACCTCGGCATCTCGCTGCTCGGGCCGGTTGGCGCAATCGCGGTGTTGCAGCCGGCCGGGCTCCCGGCTCTTTCCTTCGCGGGCGCGGCCCTTGCTGTCGTCGTCGGCACATTGATCGGTACGGCGATGGTCGCGGTCGCCGCTGTGCCCGGGGCGGAGACCGGCGCACCGTCGATGGTCCTGCTTCGCGGGTTGTTCGGCCGGCGCCTGTCATATCTGCCGACCGCCGTCAACATCGTGCAGCTGGTCGGCTGGTCGGTGTTCGAGATCGTCGTGATCACCCAGGCGGCGCAGCAACTGCTGCACGTGCACGGCTACCGCTGGGCCTTCATCGTTGTTGCCGGTCTGTTGACGACAGCCATGACCATTCGTCCGCTCGGCGCTGTCCGGGTGCTGCGACGCTATGCACTGGTGCTGGTGACGCTTTCGACCGCGTATCTGTTCGTGCAGCTGCTGCGGCATCCCCTACCGGCGTTGACGCACGGTTCGTGGAGCGGGTTCTGGCCGGCATGCGACGTCGCGATTGCGGTCGCGGTCTCGTGGGCTCCGCTCGCCAGCGACTACACGCGGCACGCGCGCACACCGCGTTCCGCGTTCGGCTCGGCGATGGTCGGCTACACGGTGACTCAGGTTGCCTGTTACGTGCTCGGGCTGCTCGCGCTCGCCACCGTCGTACGCAGCAGCAGTGCTGATGCGCTTCAGCACGACATGTTCGCGGCATTCATCGCGGTGCCGGTCGGCTGGCTCGCATTCGGGGTGCTCGTTGCACGCGAGCTGGACCAGTCGTTCGCTGACGGCTACTCGACGGTGGTGTCGCTGCAGAACGTGTGGCCGAGAATCGACCGGCGGGTGCTCGCGGTCGTGGTATGTGCGCTGGCGACGCTGCTCGCGCTCGTGTTGAACATCAACGACTACTTCAACTTCCTCTACCTCCTCGGTTCGGTCTTCGTGCCGTTGACGGCGGTGTTCCTGGTCGACTACTTCCTCAGTCGCCGGCTGCACTGGGACATCGGTGACGAGGCGCCGGCGCGGCTGGTGACCCTTGTCCCCTGGTTGCTCGGCTTTGCGACGTACCAGCTCGTCTACCCGGGCGGAATCGGTTGGTGGGTGCACGACTGGACAACGGTCGCCGGCTGGTTGCACTTCACTCCGCAGACGTGGATGAGCGCCTCGGTGCTGTCGTTCGTGGTCGCGGCCGCGTTCACCGTGCCCATCACTCTGGCGACGCGCGGCCGGCAGCAACCGGCGTGACCCCACCGCGGGCGCTGACCATTGCCGGCTCCGACTCCGGCGGTGGGGCGGGGCTGCAGGCTGATCTCAAGACGTTCCTGACGTGTGGTGTGCACGGCATGTCCGCGATCACCGCGGTCACCGTGCAGAACTCGCTGGGTGTGAGCGGTGTCTATCCGTTGCCCGCTCATGCCGTCGCCGAGCAGGTGCGAGCCGTTGCCGACGACATCGGTGTCGACGCGACGAAGACCGGGATGCTCGCTGACGCGGACATCGTGTGTGCCGTCGCGGATGTCGTCGGTGAAGTGACGATCGGTCCGCTCGTGGTGGACCCGGTTTGTGCGTCACAGCATGGCGATCAGCTGCTGGCTGATGAGGCACTGGATGCTCTGCGAACCAGGCTGTTCCCGTTGGCGCTCCTCGTGACCCCCAACCTCCCCGAGGTGCGCGTGCTCACGGGTCGGGTGGTGACCGATGTCGCGGGCATGGTCGAGGCGGCGCGGCATCTGCACAGCTATGGGCCGCGGTGGGTGCTCGTCAAAGGCGGTCATCTCGACGGACCGAGCTCTGTCGATGTGCTCTACGACGGCTCCGATGTGATCGAGCTGGAGCGACCGCGCATCGCGAGCCGGCATACGCACGGCACCGGCGACACGTTGGCCGCGGCGACGGCTGCCGCGTTGGCGCGAGGCGCCGACCTGCTCACCGCCGTACAAGCCGGCAAGGACTTCGTCACGGCCGCGATCGAGGACTCGTTCGCGCTCGGTAAGGGGCTAGGTCCGGTGGGCCACTTCTGGCGCCTCCGCGACTTGTCAGCGCCACCTGACCCCATAGGGTCACCAGACGCTGACAAGTCCACTTAGATCGCGGCCAGCCGCTCGGCGATCGCCTTTGCGGCTGCGCCTGGATCCTCCGCTTCAGTGATGGCGCGGACGACGACGACGCGGGTTGCGCCGCGGGCGATCACCTCGTCGAGTCGTTGCAGGTCGATGCCGCCGA
>DASSEQ010000164.1:0-2367 GCA_035695245.1 Mycobacteriales bacterium | reverse complement strand
CCGGCAGCAACGCTGCGTCGTCCGGCCGCTCGGAAGATCCCGGCCAGCATCCCCACGGTCGTGGTCTTGCCGTTGGTGCCGGTGACTCCGACCCACGGTGCGGCACCCTCGGGGCGCAGTCGCCAGGCGAGCTCCGGCTCTCCGATCACTTCGATGCCGTCCGCGCGAGCGGCGACGAACAACGGGTGGTCGAGACGCATGCCCGGCGCAGCAACCACAAGGTCTGCGTCAACCGGGGTCGTGTCGTCGCCGAGGCGCACTTCGGCACCTGCCGCCGTCAGTTGTCCCGCGACCGTTCGTTGCCGCTCTTCCTCGTCGCGGTCCACCACGAGCACGCGCGCACCGATGTCCAGCAGCGCCGTTGCGACGGCGAGGCCGCTGACGCCCGCGCCGGCGACGGCGACCCGCTTGCCGGTCAGTCCCGCACCGGTCACCGCGTGCCTTGAGAGAGGAACTCCGCGTAGAACACGCCGAGTCCGAAGGCAACGGCGAGGCCGGCGATGATCCAGAACCGCACGATCACGGTGTTCTCGTTCCAGCCGGCAAGCTCGAAGTGATGATGCACCGGAGCCATGTTGAACAGTCGCCGGCCGAAGCCCCGGAACGCCGCCACCTGCAGGATGACCGAGATCGTCTCGACGACGAACAGGCCGCCGAGGACCAGCAGCAACATCTCGGTGCGCGTCGTCATCGCGATGCCCGCGAGTGCGCCACCGAGGGCGAGGGAGCCGGTGTCGCCCATGAAGATGCGCGCCGGCGAAGCGTTCCACCACAAGAAGCCGAAGCATGCACCCATCGCGGCAGCAGAGATGATGGCGATGTCGAGCGGATCTCGCACGTTGTAGCAGTTGGTCGAGTTGACCACCGAGCAGCTGTTGCCGAACTTCCAGAAGGCGATCACGACGTAGGCACCGAAGACCATCGTCGATGCGCCCGTGGCGAGACCGTCCAGTCCGTCGGTGAGGTTCACGCCGTTGGACGTTGCCGCCACCATGAGGTAGGCCCAGACGACGAACGCCACCGCGCCGAAGTCGAGACCGTAGTCGCGGACGAACGACAGGTGCGTCGACACCGGTGTCAGGTGGTGGTCGTTGTCGAACCGCGTCGCGAGAATGCCGAACGCGACCGCGACGATCGCTTGTCCCCCGAACTTCGCCGTCGTCGTGAGACCGAGGCTGCGTTGCTTCCGAATCTTGATGAAGTCGTCGAGGAACCCGACCATCCCGAGCCCTGTCATCAGTCCGAGCACGAGCAATCCGGATGCCGTGACGCCGCGGAAGAAGACGAGGTGTGCGACGAGATAGCCGGTCAACGTCGCGAAGATGATGACCGTGCCGCCCATCGTCGGCGTGCCGCGCTTGGTGTGGTGGGTCGTCGGGCCGTCGTCGCGGATGAGCTGGCCGTAGCCGCGCGCCGCGAAAAGGCGGATCGCGAATGGCGTGCCGAGCAGCGACACGATCAGCGACGCGAGCGCCGCGACGAGGACGTTTCTCATGCGCGGACCCCATCGTCGGCGGGGTCGTCGGTGGCGGGGACGTCGGCGTCGACGAGCGCTTGCGCGACCCGCCACAGCCGTTCGGAGTTGGAAGCCTTCACCAGTACGACGTCATCCGCCTTTACCTCTGCGACGAGCAACTCCGCCGCTTGGTTGACATCGGCGACCTGCCGAGCTCGCCCACTCCAGCCCGGCAGCGCTTCGGCGGCGTCGGTGTAAAGCTTCGCGTCGGCGCCGACCGTCACCAGCTCCGCAACGTCTGACGCAGCGACCGCCCTCCCGATGTCGGCGTGCATCGCGTCCGACTCTTCCCCGAGCTCACGCATCGGGCCGAAGACGACCCACGCGCGGCCTCTCCCGGCGGCGACCCGGCTGAGGGCCGACAAGGCCGCGTGCATCGAGTCGGGGTTGGCGTTGTAGGCGTCGTCGAGGACGAGCAATCCGTCCGGCCGCCGCAGCAGCTGCATGCGGTGCGGGCTCACCGACGAGGCTGCCTCGACGGCCGCCACGGCGACATGGAGCGGCAGGTCCGCGGCAAAAGCGGCAGCCAGTGCAGCCGCGGCGTTGAGCGCCTGGTGCCGACCGTGCAACGCCAGCCGAAGGTCGAACGTCGCCATCGGCGTCCGCAACCGGAACGACGGTCGGGCGAGCTCGTCCACCTCGACGTTGTCCACCCGGAAGTCCGCATCCGGAGCGGTGCCGAAGGTGATGACTCGTCCTTCGGTGCGGGCGCGCATCGCGCTGACGTGATCGTCGTCGATGTTGAGCACGGCCACTCCGTCCGCGGGCAGCGCTTCGACCAGCTCGCCTTTGGCCTCCGCGATGGCCGCGCGGCTGCCGAACTCCCCCAGATGCGCCGCGCCGACGTTCAG
>DASSEQ010000163.1:0-5622 GCA_035695245.1 Mycobacteriales bacterium | reverse complement strand
TCGAGGGCATTGCTCGCGCGGCCGGCTACACCCACGGTGGTCAGGTCGATCTAACCGTGTACTCACTCATCCGATCGGATCTGACAGGCGAGTAGCGGCCGCTGTTCCTCGCCGAATAGGCAGAGTCTCTGCGACGAGTCTGGGGTAATTTTCGGGTCATGGATGCGCCGTACCCAGCCGCCAATCAGCCCCGAACCGTCACGATCACTCGCTACAACCAGCGTATGGCCAACCGGGTGGCACGCAGAGCACACCTGGACCAAAACGCCGTCGCTGTCGCCTTCGCGTTCAACAACCTGTTCACCATGTTGACCGTCGGGTTGATCGAAGACATCGCGAAGGTCATCCCGACAATCGGTGGCTTGCTGGAGGTCGTGATCTCTCTGGTCAGCTTCTATTTCCACCGCATCGTCATCGTCACCGACGCCAGCATTTACGTCTACCGCGACTGGCCTTTCCACTTCCCCGGCAAGCGGCTCGCCGAGTATGCCCGCGGCCCGGGCGTAGTGCGGATGGGCAGCGACAGCCAGAACTGGCTGTCGAGACTGATTCGTCGGGGGCAGCTCACGTTCCAGGACGGCACCGTCGTCTACCACAGCCCGATCTGGATCCGCCGGGCCCAATACATCGCGCAGGAGGGCAACATCCCGATGGGTCACTGAGTGTCGCCGTACACCTCAGTTAGACCGAACTACGTCGAGTGACCCAGGGCAGCGCAAGCACGAGCACGGCGGAGCCGGTCGCTTGCACGACGGCGAGCAGATGAGTGTCTGGCGAGAGCCGGGCAAACGCGATCGTCGTCACCGCGACGAGTCCGGCTCGATAGAAGAGGTGATACGGCAGCGACATCAGGACGCAGAGGACCAGGAGGATCCAGACCAGGTGGTGCGTCCAGGTGATCGGTGCCACCAGGCAGCCGGTCAGGCCAGCAGCCGCAACCGCGGCAACCGGTGCTCGGCAGTACGCCGTCGACGCCCACCACAGGCCCACCACCGTCACGACAACGGCGATGCCGGCAGCAACAGTGGTGGGCGTGCCGGCATGCGTGAGGACTCCCCACAGCGAGCGGTTGCGGCCGCTGGTGATGTCGCCGACGCGTCCGGTATGCCAGGCGATGTTGGTCCAGTAGCGCCATGACGCGCCCGGCAGCACCAATGCCCCGAGTGCGATGGAAGTTGCCAGTGCTGCCACTGCGGTGACGGCTTGGCGGCGTTGCCGCGTGAGCACCAGCAGGATGATGAACACCCCCGGAGTCAGCTTGATCCCCGCCGCAAGACCGATGAGCATCCCCCGCGGCCATGGGGGGTCATCTGTGAACAGGTCGAGCGCGACGAGGAGCATCAGCAAGACGCCGATCTGACCGAATGCATATGAGTTGCGGAACGCGACGGTCTGCATCGCGCACGCGACGACGGCACCCACCACCCAGGCCGGGGCCGATCGCAATGCCATCCGGGCGGTCCCAACCGCACCAAGAAATGACAGCGCGGCGACGATCAGACCACTGGCAAGCAACGGCGGAAGACGCAAGGGCAACAGCACCAGCACCGCGAACGGCGGATAGGTGAAGCCGCCCTGATTCGAGCCATGCACCCGGTAGAGATCGCCACCGTGCTCGATGGCGCCAGCCCCCGCCCGGTACACGGTCAGGTCAGGAAACAAGTCGGGCCGGTGCGTCGCGTCGTAGATCGCCAAGGCGGCGAGCAAGACCGCGGCCGCCCACGCCACACCCGCCGCCAGCCATCGCCCCCGCACGCGCTGCCTCCCGGCAACGACGATACAGACACGAGGTCAAGGCATCAGGGGTTGACATCTCCACGTCTTAGTCGTATGACTAAGACAGTCGTCTAAGTCGGCGTGGAAGGAGACCCAGCCATGGACGAGAGCAAGCTGATGGACTTCGTGCACAAGGCCGTCGGAGATGTCGGAGCGCTCCTGGCCGGCTCGATGGTGGTGATCGGCGACCGCCTGGGGCTGTATCGGGCGATGGCGGGTGCAGGCTCGGTCACCTCGGAGCAGCTCGCCGCGAAGACAGGCACCAACGAGCGCTACATCCGCGAATGGCTTGGCGCGCAAGCTGCGGCCGGCTACGTCTCGTACGACGGCAACAACACCTACTCACTGCCGGACGAGCATGCAATCCCCCTCACCGACGAGACCAGCCCGGCGTGCGTCATCGGCGCCTTTGAAACGGCCCTCGGCGCGGCGCTGGCGACCGACCGCATCGCCGACGCGTTCACAACGGGTGAGGGCATCTTCTGGGGCGACCACGACGCGCACGTGCACACGGGATGTGAGCGGTTCTTCCGTCCCGGCTACATCAACTTCCTCACGAGCACCTGGATCCCCGCGATGGATGGGGTCGATGCGCGGCTCAACGCAGGCATCCACGTCGCGGATGTGGGCTGCGGGCACGGAGCAAGCACCATTCACCTCGCCAAGTCCTACCCGCAGTCGACGTTCACGGGATTCGACCCGCACGACAAGTCGGTGGAAGCCGCGCGCAAGAACGCCGCCGATGCCGGAGTCGCCGACCGGGCGAGCTTCGAGCGAGCGACAGCAAAGGACATCGTCGGCAGTTACGACCTCGTCGCGTTCTTCGACTGCCTGCACGACCTCGGCGACCCGGTGGGCGCTCTTCGGTCGGCGAAAAAGCACCTCAACGACGGCGGCACGATCCTGCTCGTCGAGCCGATGGCTGGTGACAAGACCGAGGACAACCTCAACCCCGTTGGCGCCGCCTATTACGGCTTCTCCACGCTCCTGTGCACGCCCAACTCGCTTGCTCAGGAGACCAGGACTGCACTTGGTGCGCAGGCCGGCGAGTCGCAGCTCCGGCAGGTGGCCAAGGAGGCCGGACTCACGCACTTCAAGCGCGTCGCGGAGACTCCGTTCAACCTCGTCTTCGAAGTTCGTGCCTGAGGCGCCTGTCTAACATTCGAGACCGTGGCCGCGACCCCCGCTCGCGTAGAGGCGACCGACGCTCTGCTCAATGCCGCCGAGTCGCTGCTGGTCGAGGTCGGCTATGCCGGCATCACGACTCGCAAGCTCGCCGAGCGGGCGGGGGTCAACCACGGTCTCGTCCACTACTACTTCGGCTCCATGGAGGACCTGCTCCTGCGCGTCGTCGAACGCTTCACCGACGGCTTGATCGAACGCCAGAGAGAGATGTATGCCGCCGACATCCCGTTCATCGAGAAGTGGCGTCAGGCCATGCGCTTCCTCGACGAGGACGCCGAGTCCGGCTACCAGAAGGTCTGGCTGGAGATGCAGGCCATGGGTTGGAACAACCACGCGGTCCGTGATCGGATCCGTGGTGTAACGCAGCGGTGGACAGATGTCGTCTACGAAGCCTTCGACAACGGGCTTGTCGAAATCGGTCTTGATCGGCGCAAATTCCCCACGAAAGCGGTCGTTTCGCTTGTCGTGACGTTCAACCAGGGGATCATCGTGGAGAGGCTCTCAGGCATCGACTCGGGCCACCGCGATCTGCTGCGCATGGTCGATCGCACGCTCGAGCGCTTGTGGGAGGGGCAGACCCATGCGAGCTCGGCTACCTGACGCAACCGGATCGGTCACGCGCAGCGGCGTACGCGTGGTCTACGACGTCTACGGCGAGCATCACTCCCCCACGATCGTCCTGATTCCGACGTGGCAGGTTGCGGACTCTCCGCACTGGAAGGCGCAGATCCCGGTCCTCGCCCGGCGCTTCCGGGTCATCGTCATCGACCCACGCGGCAACGGCCGGTCTGATCGGCCGCAGGACCCGGCGGCATATCTCTTTGCCGAACAAGCCGGCGACTGCCTCGCAGTCATGGACGCGACCGGAACACAAACCGCAGTGCTCGGCGGTGTTTCCTGCGGCGGCATCCAGGCACTTCTCGTCGCCGCGGCTGCGCCGGAACGCATCCTGGGCATCTTCACGATCGCGCCGGCTCCCTGGGCGCTCGGCGGCTCGCACCCTGAACGCGACTACTGGTCGTTCACGGACGAGCTGCCGACGGACGAGGGTTGGGCGATTTACAACCAACATGCTTGGCGCCGCGATCTACGCAAGTTCGCCGAGTACTTCTGGGGTCAGGTCTTCACCGAGCCACACTCGACCAAGCAGATCGAGGACGCCGTCGGCTGGACGATGCAAACCGACGCCGAAACGCTCATCGCGACCCAGGGCGCGTGCGAGACAGTCCTTGTCGACAAGAGCGAAACGCTTGCTGTGTTGCAGAGCATCCGCTGCCCGATCCTCATCCTGCATGGCAGTGACGACATGATCATGCCCGCGCTGCGGAGCCAGCTGATCGCCGAAGCAACGGGCGCCGACCTCGTCATCATTGAAGGGGGCGGCCACTGCCCGCAGGCGCGGGACCCGATCGTCGTCAATCGGCTGTTCATCGACTTCGTCGACCGCGTCACACCTGCGGACCAACGCACACCGCGGCACTCCTCCTGGACGCGTGCACTCAACCGTCCCAAAAAGGTGCTGTATCTATCGTCACCCATCGGCCTCGGACATGCGCGTCGTGATCTCGCAATCGCCCGCGCGCTACGCACCGTGCAGGACGATGTTCAGATCGACTGGCTCGCGCAAGAACCAGTGACGACGTTCCTGACCGGCACCGGCGAGTGCGTGCATCCGGCGTCGTCGTACCTCGCCAATGAGTCCGGCCACTTCGAGACCGAGGCACATGAACATGATCTGCACGCGTTTCAGGCAGTGCGACGGATGGACGAGATCCTCGTCGCCAACTTTTCGCTGTTTCAGGACATCGTTGAGGACGGTGACTATGACGTTGTCGTCGGAGACGAGGCCTGGGACATCGACCACTTCTGGCATGAGAATCCGGAGCTCAAGCGGTCCGCTTTTGTTTGGATGACCGACTTCGTCGGCTGGCTGCCCATGCCGGACGGCGGCGACCACGAAGCGATGCTCACTGCCGACTACAACGCCGAGATGCTCGAGCACGTCGAGCGCTTCAAGCGCGTGCGTGACGCGTCAGTGTTCGTCGGCGATCCCGACGACATCGTTCCCGACTCGTTCGGACCAGGGTTGCCGGTGATTCGCGACTGGACCGAGCAACACTACGAATTCTCCGGTTACATCACCGGCTTCGACCCCGCAGCCTTCGGCGACCGTGACGCCTTGCGGAAGAGACTCGGCTACGACCCGGGAACCCCACTGGTCATGGTCACCGTCGGCGGATCAGGAGTCGGAGCATCACTGCTGCGCAAGATCATGGACGCCTACCCGAGGCTGCGCAAGGAAGTCGACGGGCTGCGCATGGTCGTCGTGGCCGGGCCCCGGGTCGACACAACCACGCTGCCGTCGTACGACGGTGTCGACGTCCGTGGCTATGTCGCTGACCTGCCCGCACATCTCGCCGCTTGCGACGCCGCGATCGTGCAAGGCGGGTTGACGACGACGATGGAGTTGGTTGCGACCCGCCGACCGTTCCTCTACTTCCCGCTGGGCCATCACTTCGAGCAACAGCGGCACGTGCGCCACCGGCTCGACCGGCACCGGGCTGGCCGCTGCCTCGACTACACGCAGACAGACGCTGACGACATCGCCGCCGCTCTGGTCGAGCAGCTCGCCGCGCCGCCCGACTACCTCCCGGTGCCGAC
>DASSEQ010000162.1:0-2764 GCA_035695245.1 Mycobacteriales bacterium | reverse complement strand
AGCTGGAGCGTCGCGAGCACTCCGAGCACCTGCCATGCGTCCGCATGGGCGGTGCGCACCCAACGTGAAGTCACCAACGGCACGCGGCATAGCGTCGCAGGCATGGAGCATCGACACCTCGGTCATAGCGGACTGCTCGTCAGCGAGATTTCCTACGGCAACTGGCTCACGCACGGCAGCCAGGTCGAGGAGGAGCAGGCGCTGGCGTGCGTGCGGGCTGCGCTGGAGCACGGCATCACGACGTTCGACACCGCTGACGTCTACGCCGCGACGAAGGCCGAGTCGGTGCTCGGTCGCGCACTCAAGGACGAGCGGCGCGACGGTGTCGAGATCTTCACCAAGGTCTTCTGGCCGACCGGACGAGGCCCGAATGACAAGGGGTTGTCGCGCAAGCACATCCTGCGCTCGATCGAGGGATCGCTGAAGCGACTTCAGACTGATTACGTCGATCTCTACCAGGCCCATCGCTACGACCACTCGACGCCGCTCGAGGAGACGATGCTGGCCTTCGCCGACATCGTCCGTGCCGGCAAGGCGCTCTACATCGGCGTGTCCGAGTGGCGAGCGGAGGAGATTCGCGCCGCTGCGTCGTTGGCGGCCGAGCTGCACGTGCCGCTGGTGTCGAACCAGCCGCAGTACAACATCCTGTGGCGCGTCATCGAGGCCGAGGTCGTGCCGGCCTGTCGTGAGCTCGGGCTCTCGCAGATCGTCTGGTCGCCGATCGCGCAAGGTGCTTTGACCGGCAAGTACAAGCCGGGCGAGCAACCGCCTTCGGGATCACGTGCAACCGACGAGTCCGGCGGCGCCAACATGATCAAGCGATGGCTCGACGACGAGATCCTGAAGCGCGTGCAGCAACTGCAGCCGATCGCCGACGGTCTCGGCTTGTCGATGGCTCAGCTCGCCATCGCCTGGGTGCTACAGAACGACAACGTCGCGAGCGCAATCGTCGGTGCCTCCCGACCGGAACAGGTCGCGGACAACGTCAAGGCGGCCGGCGTCAAGCTCGAGGCCGACGTGATGAAGCAGATCGACGACGTGTTCGGCGACTACATCGAACGCGACCCGGCCAAGACGCAGAGCCCCCGCTCGATCCGCTAACCCATCAATCGCGTGATATGGCCCATAGAGCGTGGATATCGCGCGATTGATCGTCAGTCGGCGGGGCGGAGGCTCATCGGGCCGTAGACCAGGCGACCGCCTTCGAGCAGTGACACCTGCTCGACGCCGGCGGAGAGAAGTTCGCGCCAGTTTTCGCCGATCCACGTCTCGGCGTCGCTTTGCGTCGGGAACGCCTCGCCGGCCGGCGCCGCCTGCGGCGTCACCTCGGCACCGCTCTCGTCTTCATACCGCCAGGTCCACGCCACGGCGCCAACCTATCCGCGCCGGGCGGTTCGGAGGCGGTCGACAACGCCATGCTCACGGGCTAACGTCGCTTCGCAATCGTCGCGTGTGGGGGAAGCCGGTCAAACTCCGGCGCTGACCCGCAACCGTAGGCCCCGCGAAGGATCGGGGCGAGCCGGAATGCCTACGCGAGGCGAGGGCTCCACGACACGCCGTCGAGGTATGCGGGGCGGAGCCCGGGCACGTCGCCCGACCACCGCCCCCTCGCGCGAAGCAACCGCGCGTGGGGGTTTTTCGTCCGGCGGTGTCCCGGTCCGGTCGGCTACTCGCCACACCGGAAGGACCACCATGCGGTTCTCACTGAAGGCGAGCGCTGCGCTGACCATCGCGGTCGGCACGCTGCTCGCACCGGCCGCGACCGCGCATGCCGCGGTCACCACACACAACAGCAGCGATGTCGGGCTCTTCGGCGCCAGCGATCCGACCTACGACGGCGCCTTCCGCCAGTCGCTCGGGTTGCTGGCCGAGGCGGCCGGCGGCGTGCACGACACGACCGCGATCTCCTGGCTGGTCGACCAGCAGTGCCCGGACGGCGGCTGGACGGCGTACCGGGCCGATCTCAGCCAGCCATGTCCGAAGACGGACCTCAACGCCTTCACCGGCGAGGACTCCAACAGCACCGCACTCGCTGTCCAAGCGCTGCATGCGCTCGGGGTGACGCCGAAGTACGACGCGGTCGCGTTCCTGCACTCGCTTCAGGACAGTGACGGGGGGTTCCCGTTGCTCGCCGGCAGTGGCACCGACCCCAACTCGACGGCGCTGGTCGTGCAAGCGATCGACGTGAGCGGCCAGGACCCGACCTCGGCCACTTGGACGGTGGGCGGCAAGACGCCGATCGACGCGCTGATGGCGTCGTGGCTCGGATGTGGCAGCCCCGATCCCGGCGCGTTCTCCTCGCCGTTCTCCAGCGGACACGGCGATCTCGTCGCCTCGGTGCAAGCGGTGTGGGGCGTTGAGCAGAAGGCGTTCCCGTTCACCTCGTCGTCGACGGCGACAAAACCCGCACCTGACTGCACCGGCAACCCGCCGGCACCCACGCCCACGCAGGCCGGGCAGTACGCCGCAACCTGGCTGGCCGGCAAGCTCACGAGCAGCGGCTATCTCACCACCGGTTCGAGTCCCGACTACAGCCTCACCGCGCAGGGCACCATCGCCATGCTCGCGAGCGGCACCAACCGCGCCGGTTCCACCTCGGTGCTGAACTACCTGGCCGGCAACATCAAGGCGGCGGTGCTCGACCCGCACGGCAACGTCTCGCCGGGAGCGGTGGGCTACATCGCCTTGGCTGCTCACGCGGCTGGTCGGTCGATGTCGTCGTTCGGCGGAGTCGACCTGCTCACCGAGCTGGCATCGGTGCGAC
>DASSEQ010000161.1:0-14647 GCA_035695245.1 Mycobacteriales bacterium | reverse complement strand
GCCATCCGCGTCGACTGCAGGCTGGACGAGCAGTAGCGGGTGATCGTCGTGCCGGGCAGGAAGTCGTAGCCGAGCAGCACGGCGACGACCCGGCCGATGTTGTAGCCCTGCTCGCCGCCGGGCAGGCCGCAGCCCATGATCAGGTCGTCGATGTCGTGCGGGTCGAGCGCGGGCACCTTGTCGAGCGCCGTACGCACGATGGTCGCAGCGAGGTCGTCGGGGCGAAAGTCGACCAGTGAACCTTTGAACGCGCGCCCGATCGGCGACCGCGCGGTGCTGACGATGACTGCTTCAGGCATGGGGAACTCCTCCACGTTGCGTACTGATCAATGTACGGTCCGGCTCATGGAGGTCTACGACTCGGTCGTCGAGCTCATCGGCAACACACCCTTGGTGCGTTTGCATGCAGTCGCCGAGGGCGTGCCGGGGCAGGTGCTGGCGAAGGTCGAGTACCTGAACCCCGGTGGGTCGGTGAAAGATCGCATCGCCGTACGCATGGTCGACGCTGCCGAGAAGTCCGGCGAGCTGAAGCCCGGCGGCACGATCGTCGAGCCGACCAGCGGCAACACCGGAGTGGGTCTCGCCATCGTCGCGCAACGCCGCGGTTACAAGTGTGTCTTCGTCTGCCCGGACAAGGTGTCGCAAGACAAGATCAACGTGCTCAAGGCGTACGGCGCTGAGGTGGTGGTCTGCCCGACTGCGGTCCCTCCCGAGCACCCCGAGTCTTACTACAACGTCTCCGACCGTCTCGCGCGTGAGCGGCCCGGCGGCTGGAAGCCGAACCAATACGCGAACATCAACAACCCGTTGTCGCACTACGAGACGACCGGACCGGAGATCTGGCGGCAGACGGACGGGCGGGTCACGCACTTCGTTGCCGGCGTCGGAACCGGCGGCACGATCAGCGGCGCCGGGCGCTATCTCAAAGAGATCTCCGACGGACGCGTGCGTGTCGTCGGCGCCGACCCCGAGGGTTCGGTCTACTCCGGCGGCACCGGACGTCCGTATCTGGTCGAAGGCGTGGGCGAGGACTTCTGGCCGGACACCTATGACAAAGGAATCTGCGACGAGATCGTCGCCGTGTCCGACGCCGACTCGTTCGAGATGACGCGCCGGCTTGCCCGTGAGGAGGGCCTGCTCGTCGGTGGGTCCTGCGGGATGGCGGCGGTCGCCGCGGTGGAGGTTGCCGCTGCGGCAGGGCCGGATGCGGTTGTCGTCGTACTGCTTCCTGACGGTGGCCGCGGTTACCTGTCGAAGATCTTCAACGACGACTGGATGGCCGACTACGGATTCCTTTCCGGTGGCGACCCGGGCGAGACCGTCGGCGAGGTGCTCGCGCGCAAGGGCGCGCAGCTGCCCGAGTTCGTGCACGTGCATCCGTCGGACACGGTGCGCGAGGCGATCGACATCCTGCGGGAGTACGGCGTCTCGCAGATGCCGGTCGTCAAGGAGGAGCCGCCGGTCATGGCCGCCGAAGTGGTCGGCTCGGTCGTCGAACGCGACCTGCTCGACGCGTTGTACGACGGACGAGCGCGCCTTGCCGACCCGCTGGAACGGCATCTGTCTCCGCCGCTGCCGATGATCGGCGCGGGCGAACCCGTTTCCGCCGCGATCACGGCGTTGCACGACGCCGATGCAGCGGTCGTCCTCGACGACGGCAAGCCCCGCGGCGTCGTCACGCGCCAAGACCTGCTCGGCTTCCTCGCCTCCCGCTGAGCAGCCGCCCCCCGGGACACCCTTTTCGAGAACTATGCACCTGTCGCATAAGTCATGCGCCGGGCGGTTGAGTCATGCATCAGGGGCATAGTTCTGGAAACAGGGGTGGGGGGTCGCCGGCCTCCACAGGCGGTCGCTGTGCTGCTGCTTGCACAGAATCGCCGGTGTCATCGCAGGCGCTCCCGCGCGGTCGGCAACCTTGTCTTGTGTGGTTCGACGACATGGACATCGGCGGTCGCGGGATCGTGCAGCCCGCCAAGGGGCCGCTCGGGCGGTCGCTTCGCGCGACCCGGCTCGACCTGCTGATGTCGCAGGAGCGGTTGGCCGAAGCCGTGGGCGCATCTCAGGCAGCGATCTCGAGGCTCGAGCGTGGGGCGCCGAGCTGGAACTTGTTCTGTCGCTGCGTCGACGCGTTGGGCGGCCGGCCGGTCGTGACGATCGAGGGGATCGAAACCGAGCGGATGATGTGGAACAGGCTGTTCGGCAGCTGACCCGCCTACGCTGGCAACCGTGACCGGCGACGAGCAGGACTGGGCTTTCGACACGCGCGTCATTCACGGCGGTCAGCAAGCCGACCCGCACACCGGTGCTGTCGTGCCGCCGATCTACCAGGTGTCCACCTATAAGCAGGATGGTGTAGGCGGCACCCGCGCCGGCTACGAATACTCCCGGTCCGCCAACCCGACGCGCGACGCCCTCGAAGCCAACTTGGCCAGCCTGGAAGGCGGAGCGCGCGGATTGGCGTTCGCGAGCGGCCTTGCGGCTGAGGACACCTTGCTGCGCACCATCTGCAAACCCGGTGACCACGTCGTCATCCCGGGCGATGCATACGGCGGGACTTACCGGCTGTTTGCCAACGTGCTGGAGCGATGGGGACTCGACTACACGCCGGTCGACCAGCACGAGCTCGACGAGGTGCGCAAGGCGATCAGACCGACGACCACGTTGATCTGGTGTGAGACGCCGACCAACCCGCTGCTCAACATCGCCGACATCGCAGCACTCGCCGGTGTTGCGCGCGAGAGTGAAGCGAAGCTCGTGGTCGACAACACGTTTGCCTCGCCGGCGTTGCAACAGCCGCTGGAGCTGGGCGCGGACGTGGCGGTGCACTCCACCACCAAGTACCTCGGCGGTCACAGCGATGTCGTCGGCGGTGCTCTGGTCACCCGTGATGCAGAGCTCGGAGAGCGACTCGCCTACCACCAGAACGCAATGGGTGGTGTGTCCGGACCGTTCGACGCGTGGCTGGTGCTGAGAGGCATCAAGACGCTCGCGATCCGCATGCAGCGGCACTGCGACAACGCCGAACGCGTCGTCACCATGCTCCGGGAGCACGACGCCGTACTAGACGTTCGCTATCCCGACACCAACGAGACCGCGCGCAAGCAGATGGCGCGATTCGGTGGCATGGTGTCGTTCCGCGCGCGTGGCGGCGAGCAACATGCGCTCGACATCTGCGCACGCACGCGCATCTTCACCCTCGCGGAGTCACTCGGCGGAGTCGAGTCGCTGATCGAGCACCCCGGCCGCATGACCCATGCCAGCGCTGCGGGCTCCACTCTGGAGGTCCCGAGCGACCTGGTCCGGCTCTCGGTCGGCATCGAGGACCCCGAGGACCTGCTCGCCGACCTCCGCTCCGCGCTCGCCTGACTCTTTTCGCGTCTCGGGCATCATCGCGCCCATCGCAGTGGCGCCGGCAAGAATCCCGGCGGTCAAGGCGAACGCGCCGGCGTACGACGACTCCGCCAGTGCGCCGGTTGCCACCGGACCGACGACGTTGGCGATGTCACCGGACATCGAGTACGCCGCAAAGACCGGGCCGCCGCGCCCTTCGATTACGTCACCGACGATCGCGCCCGGCGCGACGTCGATCAGACCTGAGCCAAGCCCAAGGATCCCCATCGCGATGAGGAACGCGGGCAACGACGACGACAAGGCCAGCAGCACGAATGACGACGCGGAGATCGCAGTGCCCGCGACGAGCACCGGTTTGCGTCCTACCCGGTCGGCAAAGCGACCCGCTGGCAGCAGCACCGCACCATTGATGCCGGCAACGCACCAAAAGCCGATGCCGGTCCAGATCACGCTTCGATGCAGCCCTTCCTGCACGTACAACGGAATGAGCGCCGCGCGCACGCCCATCGACGCCCACGAGTCGGCGAAGACCGTGGCGAGCGCAGCTCGGTAGGCGGGATGGCGCAGCGCCGTACGCAGTGACGTACGACGGATCGCGCCGCTCGCCGTCTTGTCTTCGAGCGGTGTATGCCGAAGAGCAACGAGCGCGACGCCGCCGGCGACGGCGAGGGTTCCGGCGTAGAGGAAGAACGGCAACCGGATCGAGGCGTTGGTGACGACGCCGCCGAGTCCTGGGCCGGCGATGCCGCCGAGCAGGAACCCGCCTTGCCACAAGCCCACGGCGCGGGCGCGCTGCACGGACGGCACCATGCGGACGATCAGGCTGTTCGCGGCGATCGAGAACATCGCTGAGCCGACACCGCCGGCGCCGCGGAGGACGAGCAGCTGCCAGTAGGACTGTGCGAGCCCGGCGAGCAGGCTGCTTACTGCGACGATGCCGATGCCGGCTCCCAGCACGAGCCGTTCGCCGAGCGCATCGATCAGCCGGCCGGCCGGGAAGGCGAACGCGATCCGCAGGAAAGCGAACGCGCTGACCACCGAAGCGGCCGCGGCCTTGCCCACGCCGAAGTCACGGGCAAACAGCGGCAGGGCCGGGGCGACGATGCCGAAGCCGAGCGCGACGAAGAACGCCACCACCACGAGCACACCCACCTCGCGGGGCAGGCCCGCGGTCGGTGAGCGTGACACTGTGTGATCTTCGCATCAGCTGGAGGGGCAGGAGTCCCTTCCGGCAGCGTCGAAGCAACACCCCATGCGCCGGACCGTGACGCGTCGCGCCTGCCAGGCGCTGTCGGTCGCGCTGCTGTCCGGGTCCGCGACGATGTTGATGCTCCCGTCTGCGCACGCCACCGGTGGCGGCACGGCAAGCACGCCGCTGCTCCAGCAGGCGTGGTACTGGCAGAACGCCTACGAGCAGGCCAACCCGCCGGTGGCCGAAGCGGCGCCGGCGACCGAGCCGAGCGGGGTTCCTGCCGGCGACCTTGCCGTCGCCTACACCGGCAATGCCGACAAGAGCCCGAGCAAGATGCTGGCCCTGTCGTGGGACCTGTCCGCCGCGCCGAGCGGGGTGAGCGTGGAGCAGTTCACGTTCTCGCTGACGATGGACACACAATCCAGCGCGACCTCGTTCAACGCCAGCAGCGCTCCGATCGTCGCGTGCCAGCCCACCCGCTTGTGGCCGGCGCTGATGGGCGGCGACTACACCAACGAGCCGACGGTTGACTGCTCGAAGAAGGTGACGCCCACCGTCTCGGGCGACACCTACACGTTCAAGATTCCGACCATTGCGCAGTCCTGGTTCGACGACCAGAACCTCGGTGTCGCGCTGGTGCCGGATCCAGCGGCGACCGTCGCCCCGTTCCAGGTCGTGTTCAAGGGCGCAACGTCGTCGCACGGTAACTTGACCTACTTGCCGCCGGTGTCCGCGCCGGCTGACTCCACGTCGAGCGCTAGCAGCAACCCCACCGTGGCCGGCGCGCCGAACCCGGCCGCACCGGTGCCGGCCGGCCCAGCGCCGGCAGCGCTCCCACCTGCCGCAAGCGACGCCACCGGTTCCGGCGCGGCTCCGCCTGTTGTCGCCGCGAGCGCACCGGCGTCGCCGGTGACGCGCGCCGTTGCCAACGTGCGGCCGGCTCCATCGCTTCCGACGGGTGCCTTCTGGCTCGCCGGTGTCGTGATCGCCGCAGTTCTGCTCGTGTCCTCGCTGGTGCTGGGTGACCCGGTGCCCGCGCAGGCGACTGCTTCACGCAGCCGCCTGCTGTCCGTCCGAAGTCTCTGACCCTGCAACGGAGACATGTGATGTTGCCTTCGAAGAAGTCCTTCCGCGTCATCGCGCTCGCGATCGCCCTGGCCGCCGCAACGGCCGGCTGCGGCCTGAAGCCTGAAGCGACCGATTCGCTCAAGTCGGCGAACAACAACAACGGCGCTTCCGGCAGCAACGGCACCAACCCGGGTGCACCTGGCGGCACCAACGGAAGCGCCCCAGGCGCACCCGGTGTCACCGCGAACGGCCCGGGCGGTCCGGGGGTGGCGCCCGGCTCAGGCGGCTCCGGCGCAACCACGACCGGTGGCAGCACGGGCGGCGCGACGACTACTGGTTCGGCACAGGCGGCCGGCGGCTCGGTGGCGTGTGGCACACCGCATGGCGGGAGCACGACCGGCATCACCGCGGGCACGATCAATATCGGCCTGCATGCCCCGCTCACCGGCACCGGCACTCCGTTCCCGAACAGCTCGTTCCAGAAGGGGGCCGGTGTCTTCTGGACGCAGCCGGGCCACACCGTCTGCGGCCGCAAGGTCTCGGTCGAGTTCCAGGACGACCAATACACGCCCGCGCACGCGCGCCAGGTGTGCTCAGCGATGGCGCAGCGCGACTTCATGGTCGTCGGCGGCGGCGGCACCGACCAGATCCAGGCGTGCGCGACCGAACCGACGATCCACGAGAAGAACGTTCCTTACATCTCGGCCGGCGTCACCGACAACGGCCTGACCGGCCTGTCCAACTACTTCGCCATCTCCCTGACCTACAAGCAGCAAGGCGGCCTGGTCCTGCGCAACGCGCAGACGCAGGGGTTCGCCTCACCGGCTGCGTCCGACCAGCCGGCGGACAACATCAAGGGCCAGAACGCGAAGTGGGCCATCGTCACGGCCAACACTCCCAACTTCTACGGCGCTCGGGACGGCATGAAGGCCGCGCTCGACGCCGCGCACATCCCTTACAAGGACTTCTCGAAGCAGGTCAACCAGAACGGCGACTACCAAGCAGCCGCGACGCAGTTCGGGCAGACCCTTGCGCAGGAGGGTTTCAAGACCATCTTCGTCGACGCCGCTCCCGGCTGGTTCGTGTTCATGACCGGCGGCTACTACAGCGTGCCGACGGCTCAAGCCAACTGGGTCGGGCCGGGCGTCACCTACACCGAGGTCACCGTCGCCCAGTACATCTGCAGCGGCAGCAAGAACGCCGTCAACGGTCACGCCTGGTTCCTCGCTCCCGCGCCGGGACTCGACCACGCGACCGCCGACTTCAAGAAGGCCTACAACGGCAGCTACGACGACATCGAGTGGGCGCTGTGGGGCTTGTCCAACACGTTGTGGAACCTGCTCAAGGACGCGAGCGCCAACCTGACCCGAGAGAACTTCATCTCGTCGACGGAGCAGCAGGTCGTCCCGAGCAACCCCTACGTGCCGGTCGACTTCAAGGACCACGGCGGTCACTTCGGCGGAACGGGTGCGTGGGTGCAGAAGGTCAACTGCGGTGAGACCGAACCCGACCAGAACCAGCCCGGTGGCTGGGACACGGTCGGCAATGCGTACTTGCGGCTCTTCTGATGCACGTGCTGGCTTCGGCGTTCAGCACCGAGACCAACTTCGTCACCCCCCTCATCAGCGGCATTGCGAACGGCTCGGCATACGGACTGCTCGGACTCGGGCTTGTGCTGCTCTACAAGAGCAACCGCATCTTCAACTTCGCCCAGGGGGAGTTCGCGACCATCGCGGCGATCGTCGCCTACGTCTTCGATCGCGGCACCGGGTGGGTGCCGAAGGCGCCCTACTTCCTAGCGCTCGCGCTGGGAGTGCTCGCATCCGTGCTCACCGCGATGCTGACCGAACGCATGGTCATCCGCCCGCTGTTCAACCGGCCGCGCGTCGTGCTCGTCGTTGCCACCATCGGTGTGGCGCTGCTGCTGATCGGCGTCGAAGGCATGCTGCCCTACCCGCAAACCGCATCGCTCCGCACGATCAGTGACGTCCTCAACGTCCGCTCCTACGTCACCCAGGTCGACCATGTCGCGATCCTCGACCAGGACCTCGCGAAGTTCATCGCGCTGGCGCTGCTGGCGGTCGCTGCCTTCGTGTTCTTCCGGTTCACCCCGACGGGCACGGCGATCCTCGCGGTCAGCCAGGACGCGACAGCGGCCCGTGTCGTCGGCATCTCGGTCGAGCGCATCTCTGCGACGACCTGGGCGATCGCCGGCCTCCTCGGCGGCATCGCCGGCGTCCTGCTCGCAGTGCCGCCGTCGGGAAGCGTCACACCCGGCTCGATCACGGGTCTGACGCTGACCGTCGCCTTCTCTGCGGCTGTTCTCGGCGGCATGACCAGCCTTCCGGGTGCGTTCGTCGGCGGCCTGCTGATCGGACTGATCGAGGCGTTCGCCAACGCCGACCAGTCGTTCATCCCGGGACTGTCCAGCCTGCCGACCGCTCAGGCCGAGGTGGCCGTCGCCATCGTGCTGCTCGTCATCCTGCTGGTCCGCCCGCGCGGCCTGCTCGGCCAGGAGGCATGAGCGATGGCGACCGGTGAGCTGCTCACGCCGTACGACGCTGACGCCCCCGGCCGGCGCGCGTCACTGTTGGGCCTGGCGACCCGAGGCACCGCGTTCCTGCCGGTGCTCGCACTGGTGTTGCTGCTGCCGCGGCAGTCCGGCGACTGGACCAATGACGCGATCTTCGCCGCGATCTACGCGATGGTCGGCCTGTCGATGAACGTGCTTGTCGGCTACACCGGTCAGATCTCGCTCGGTCAGCAGGCGTTTCTCGGCATCGGCGCGCTGACCGCGGCCAACGTCGTACACACGGGCACCAACGCTCCCGATCCTTTCACCTTCGCGCTCGGCATGGTGTGCGCCGTTGCGGTGTCTGCCGGCGCCGCTGCTGTGCTCGGCGGAATTGCACTGCGCATCCGCGGTCTTTATCTCGCACTCGTCACCCTCGTGTTCGGTGCGGTAACGGCGGACGCCGTCTTCACCATCCCGTCGCTCAACGGCAACGACGCCGGCGTCTCGGCCTACCGTCCGACCGCGATCCAGACCGACTACAGCTACTACATCTTCGCGGTCGCGATGGTCGGCGTGTGCCTCTACGTCGACGTGTGGATCCGGCGTACGAAGGTCGGTCGCGGGCTGATCGCGCTTCGCGACAACGAGCTGGTCGCGTCGTCGTTCGGCATCAACGTGCTCGGCTACAAGCTGCTCGGCTTCGTGCTCTCCGGTGCGATGGCCGGGCTCGCGGGTGGCGTGTTCGCCTTCTGGTCGCAGGAGTTCTCGGACAAGGACTTCACGGCGACCGCCGGGTTCAACAAGGCACTCATCTTCGTCGTGATGGTCGTCGTCGGTGGCCTGGGCAACCGCGCGGGCGTCGTCGCCGCAGCAGCGTTCTTCGCTTTGCTCGACCCGATCCTGTCCGGGATCGCCCACAGCACCGGCTGGATCAACTACTACACCGATCACAAGGCCTACATCTCCAACATCATCGGTGCAGTGTTGTTGCTGCAGACACTGATCTTCAACCCCGGCGGCCTCGGACAGGTGCTCAGGCCGTTCACCCGCTGGTTCGGCGGGCATCCGTTCTCGTTGCACGACGAACACGGAGACGCTGCCGCAGCAGCGCTGGCCGGAGGCAGCGATGTCCGTGCTTGAGGTGCGTGACATCACCATCCGCTTCGGCGGTCTCACCGCAGTGGATGGCCTCAGCCTCGCCGTGAACGAGTGGGAGATCGTCGGGCTGATGGGGCCGAACGGCGCCGGTAAGACAACCGCGTTCAACTGCATCACCGGCTTCTACAAGGCCGATGAAGGCCAGGTCTTCTACCGCGGTCAGGACGTGACGCGCCTCGCGCCGCATCGCAAGGCCGCGTTGGGGATCGCCCGCACGTTCCAGAACGTCGGCATGGTCAAGTCCGAAACCGTGCTCGAGAACCTCCTCACCGCGCAACACACCAAGTCCGGCTATGGGCCGTTTCAGGCGCTCACCGGAATGACTGCAGTGCGGCAACGCGAGAAGGAGCTCGCGGCGCATGCCGATGCGATCCTCGAGCTGCTCGGGCTCACCGACGTCCGCGATCGGCCCCTCGGCAGCCTGTCCTACGGCACGTTGAAGCTGCTCGAGCTGGGCTGCGCTCTCGCCAACGACCCGGATCTGCTCCTGCTCGACGAGCCGTCGAGCGGGATGGGGCCAGAGGAGTCACACGAGCTCGGCGAGCGGTTGCTGGCGCTGCGCCGCGAGCTCGGCGTGACGATGCTGCTGATCGAGCACCACGTGCCGCTCGTCGCGGCGGTGTGTGACTACGTCTACGTGCTGAACTTCGGCCGGCTGCTCGCCGAGGGCGATCCCGACCACGTGCGCAACCACCCTGAAGTTGTCGCCGCCTATCTCGGCGCAGAGGTGGAGGAGAGCGCATGACAGCGTTGCTGGAAGTCGAAGATCTGCGCGCCGGCTATGGCAGTGTGCCCGTCCTGCAAGGAGTGTCGTTCGCGGTAGCCGAAGGAGAGACCGCCGTCATGTTCGGCCTCAACGGGGCCGGCAAGTCGACGACCGTCAACACCGTTGCCGGACTGCTCAGAGCCTGGGGCGGCGAGGTGCGCTTCGACGGGGCACCCATCACCAAGCTGTCGGCGCCGGAAATCGTGAAGCTCGGCATCTCGCTCTCGCCGGAGGGCCGGCGCGTCTTCCCGCAGCTCTCGGTCCGCACCAACCTCGAGCTCGGGTCGTGGACACGCCGCTCAGTGATGCGCGAGCAGATGGAACGGGTCTTCGGCTACTTCCCGCGCCTGTCCGAGCGTGCCGACCAGCTCGCGGGCACCCTGTCCGGCGGTGAGCAACAGATGCTCGCCATCGGTCGCGCGCTGATGAGCAAGCCGCGACTACTGCTCATCGACGAGGCCTCGCTCGGGCTCTCCCCGAAGCTCACGCAGACCGTCTTCCAGGTCGTCTCGCAGATCAACGACGACGGCACGACCGTCGTCATCGTCGAGCAGAACGTCGGTGTGCTTCCGTATGCCGACCAGGCGCTGGTGATGCAGAAGGGCACGATCACCTTCGACGGGCGCGGCGAAGAGCTCCAAAAAAGCGGCAACCTCCGCGCCGCTTATCTGGGATAGGGCCCTACCGGGGTTAGCGAGAGACCGTTTCTGCCGTCTCCGGGTGGCAGACCCGGCAGGCGGACAGCCCGCGGTCGGCCGCTTCCGCGGATGTGACGTAGCCGACGTCGCTCCGGCCGGCGACGAGACGGCAGTCGGGTCGGTGGTAGGACGAACCGCCCGAGACGAAGATGCCGGCGACCGATGCCGGTGTGTCCGCGCCGGACTTCGCCAGCACGTCGACGAGCTCGTCGAGCTTCGTCTCGAGCCGGGCTCGGTCCAGCCTCGCGTTGTGCACGATGACGAGCGCAGCGCCGAACACGACCAGGCCGAGCCCGAGGATCCCGCCGGAGAGCAACCACGGCAGCTGGGCGCGCAGATCAGTCTGCCCGTTGATCTGGCCGCCAGCACCCGCCGCGCCGTTCCAGCCGATGCCGATGATGATCAGTCCGGCAGCGACGACAACAAGGCCCAACCCGCCACCAAGCGCACCGAAGCGAAATCGCACGAGGAGGTCTTCGCCGTACGCTCCTCGTTTCCTCCTGCTACGCCGTGGCGCGGCGACCGCGGCGGGCCCGGATGTAGTCGCTTACGACGTACTCACCAAGGCGGTCCGCGTCGGCGGAGAACACCCGGCCTCCGTTGCGCCGCGCGACCGACTCGACGAAGCGCACGAGTCCGGGCTCGTCGTCGAGCATGAAGATGTTGATCGTCGCGCCGCGGCGGGTGACCCGCTCGACCTCGGCCATCGTCACCGCGAGCGTCTCCGGATGCGTCGGCCAGTCGAACCACGCGCTGCCGTCGGCGAGCAGGTGGGCGGTCGGCTCGCCGTCGGTGACGACGAGCACAACCGGTTCGGCGTCGGGGTGACGGCCGAGATGGCGTGACGCCAACATCAACGCGTGCTGCAGGTTGGTGCCCTGCACCATGTCCCAGGACAACGACGGAAGGTCTTGCGGTTGCAGCACTCGCGCGTACTTCGAGAAGCCGATCACCTGGATGGCGTCCTGCGGATACTTCGTCGAGACAAGCGTGTGCAGCGCGAGCGCGGTCTGCTTCGCCGCGGTCCAAGTGCCGCGCAGCGCCATCGAGTAGGACAGGTCGACCAAGAGCGCGACCGCGGCGCCGGACCGGCGCTCGGTCTCGACCACCTCGAAGTCCTCGACGGTCAGCTTGACCGGCCGGCTCGGCCCGGCGCGCAGCACAGCGTTGCGAACCGTTCGTACGACGTCGATCGGCTGCTCGTCGCCGAACTGCCAACTGCGGGTTGCCCCGGTCGGATCTCCGGCCGCCCCGGCGTCGTGCACGTCGTGGTCGCCGCGACCGTTGGCCTCGAGCTTTTTGAAGATGCGTCGCAACGCGCTTTCGCCCAGGCGGCGAAGGCCGCGCGGCGTGAGCTCCAGCTCGCCGCCGGAACGCTGGAGGTAGCCCTGGCGTTGCAGCTCGCGCTCGATGCGCCGCAACGCTTCCAGGTCGTCCACCGCGTTGCGGCCGAGCGCTCGCTCCAGCAATTCCGGATCGACGTCTTCGAGCGTCGCGCCCGGATAGTTCTGACTGAGTGCGGCTTCCAGCTCGTCGAGATCGGCGATGTCTTCGAGTGCGGTCGTCGCGTCGCCGAGCCCGAGCGGCGTGTCGCCGCGCATGCGCTCGCGTCCACTCCAGTCGAGCTCCGGCCGTCGTGCGCGGAGCTGGTCGGACAGCCGGCCCATCTCATCGGCCAATCCGGCATCCTGCATCGCTTGCATCATGAGCTGGCCGAGCTCGGCCTGTTGCTCCGGTGACAGCGAGTTCATCAGGCGTTGCGCTGCTGCTGCGCGACGAGCCAGTGAGTCAACGAGCTCTTCCAGCGACTGCGGATTGTCCGGGAAGAAGTCGCCGTAGTCCTGCATGAACTGCTCGAACGCCTCGCTGGTGTCCTCACCGCGCGCGTCCGCATCGAGCATGTCGTTCAGCGCCCGCATCATGTCCTTGACGCGCTGCATCGCCTCGGGGTCGGCATTCTGCAGCGCGTCCTTCATCCCGCGGAACTGGCTGTCGAGCACCTCGCGACGCAACAGGTCCTGGATCTCGTCGTAGGCCTGCTGCGCCTCCGGTGAGCGCCACTGATAGTCCGAGAGCTCGCGCACCGCACGTGACGTGTCCTGCGGCAACGCGTCGAGTCGCGTCTCGGCGAACCGGGCGTCGTCGGACGGATCCGGGAACAACGCCTTGCGTTCCTCGGTGACCGCCCGCTCGAGCAGCTCCTTCACTTTCTCGAGCGTGCCGTCGAGCCGGCCGGAGTTGCGCGCTTCCTTCTGCCGCTTGCGGATCTGCCGCATCAGGTCGTCGAGGCCGCGATGGCCGGCCATGCCCCGGCGCATGAGCTGCTGCATCGCCTCGGCCGGGGTGAGGCCGTCCAGCACCGCCTCGCCGATCTCGTCGAGCGCGTTCTGGACGTCGTACGGCGGGGCGAGCGGGTCAGGCCCGCCGCGCCACTCGCCGTAGCGGTTGCGGGTCATCGCGAGCCGTAGAGGACCTTGTCGTCGACGGTCTCTTTCGACAGCCGGCGCAGCAGGTAGAGACCCTCGAGAGCGAACTCGATGCCGGCAGCGGCGAGGCCCGGAGTGTCGACGTCGTCGATGCCGAGGCCGGCGAGGATCTTCGACAGGCCTTCGACCGGTCCGACCTCTTCGAGCAGATCTTTCGCCGGTACGAGCTCACCGGTCTCGACCACTGACCCGTCGGCGAACGTCTCGACGAGACCGTTGAGGTCGACGCCACCGAGCCGACCGCGGAACGTGTCGGCGACGGCCCGACGCAGAAGGTGCTCGAGGATCTCGGCTTCGCGACCCTCTTCCGATGCTTCGAACTCCACCTTGCCCTGCACGGCGGGGACGACCGCCGGCAAGTCGGCAACGCGCGCAACAGCGACGTCCTCGCCGGTGAGAGCGGCCCGTCGTACGGCGGATGCAGCGACCGTCTCCGCGGCAGCGACCGCGAACCGCGCAGAAACACCCGACCGCTGGTCGACCGCAGGGGACTCGCGCACGTGCCGGGCAAAGCGTGCGACCACCTCGATGAGGTGGTCGGGGAGTGCAGCGGACACGGCGTCGACACCCCAGGCGACCACCGCCTCCTGCCGGATCAGCCGCAGCTCGTCGTCGAGCTCGAGCGGGTAGTGCGTGCGCACCTCGGCTCCGAAGCGGTCCTTCAATGGCGTGATGATCCGACCGCGGTTGGTGTAGTCCTCCGGGTTGGCCGAAGCGACGAGAAGCACGTCAAGGGGCAAGCGCAACGTGTAACCACGCACCTGGATGTCGCGCTCTTCCAGCACGTTGAGCAACGCGACCTGAATGCGTTCGGCGAGGTCGGGCAGCTCGTTGATCGAGACGATGCCGCGGTTGGTCCGCGGCACGAGTCCGTAGTGCACGGTCTCGGGGTCGCCCAGCACCCGACCCTCGGCCACCTTGATCGGGTCGACGTCACCGATCAGGTCGCCGACCGAGACGTCGGGAGTTGCGAGCTTCTCGGCGAATCGATCGTCGCGGTGCTTCCAGGCGACTGGGGTGTCGTCGCCCTTGTCCGCGACCACCCGCACGCAGCGCAGGCAGACCGGCGCATAGGGATGGTCGCTGATCTCGCACCCCGCGACGTAGGGCGTCCACTCGTCGAGCAGCTGCACGATCGTGCGGATCAGCCGCGTCTTCCCCTGGCCCCGCTCGCCGAGCAGGACGAGGTCGTGACCGGCGATCAGAGCGCGCTCGACCTCGGGGACGACGGTGTCCTCGAACCCGACGATGCCGGGGAGGGTCGGCTCGCCGGCGGCCAGGCGGGCGAGCAGGTTGGCGCGGATCTCGGCCTTGACCGGCCGGAAGGCGGTCCCGGCGGAGCGGAGCTCGCCGAGTGTGGTCGGAGCGGGGGAAGGGGTGGTCTGCGCGGCGACGTCCGTCACCCCCGACACG
>DASSEQ010000160.1:0-5582 GCA_035695245.1 Mycobacteriales bacterium | reverse complement strand
AGTCGGCGGAACCTTGCGTCACTCGTTGCGGGCGACCTCAGGACCGGTCATCCGTCCCAGGAGCGGAAGTGTTGCAGCGATGATGCCGAGCGATATGACCAGAGCAGTGGCTACGGAAGCGAAGTAAGCGACTCCAGGCGGTCGGAGAGACTCGCTCAATTGGGCGTGCAGAAACAGGTCCGCGGCGGTGAGCCCGGCACCGACCGAAAGCGCGGAAACGGCGAGGAGTGGCACGGCCGCTTCGAGAGCAACGACGTGACGGAGGACGCCCAGCGGGGTGCCGGCTAGACGCAGCAGGCTGAACGGTCGCTTTCGGTCGGTCAGTCCCGCGGCGACGCTGACCGCGAGGCTGCAAGCAGCGATCGGAATGCTGGCGATGATGGCAATTGCGGCCAGGCGCTGGTAGCCGGTGAGTTGTTGTTCGGCGTCGGGGCTTATTTCGCTGATGGTGCTGGGCGGCCCGATGTATCCGGCGTCACGGGGCAGGAGTTGTTCGAGCGCTGTTCGCACCCTCTCGATAGCCGCCGCGGATCCGTCGGTGTTGATGTAGATCGACCGGACCGGCATGGCGGACACTTGCGCGGTGGAGTAGGCCGCCGCGGGTCGGATGTTTTTCGGGTCAAGCTGCGCGTCGTTGGTGCCAATGCCGCCGCCCGAGATCCAGGGCAGAGTCGCGACCGTGGCGCCGGACTGGCAGCGCCCGAGCGCCGCGATTCGGCTCAACTGTGCGCACGACACCAAACCCGCAGGGGGACCCATCTCCGGTCCTGCTGTGCCGGCAGAAGTTGTGTGAACGACAACCACGCCGGTCACCCCGGGAATGGCAGCAAGTCGAGAGTCCGCGTGCCCCGGCAGTGCGCGCAGGGGGCGCTCGAGGAAATCCTCAGCCATCAAACGACGCCCGGCGTTTCCGCCGGTCGAGGCGTCGTGATAGCTGACGATCGTCGTGATGGTTGCCCATGCAGATGTTGTGACGAACAGCGCGACGATGAGGCCGCTGACAGAGCGGAATGCGCCTCGTGGATTGTCGGACAGGCGTCTTCCAGCGAGCAACGACGCGGGACGGTTAGCGCGCCGCGCAAGGAGGCGGGCTCCTCGCATTGTCAGCCAGGGTCCGGCGATGAGCAGCCCGATCATGACGAGCAGGAAACCCGCGCCGTACGCGCTGATTTGCTTGCCGGTGGTGCTGGGTCGACCAATAGCAACGAAGTAGGCGAGCTCCAACAAGCCCGAAACAAGTGGCAGCAACCGCCATCCGCTTGGCGTGGTCGCATTGGTGCGACGGGCGACCCCAAGTGGTGAGATTGCCACCCTGCGCAGGGCGTGCAACGCCACCGCGGCTGCAGCTAGCGGGACGCCCACGACGACAAGTAGCACCTGAGTTGTGGTGAGCGACAGGTCCTGCGAGAAGAACGACTGACCGGAGAAGGGCACCCGTGCCATGACTGGCCGCAACCCGAAGAACACCACGAAACCGAGGGCGACACCGATCGCGGCTGCCAGCAACGCCTCGACGGCTGCGACGACGGACACCTGCCAAGGTGTGGCGCCGACCAGGCGCATGGCGGCGAAGCGTTGCTCACGCTGGGCCGCTGCCAATCGAGTGGCCGTGCTGATGAAGATGAGTACCGGGAACAGAAGTGCACCTGCAACGACGGCGAGGATGAGCTGGAGCCGGCCCGGGTGGTGGATGAACGGTGATGACCCTTGCGGGTCGGTCTCGATGCTGCGTACCTCGGCTGCGCCGGGCGTGTGAGACAAGTCCGCGACTGTGCGACCGATGATGATCGTGAGCGAGTCGGGCGAGGCGAGCGCGTCGTCTCCGATCGTGCCGACCAGCCGTCCCGGGTAACGATCGGCGAGCTCGTCGGCGGGTGTGGTTCGGAGCAACCGGACAAGCGCCGGCGAGGCGTAGTACTGACCCGGGCCGGGCAGCTGCCGGATGCCGGGCGGCACCGGCGAGCGAGGCCCGGTCGCGGCAACGTCGACCCGATCGATCGCCTTCGAGCCGAACTGGTCCAGCGTCACCGCGCCCCAGAGCGGGTCGGTGCTGGCTTCGCTGACATTCGGGTGCCGGTTGTGCTGCGAGGTCTCCAGCCAAGCGACCCGCCGGTCCTGGGCATGTAGCGCGCTGGTGCAGGCAAGTGTGAGCAGCAACAGGCCGACGCCGAGTGCGACCGCGATGGCGGTGACCGCGAGCCGGATCGCAGCTTCCTTGCTGCCGGCCAGGCTCAGGCGCAACCCGAGTCGGATCATCGCGGCACGCGTTCGGCCGACGTGACTCTCCCGTCCCGCACCATGACCTCACGATCGGCGTACGCCGCAACTCGAGGATCGTGCGTGACCAGTACGACGGTCGTGCCCACCGATCGGACGGCATCGGTGAGTAGGTTCATCACCTGTTCACCTGCTAGCGAATCGAGCGAGCCGGTTGGCTCGTCCGCGAACAACACCTCGGGGCTGGCGACAAGGCCGCGGGCGAGCGCGACCCGCTGTGCCTGACCACCAGACAGTTCGCCCGACCGGCGCTGCTGTAAACCCTGCAAGTCGAGACGCTCGAACCACTCGCGAGTCGCGCCGATCGCGGGACCGCGACGGACTCCACCGAGCAACAGCGGCAGAGCGACGTTCTCCTCCGCGGTCAATTCAGGAACAAGCTGGCCGGTCTGGAAGACGAAGCCGAACCGGTCACGACGCAGCGAGCTGCGTTCGGTCTCGGTCAAGATGTCTATGCGTCGACCGTCAAACCAGACCTCGCCTGCGGCTGGGACGAGGATGCCGGACAGGCAGTGCAGCAGCGTCGTCTTGCCCGAGCCGCTCGGGCCCATCACCGCGACGATCTCGCCGCGACCGACGGTCAGTGCCGCCCCGCGCAGGGCGGGTGTCGGCCCGAATGACAGGTGCAGATCACGAGCGTCCAGCAACCACTCACGTTCGCGCGTGTCGCTGCTGGCTGCCGTGCTCATGGGCACACCTCGGACCGAAGCTCATCAAGCCTGGCGACAGTCACGTCGATCCATCGCAGGTCGGCTTCCAGATGGAACAACCCGTGATCTGCGAGCAGTGCGTCGACCAGCTCCGCTTTGCGTCGCCGTTCGGTCAACTCCCGCATCCGTTGCAGATGCGCAGCGCGTTGGGTGTCGAGGTATTGATCCGCCGGACGCCCGAGCATCAGAGCGAGCACGACCTTGGTGAACAACACCGTCTGCAGGTGCGGTTCGGGTTCGACGGGCTCACCGAGCCAGGCTTCGACTTCGATCGCGCCCTTCTCGGTGATCACATACCGCTTGCGGTCCGGGCCAGCGCCGGGTTCGACCTCACCGACGACGACTTTGCCGTCACGGGCCAGCCGAGCCAGCGTCGAGTACACCTGCCCGAACGGCAGGGCCCTGCCGCGTCCGAAATACAGGTCGTAGTCCCGCTTGAGGTCATAGCCATGACTCGGCTCCCGCTCGAGCAGACCAAGAATCGTCATTGGGACGGTCACACCCGGTGTATACCCCCAGAGTATACATCGGGTCAATAGGGCCCGCTGCGATGCACAGTGTTCGATGGTCGCGTCGTACCACGAGGACGGGTGGCGGGCAGGATTGTCACGTGGTGTGGCCGAAGACGTCGTACTTGGTCTGCGCAAGTCAAAGGAGCGGCACCGAGCTGTTGTGTCGCGGCCTATCGGACACGGGTGTCGCCGGACGACCGCAGGAGTACTTGCTCGCAGAGGATCCGGCAAGGCTGCCTGACCGGCGCTTTTGGGAGGAGGGGCCCCTAAGCGTCGAGCACGGCGTAACCGACCGTGAGGCCTACCTCGCACTCGTTTACGCGCTCGGCACTTGCGAAGTTCGCGGAGCTGCCGAGATTCGCCGCCCTCGATCGTGCAGCGATCCTGCACGCGGCGTTCCCCGATTTGCGTGTCGTCAACGTTACACGTCGAGACCGGGCGCGCCAGGCAGTCTCCTGGGCGCGGATGGCCCAAGACGGTGTCTGGGTGCTGCCCGCCGATGAGCCTGCGCCTGCCTGGCGCCAGCTGTGACGATGCGGCGGGTGCTCGCGCATCTCGGACTTCCTGCCGTTGCGCAGGCGATCTCGCCCCCACGAACAAGGCGACAGTCCAATGAACTCAACGACCAATGGCTCGCTCGTTGCCTCGCCGAACGAGACGCGGTCGCGCCAAGAGCGGCGAGTGGTGGCGCTATTCCCTGATCGTTGGAAGGCTGCTTGATCCGAGGCTTGGTTGCCTGCGTTGGCTCCGCTCGTATCGCTTCCTCGGTGGCACGAATTGGCCCCGCAAGGCATCCTCAGCGCAACGTCGAGTCACTGGATCGGAGTTGGACTCTGCGGTTCGCCGAAGTAGGTCTTTGAGTTGCTCTGCGTCTCCGTGCACGCGAAGCAGTGCAGTGAGTGCCTTGATTCGCAAGTCAGGTTTCGGATCTGACGCCAGAACTCGGGCGAGCGCCGGCACAACATCTGCCGGGCACAGCGCATCACGCTTACACGGCTCGCAGGCCAAGGAATGCAACGCAATTTCGCGAACTGCGTCGGTGTCATCTTCCAAGGCTGAGACGAACGTTTGCATCGAGGCGTCGTTCGCGTTGTGATCGAGCACGACGAGGCAGTAACGACGAATCTGCGGGTCCGGATGACGCAACGCTCCGAGTTGCAGATCACCCATGGCTTCGTTAATGCGAGCGGCAGAAAGCCGCTTGGGTGAAAGCCCGTCGAGAAAGCGGTCAACGCGAGCCAATGCATCTCCGTGTGCACCGGACCGCATACACCCGAGCGTCTCAGGGCGGGGGGAACGTCTCAAGCGAGTTTGGCGCTCCAGAACCCCGCCAGGCGGGGATGGCCCCGCCGCCGTACCACGCCGTCGTGTGTCGCCGCCTCTTGCGGTTCACTGAGCTCGTGGCTGGTTTGACGTCGGTCCGCCCAGCGGGGGACACGTGACGGAGACGGTGGCGCACTACATGCCGTCGACCGCGCGTCGAGTGGTTGCTGTCGTGCACGGTTCACCATGGCCGGACGGTTCGAAATCGGTCAGCGAGGTTGTCGACTACACCTGGTTCCTCGTCGAAGGATGGCGCAGCTTCGCCGATGAGCATGACGCGGCAATACTTGCTCCGCCGCTTGGTAGCCCTGGGTTCGCTGACTACAGGGGCTGGCGCGCGGACAACGGAGTGCGCCCGGACGTCTACCTCAACGAGATCGTCACCCAGTTCGTTCGATCCCGGTCTCTGGGATCTGTAGGCGATCGGTTGTCCTTGTTCGGCCACTCCGCCGGCGCACAGTTCGTGGCCCGCTACCTGGTCTTGCATGCGTCTCGTGTCACGGCGGCAGTCATCAGTGCCGCTTCGACATTTCCGGTTCCCGATGACGCAGCACCCTGGCCGTTCGGCAGTAAGGGGGCGCCGCAGAGCGCCAACTGGTCAAGCGCCTGCGGCGTAAGGGCGACGGTCTGTGTTGGCGCAAACGACACCGAACCGCGGCCATCTGCTCCAGGGCAACCCGGAACCACCCGGATCGATCGCGCCACCGCTTGGGTTGCCGCGATGCGGGCGCATGCCGTGGCTTCCGGTGTCACCCCCCGA
>DASSEQ010000159.1:0-28277 GCA_035695245.1 Mycobacteriales bacterium | reverse complement strand
TGGAGGAAGGGCAGAAGGTCGAGTTCGACATCACCCAAGGCCAGAAGGGGCCCCAGGCGGAAAACGTCAGAGTCATCGGCTGACGCATCGGCAGGGGACGACGCCGACGCCAAGGCAGATTGCCCCCTCGGGGGGCAGCGGCTGCACACTGCGAAAGGCTGCCAATCGGCATGTCACCAGGTGCGCTTGCAGCGTCATGGGTTGCGCAAAGAGATCGCGTCAGACTCGCCGATGCCGCCGGCCTCGACGGCCCGCAGTCCCTGGCCCAGTCGCTCGCGAGCCTGCCGCAGGAGCAGAAGCGAGTTGTTGAAAGTGCACGATCGAATCTCTGACCGCCTCGATGCGAACCGGGCACGCAGCCAGTCGAACCGCCCAGGTAACAGTGTTCGCACAGGTCAGTGGCCTACGTAGGGGCACGTCCACCGCGTCTGAGGCCGTCTGACCGAGCGTCGCCCCTCCATTCCTCTCCTGCGTGGGTCAGTAGGGGACGCCGATCTTGCGCCATCTGCGGCCGCCGGTGCCGGGTTCGGGTGGGTGACCCGCGCGACGCCTGCGGTAGACGACGTAGGGGCGCCATAGGTACCACAGCGGGTAGCTCCAGGCGTGCACCAGCCGGCTGAACGGCCAGACGGCCCAGATGACCCAGGCGGCGGTGGCGTGGACCTGGTAGATGACTGGCGCGGACGCGATGGCGTTGACGTCGGGTGACCCGGTGAACAGGCCGCGGAACCATGGCGCGACGGTGGTGCGGTAGTCGTAGCCGTGGCCGAGCAGGTTCACGCCGATGGTGGGTGCGATGCCGGTGAGGATGACGATCAGCAGCAGGATCAGCGCGACGTAGTCGACCGGGCTGGTGGTGGCCCGCACCCGGGGCACGAGCAGCCGCCGGCCGGCCAGGATGACCACGCCGGCGATGACCAGGACCGCGGCGAGGGTCCCGGCGGCGGCGGAGAACCAGTGGTAGGCGTTCTCGGGGATACCGATGGCGCTGGTCCAGGCGGCGGGTATGAGGATGCCGAGGATGTGCCCGGCGATCGCGGCGAAGGTGCCGTAGTGGAAGACGGGGGAGCCCCATTTGAGCAACCGGCGTTCCTGGAGCTGGGTGGAGCGGCTGGTCCAGCCGAACTGGTCGTAGCGCCACCGCCAGATATGACCGACCACGAAGATGGCTATCGCGAGGTAGGGCAGCGCGACCCACCAGAACACCTCGAGGGCGCTCACCGCCGCGCCTCCTGGCCGGTCAGGTATCCCGGCGGGGCGAAAGGCTCGAGCCCGACCTCCTCGGCGGGGGGACCCTCCTGCCACCAGCGCCGCACCAGGGCCTGCTCCCGCTTGCCCAGCCCGGGGAACTGTGCGCAGACCGCGTCGGTCACGTCGGCGTAGGGGGTGCCCACGTCGTGCAGCGCCCGGCGCAGCAGCTCGAGGTCGGCGCGGTGGGTCCGCAGGAGCCGCTGGCCGCGCGGGGTGAGGGCGGCGAAGTCCAGCACCAGCGGGAGGTAGTCGGGCAGCTCGGCGGCGGAGGGCTCGAACCCGGCGGCCCGGTAGGCGGCCGTGAATGCCAGCATCGCCATGCCGCGCCTGCGGGTGTCGCCGTAGCGGTAGTAGGTCAGGTACAGCGCGCAGCGGCGACGCAGGTCGAAGGTCTCGACGTAGTGCTGCGCAACCTCCGTCGGGCTGGTGACGCGCAGCCAGTCGAGGAACCGGCCGAACGCGTCACGGCCGGCCCGCGGTGCGGTCTGCGCCGCCGAGGCCTCGAGGTGGTCGAGGCCGTCGAACAGCCTGACGGTCGGGTACTGCAGCAGGACCGAGGCGAGCTTGAACGGGCTGACCGTCACGACGCACCGCCCTCGGGGAAGAGGTTCGGCGCGGCGCCTTCACCGTTCCAGCCGAGCAGGTTGAAGTGCACCCGCCCGTCGGCGGCGCGGAACGTCTGCGTCGTCGCCACCTCGTCCGGTGCGGTCGCCGGGTGGAAGCTGCGGATGCCGTGCCCGCCCATCCCGGGGCCGCCGTCGGTGTCGAGGCTGCAGAACAGCTGCTCGTGCTGGGCCATCAGCCGGCCGGCGTCCTCGGCGTGCGCCTTCGGGATGACGTAGCGGTCGTCGTACTTCGCGATCGCCAGCAGCCGGTAGAGGTCGTCGAGGTCGTCGACGGTGGAGCCCACCGACTCCGGTAGACCATCGTCGGCCTCCAACCCCAGCTGACCGGCGCGCTGGATCGTCCGGACCGCGGCGAGCTTGCGCAGCACCGTCCGCACGGTCTCGGCGCGTCCGGCGGTGAACAGGTTGGCGAGGTAGTCGATCGGGACGCGCAGCGCGTCGATCGTCGCGAAGACCCGGTCGGGATCCGCGTCGTCGTAGCCCTCGGCGTGCACGATGTCGGCGACCGGTGACAGCGGCGGGATGTACCAGACCATCGGCAGGGTGCGGTACTCCGGGTGCAGCGGCAACGCGACACGGTGCTTGGCAGCCAGGGCGTAGACGGGTGAGCGTCGCGCGGCGTCGATCCAGTCGGCCGGCATGCCCTGCCGCGCGGCCTCGGCCTGCACCTCGGGGTCCTCGGGGTCGAGGAACACCGACAGCTGTGCTTCGTAGAGGTCCTGCACGTCGGTGGTGGCTGCGGCGCCGAGCACCCGGTCGGCGTCGTACAGGACCAGTCCGAGGTAGCGCAGCCGGCCGACGCAGGTCTCCGAGCAGACCGTCGGCTGCCCGGCCTCGATCCGCGGGTAGCACAGCGTGCACTTCTCGGCCTTGCCGGTGCGGTGGTTGAAGTAGACCTTCTTGTAGGGGCAGCCGGACACGCAGAACCGCCAGCCGCGGCAGCGGTCCTGGTCGACCAGGACGATGCCGTCCTCCTCGCGCTTGTACATCGCGCCGGAGGGGCAGGAGGCGACGCACGACGGGTTCAGGCAGTGCTCACAGATGCGGGGCAGGTAGAACATGAAGACCTGCTCGAACTCCATCCGCACCCGTTCCTCGAGCCCGGCGAGGTTGGGGTCGTTGGCGGCGTAGTCCGGCGAGCCGGCCAGGTCGTCGTCGAAGTTGCTGCCCCAGCTGACCTTCATCTGCCGGCCGGTCAGCGCCGAGATCGAGTGCGCGCTGGGGTTCTGGGTGCCGAGCGGCGCCTCGATGAGGGTCTGGTAGTCGTAGGTCCACGGGTCGCCGTACTCGTCGATCGACGGCAGGTCGGGGTTGTAGAAGATCGACAGCAGCTTGCGCAGCCGCCCGCCCGCCCGCAGCTGCAGGCGGCCCTTGCGGTCCAGCGCCCAGCCGCCGTGCCACTGCTCCTGGTCCTCGTAGCGCTTGGGGTAGCCGATGCCGGGCTTGGTCTCGACGTTGTTGAAGTAGACGTACTCGGTGCCCGGCCGGTTGGTCCAGACCTGCTTGCAGGTGACCGAGCAGGTGTGGCAACCGATGCACTTGTCGAGGTTCATCACCATTGCCATCTGCGCCATCACTCTCATCGGCGCACCCCGCAGACTCCGTTGCACTGCATCAGAACTGCACCTCCTGGGAGCGGCGGCGGATGACGGTGATCTCGTCGCGTTGGTTGCCGGTCGGGCCGTAGTAGTTGAAGGCGTAGGTGAACTGCCCGTAGCCGCCGATCATGTGGGTGGGCTTGATGACCAGGCGGGTGAGGGAGTTGTCGGACCCCCCGTGCCACCCGGAGACCTCGGAGCGCGGAGTCATCAGGTGGCGGTCCTTCGCGTGGTACATGAAGACGGTGCCGGGCGGCATCCGGTGCGTCACGACCGCACGGCAGGCGACGACCCCGTTGCGGTTGTAGGCCTCGATCCAGTCGTTGTCGCGCACGTCGATCTTCGCCGCGTCCTGCGGGCTCATCCAGATCACCGGACCGCCGCGGAACAGCCGCAGCATGTGCAGGTTGTCCTGGTACTCCGAGTGGATGGACCACTTCGAGTGCGGGGTGAGGTAGCGCACGGTGATCTCCGGCCGGCCTGCCTCCTCGAGGCCCTGCTCGCCGAAGTGGCGGACGTAGTTCAGCGGCGGACGGAAGGTCGGCAGCCACTCGCCGTACTCCGCGATCCAGTCGTGGTCGAGGAAGAAGTGCATGCGGCCGGTCAGCGTGTGCCACGGCTTGTTGCGTTCGACGTTGACGACGAACGGGGAGTAACGCCGCCCGCCGGTCTCACTGCCCGACCACTCGGGTGAGGTGATGACGGCTCGGGGTTGCACCTGGATGTCGCTGAAGTTGATGTGCTCGCCCGCCCGCTCCTCCGCGAGGTCGGCCAGGGATTGGCCGGTCTGCTTCTCGAGTGCGGCCCAGGCCTGCAGCGCAACCTTGCCGTTGGTGGTGCCGGACAGTGCGAGGATCGCCTCCGCCAGGTGCACGTCCCTGCGCAGCGACGGGCGCCCGTCGCCGACACCGCCCCTGACGACACCGTTGGCACGCCGCAGGTAGTCGACCGCGCCGGACGGCACCCAGGTCAGGCCCTTCGTGGTGGTGCCCAACGTGTCGACCAACGGTCCCAGCGCCGCCATCTTCGCGGCCACCGCGGTGTAGTCGCGCTCGATGGTGACCAGCTTCGGCATCGTCTGCCCAGGGACCGGCTCACCCTCTCCCGCCTTCCAGTCGCGCACCTGCCCACCGGGCTGCGCCATCTCGTCCGGGCTGTCGTGTGCGAGCGGCGCGGCGACGACGTCAGTGCGCGTCCCCAGGTGGGTGGCGGCGAGCCGCGAGAACTCCTCGCCGATGAGCCGGAACGCGTCGAAGTCGGTGCGGGTCTCCCACGGCGGCGCAATGGCCGGGTTGAACGAGTGCACGAACGGGTGCATGTCGGTGGTGGAGATGTCGTGCTTCTCGTACCACGTCGCCGCGGGCAGTACGACGTCGGCGTAGGTGCACGTGCTCGTCATCCGGAAGTCGATCGCGGTGATCAGATCGAGCTTGCCGCGCGGCGCCTCCTCCCGCCAGGTGACCTCGACGGGGCGAAGGTCCGGAGGCGACTCCTCGGCGCGCACCGCGTCCTCGACCCCGACGAGGTGGCGCATGAAGTACTCCATGCCCTTGCCCGAGGAACCCAGCAGGTTGGCCCGCCACACGGTCAGCACCCGCGGGAAGTTCGCCGGGTTGTCCGGGTCCTCGCCGGCGAAGTGCAGCCGGCCGGCCTTGAGCTCCTCGACGACGTGGTCGGCGACGGGCTTGCCGGCGCGTGCCGCCTCGTCGGCGAGGTCCAGCGGGTTGCGGTCGAACGCCGGGTGTGACGGCGTCCACCCGAGGCGGGACGCCTGCGCCAGGCAGTCGGCGAAGGTGCGCCCGTGCAGAAGCCCCTGCCCGAGCGGGCTGGCCAGCTCGCCGGCGCCGAAGCTCTCGTAGCGCCACTGGTCGCTGTGCAGGTAGAAGAACGACGTGCCGGTCATGTGCCGCGTGGGGCGCTGCCAGTCGAGGCCGAACGCCGTCGTCGCCCACCCCGTCAGCGGCCGGACCTTCTCTTGCCCCACGTAGTGCGCCCAGCCGCCGCCGTTGACGCCCTGCGTGCCGCACAGCATCAGCAAGGTGAAGAACGTGCGGTAGATCTGGTCGGAGTGGTACCAGTGGTTGCTGCCCGCTCCCATGGCGATCATCGACCGGCCGCGGGACAGCTCGGCATTGCGCGCGAACTCGCGGGCCACCCGGATCGCCGCCGCCGCCGGCACCGACGTGATCGCCTCCTGCCATGCGGGCGTGTAGGGCTGCGGGTCGTCGTACGACGCCGGCCACTGCCCGGGCAGTCCTTCCCGCGGCACCGCGTAGTGCGCCATCAGCAGGTCGAACACCGTGGTCACCAGCCGGCCGCCGATGCGCAGGACCGGCACACCGCGCCGCACGGACTCGCCGCCCTCGGTCGGCCCGATGTCGAAGCGCGGCAAGTCGACTGCGACGGCGTCGTCGCTGCGGTCGTGCAAGGTCAGCGCCGGGTCGACCGCACCGAGATCGAGGTTCCAGCGACCCTCGTTGGCCGGGCCGAACCGGAAACCCAGCGACCCGTTCGGTGCGACCGGCTCGCCGGTCGCTGCATCGAGCAGCACCGGCTTGTGCGCGGCTCCCTCACCGGTCTCTCCCAGGTCGGCGGCGGTGAGGAAGTGCCCCGGCACGTAGCCGTCACCGCGCTCACGCAACGTCACCAGGAACGGCAGGTCGGTGTAGCGCTTCACGTAGTCGTCGAAGTAGGGCACCCGCCGGTCACGGAAGAACTCGCTGAGGATCACGTGCCCCATCGCCATCGCCAGCGCGCCGTCGGTGCCGGGTGCGGCGGGCAGCCAGTCGTCGGCGAACTTCGTGTGGTCGGAGAAGTCGGGACTGACGACGACGACCTTCTGCCCCCGGTAACGCGCCTCGGTCATGAAGTGCGCATCCGGGGTGCGAGTGATCGGCAGGTTGGTGCCCCAGATGATCAGGTAGGAGGAGTTCCACCAGTCGCCGGACTCCGGCACGTCGGTCTGGTCACCGAAGACCTGCGGGGAGGCCGGCGGCAGGTCGGCGTACCAGTCGTAGAAGGACAGGATCGTCCCGCCGATCATCGACAGGAAGCGGGTGCCGGCGGCGTAAGAGACCTGCGACATGGCCGGGATCGGCGAGAAGCCGACGACCCGGTCCGGTCCGAACTCCTTGACCGTGTGCACGTGCGCAGCCGCGATCAGCTCGGTCACCTCCGGCCAGGTGGACCGGACGAACCCGCCCTTGCCCCGGAAGCGCTTGTACGCCGCCGCCTTCTCCGGATCGCCGCTGATCTCCGCCCACGCCTCGACCGGGTCGCCGAGCCGGGTGCGGGCCTCTCGCCACATCTCCAGCAACGGGCCGCGTACGTAGGGGTAACGCACCCGCGACGGCGAGTAGGTGTACCAGGAGAACGACGCCCCGCGCGGGCAACCCCGGGGCTCGTACTCCGGCGAGTCGGGACCCACCGACGGGTAGTCGGTCTGCTGGGTCTCCCAGGTGATGATCCCGTCCTTGACGTAGACCTTCCACGAGCACGAACCGGTGCAGTTGACCCCGTGGGTGGAGCGGACCTCCTTGTCGTGGCGCCACCGCTCCCGGTAGAACTCCTCCGCACCCCGCCCGTCCACGCGGTGCACCTCGCGGTAGTCCTGCGACGGCACGCCGGGCGTGAAGAACTGCGCCCGGCGCAGCAGCGCCTCCACCGGCTCGCCACCCGGCAGCAATGGCGCCAGCAGCTCTGATCGATCGGTCGTCTCGGTCACCTCGGCCACCTTTGTCCCGGTGTGCGTCGACCCCCGTGACCCGACGTTATCGGGCTCCCGCCGCCACACCTATACCGCGTCGTGAGGTGGCAGCGCTCGTGGGGCCCACGACGCAGGGAACCTCGCCCGCCGGTGGACCCACGGGCTGGCCTAGACATCTCGCTGACCGATAGGGATGCTCGGATTGACCCGCATGACACCGCAACAGCGGTCCCCCACCGGCGGCAGTTGCGCCGGCAACACCTGAACGGAGAGCAGATGCAGCTCGGCATGGTGGGCCTCGGTCGGATGGGCGCCAACTTGGTCCGCCGGCTACAGCGCGCAGGTCACGAGTGCGTCGTCTACGACGTGAGCGCCGAAGCGATCCAGACGCTGGCCCGCGAGGGCGCGACCGGCGCGAGCTCGCTCGACGACTTCGTCGCGATGCTCGACGCGCCGCGCGCCGCCTGGGTGATGGTGCCCGCGGGTGACATCACCGGCCGAACCGTGCAGGAGCTCGCCGACCGGATGGCCGCCGGTGACGCGATCATCGATGGCGGCAACTCCTACTATCGCGACGACATCGCCCGGGCCCGCGACCTGGCGACCCGCGGGATCGACTACCTCGACGTCGGCACCAGCGGTGGCGTGTGGGGGCTCGAGCGGGGCTACTGCCTGATGATCGGCGGCCCAGAGCGTGCGGTCGCGCGGTTGGGTCCGATCTTCGCCGCGATCGCGCCGGGCGTGGATGCGGCTGCGCGCACACCGGGGCGCACCGGCGACCCGTCGCCGGCCGAGCAGGGCTACCTGCACTGCGGCCCCGCCGGCGCCGGTCACTTCGTGAAGATGGTGCACAACGGGATCGAGTACGGGCTGATGGCCTCATACGCAGAGGGACTCAACATCCTGCGCAACGCCAACGCCGGAACGGTCGAGCGGACCGCCGACGCCGAGACCACACCGATGTCCGACCCGCAGTACTACCAGTACGAGCTCGACCTGCCGGCAATCGCGGAGGTGTGGCGGCGCGGCAGCGTGATCGCGTCCTGGCTGCTCGACCTCACCGCGACCGCGCTGCACGAGTCGCCGGACCTCGCGGAGTTCTCCGGGCGGGTGTCCGACTCCGGAGAGGGCCGCTGGACTGCCCTGGCCGCGATCGACGAAGGGGTGCCCGCGCCGACGCTGGCGACGGCACTGTTCTCCCGGTTCGCCTCCCGTGACCTGAACCACTTCGCCAACCAGACGCTCTCGGCGATGCGCAAGCAGTTCGGCGGGCACGCCGAGAAGCCCGCCGGCTGACGGGTCATGGCTCACGACTTCCTGGTGCTGCTGTTCGACATCGACGGCACGCTCATCGTCACCGGCGGCGCGGGGGCGGCCTCCTGGCGGCTCGCATTCGACGAGCTGTACGGCATTCCCGCCGACATCGGGCAGTTCACCGACGTCGGCATGACCGATCCCGATGTCGGCCGCAAGACGTTCGCCGCAGTGCTCGGGCGGCAACCGGAGCGGGCCGAGTTCACCAAACTGATGGAGCGGCGGCTGCACTACCTGCACCAGACGGTCGCCGACTCCACGGACTACCGCGTGCTGCCGGGCGTCGAGCAGCTGCTGCCACAGCTCATCGATCAGGGTTACCTGCTCGGCCTGGTCACCGGAAACGTCGAAGCCGCCGCGCACATCAAGCTGCACCGCGCCAAGCTCAACCGCTTCTTCTCCTTCGGCGGCTACGGGTCCGACTCCACTGACCGCCCCGAGCTCACGCTGATCGCGCTGCAGCGCGCGAACCTCGTCTACGGCCAGGACATCACCCGTGCACGCTGTCTCGCGATCGGTGACACGCCCCACGACGTGGAGGCGGCGCACGCCGTCGGCGTCGCCTGCGTCGGTGTCGGCAGCCACCACTACACGGCCGACCAGCTGCACGACGCCGGTGCCGACTTCGCCATCACCTCGCTCGAGGACGAGCTGCCGCTGTAACCGCGCATCGCGCCGGTGATCTACCGGCGCTGTCGAGCCGGCTCGCCTGCTGCCGCGCGCCTGACAGTCAGTACTCACCCTTGATGACGAAGTACGTGCCGCGGATCGTGCCGGCCAGCTTCGACTTCTGCCGCGCGAACTTGAACGACGCGAGCTCGGTCGGGATCTCCATCCCTTCGCAGAGCTTGAACCCGACCGCCCGCTTGCCCCCATCGTCCAGGCTGTACAGCACGTTCACCGATAAGCCGCTCGCGTAGAAGACGTACGGCCATCGGATGTTCTCCACCGCCACCTCCGCCGCCTCCAGCGGCGCTGACGAGATGACGATGCCTCGCTCCTTCTCGAGGATCCGGTGCACCCACTCGATGGTGTCTTCCGCGTCCTTCGCGGGCCGCACGGTGAAATCGATGCCGTACTTGTTCTTGAAGTAGCGAGCCTCGTTCGCGCGCACGCCGGCCAACGCTTCGGCGAACGGCGACGACTCCAGGCCCACGGTCGAGACGTTCGTGAAGTCCACCGTGTGGGCGGTTCCGTCGGCGGTCACTGCCCTCAGCCCTCGCCCATGCCGGGCACCGGCTCGGGCGCGGCGCCCTGCCGCACCTTTTCCTCGATCCGCTTGCCGATGTCGGGGTCGATGCTCTGCCAGTAGCCGAACGCGCGCTCCAGCGCCTCTCCGTGCACGCCGCCCAGCAGGCTGCCGCTCACCTGCTCGACGAGCCGGTCGCGCTGGAGGTCGTCGAACACGTCGCGGACGAGAGCGCCCGGCTGGCCGAAGTCGTCGTCGTCCGCGTGCAGCTCGTAAGCGCTGCGCACCATGTCTCCGTCGACCGCCCATGACTCTTCCAATGCGGCCCCGCCGTCGGCCCACGCGCGGCCCTGCGAGTTGGGGGCATAGACCGGCTGGTTGCCCGAGTTGTCGAAGGCCATCTGCCCGTCGAAGAGATAGGTGTTCGTGGCCCCGTTGCGCGGCCGGTTGACCGGCAGTTGGTGGAAGTTGGTGCCGATGCGGTTGCGCTGGGCGTCGTGGTAGGCGAAGGCCCGGCCGAGCAGCATCTTGTCGGGGGACAGCCCGATCCCCGGGACGACGTTGCCCGGCGAGAACGCCGCCTGCTCGATGTCGGCGAAGAAGTTGCCCGGGTTGCGGTTGAGCGTCATCGTCCCGACCCGGATGAGCGGGTAGTCGGCGTGCGGCCACACCTTCGTCAGGTCGAACGGGTTGAACCGGTAGGACCGCGCGTCGTCGTACGGCATCACCTGCACGTACAGCGTCCACCTCGGCAAGTCGCCGCCGGCGATCGCCTCGAACAGGTCGCGGCGGTGGAAGTCGGCATCGGTTCCGGCCATCAGTGCGGCCTCGTGGTTGGTGAACGTCTGCCAGCCCTGGTCGGTCTTGAAGTGGTACTTCACCCAGAACCGCTCCCCCGACACGTTGACCCACATGAAGGTGTGCGAGCCGTAGCCGTTCATGTGCCGCCACGTGCGCGGCAGGCCGCGGTCACCCATGAGGTAGGTCACCTGGTGCGCGGACTCGGGGTTGAGCGTCCAGAAGTCCCACTGCATGTGGTTGTCGCGCAGCCCCGAGTCGGGCAGCCGCTTCTGGCTGCGGATGAAGTGCGGGAACTTCATCGGGTCACGCACGAAGAACACCGGGGTGTTGTTGCCGACCAGGTCGTAGTTGCCCTCGGGCGTGTAGAACTTCAGCGAGAAGCCGCGCACGTCGCGCCACGTGTCGGGGCTGCCCATCTCCCCCGCCACCGTGGAGAAACGGATCAGCAGGTCAGTGCGCGCGCCGGGCTGGAACAACGCCGCCCTCGTGTACGACGACACGTCTTCGGTCGTCTCGAACACGCCGTAGGCACCACCCCCCTTGGCGTGCGGTTGGCGCTCCGGCACCTTTTCACGGTTGAAGTGCGCCATCTGCTCGAGGAAGTGCACGTCGTGCAGCAGCAGCGGCCCGTTGGCGCCGACCGACAACGAATTGCGGTCACTCGGCGCCGGTGCGCCCGCCGCCGTGAACGAGCCACCACCAGACCGGCCGTCCGTCGTCGCCATCGCTGCCTCCCGGTCGTCGGTGAGGGAATGTCCCGATCCACACGAGCTGAGCATCCCCAGCCGGCCGGCCGGCTGCAAGCCGACAGCTACGCCCCCACCGCGGTGCTGCGGCTGTGCCCTCGGGTGGAACCGATGGCAGCCGGGCTGCGTTCGCTGAATGTGCTGTCCGCCTGGGAAACGGTCGTGGTCGCCTTCGGCGGGGCGCTCCTACTGGTGGTCATCTGCGCCGCCACCTGGCGGCAGCAGGGTCGGGGGTAGGGCTGGGGACGACCGCTGCCGCACTCGTGGCGGTGCTCGTCGCGGCGTCACGCCTTGTGAGATCCGGCTTTCCGCGTGTCGTAGCGTTCGGCGGGTGACCCGGCCGCAGACTCGCGTGGACGAGTCACCGGGCAACGAACAGGGCCCCCTGGCTCGCTCCGCCGAGGACAGGCGTGCCATCTGGGTGATGTCGCTCTGCCACGGCATCCAGCACTTCTACGTCGCCGGCCTGGCCGTGACCTACCCGTTCGTGGTTGCTCACTTTCACATCTCGTACACCGTGCTCGGACTCTGGCTCACCGCCGCGGGGGTCATCGGCGGCATCCTGCAGGCCAGCGCCGGCTTCGTGCGGCGAGCCCGCGTGCGGGTGATCCTGACCCTGCAGGACCTCGGCATGGCAGGCGCGGCCTTCCTCGGCGCGGCCAGCCCAGCCTTCACCGTTTTCGGGTCGGCGAGGATCAGTGGCGCCGTCGCCAGCTGGCCGCAACATCCGGTGGGTTCCGCCTACCTGTCCGAGCGTTTCCCCCGCCGGCGTGCCACGGCCCTCAGCTGGCACACGGCCGGGGGCAGCGCGGGCACGGCCGTGGTGCCGCTGATCGCCTCGGCCGTGATCGCCACCGCCGGCTGGCGCTGGGCGCTGGTCACGGTCGGCGGCGCGCTGGTGGCCGGTGCCGCGCTGGTCTGGACCGCACTTCCCGACGAACGGTCGCGCACGCTGTCCGGGCCCGACGGGGCCGCGGCGTCGATGCGCGCGGCACTGCATCACATCCTCCGGCAGCGCCAGGCGGTCGCGGTCCTGGCGGCGGGGACCGTCGCTGCCGGCGGCCGCGGGCTGGGCGTGCTCAACGCCTACATCCCGGCGTACCTCCGCTCGGGTCTGCACCTGTCGGCTCTCGGTGTCGGCGGCATCTTCACGGTCGTCATGGTCGCGAGCATCGCCGGCCCGGTCGCGGGTGGCATGCTGGCCGACCGGTTCGGCCGTCGCCGGATCCTGATCGTCACCTATGTCGGCGGCGCGCTGGCCGTGGCCGCGTTCGGCGCGGTGGGTCGCCACCTGGTCGCTCTCGTCGTGACCGGGCTCTTGGTCGGCGTGCTGGCCTACGCCGAATCACCCCTGCTGCAAGCCCTCTTCGCCGACATGACCGCCGACACGGAGCCCCGCGCCGCCTTCGGCGTCTTCTACGCCATCGCCTACGGAGTCGGTGCGCTGTGGACGGCGATCGTCGGCTGGCTCATCGACGTGGCCGGGTTCAGCGCCGCATTCGGTGTGATGGGGGCGTCGTTCGTGGCCGCCGCACTGATCATTCACCTCGGCATCAGCGACCGGCCCGGACTCGACCGATCACTGCAGCGATAGACCGGGCCTGTCCTCCACGGCGCCCGGGGCGACGGTCGCGGCTCCGCTGCGGGCTGATCCTCGCGCTGGTGGCGCGCGCGAGGCTCGGGTGCGATGCTCGACGCATGGCCCGCATCGATTCGTACGAACTCGCGGACGACGACGCCGAAGGCACGCAGGCAACCCAGCACCGCAAACGTGACCAGGACGGTGTCGCATCGTTACGCGACACCGAAGCGGAGGCCGGCGACGACGAGGAAGTCACTGACGACTTCGACATGGACGACAGGGAAGCGCTCGAGGTCGGGGCCAATCTCGACGACCGCGACGAACCTGAGCCCGGCTTCGACTGACACGTCAACTCGCAGCCTGGGCCAGTGTGCTGACCATTCATACGGCACGGGCTCGGAAGCCGGTGACGTAACGTTCCGCCACATCGGTGCCAGGAATGATGATCTCGCGCGCTGATGTGCCGATGGTCGAGGGAGATCGCGATGGCGGACGCAGTCGGCGAACAGCCGGCTCGGCACCACGTGAACGGGACCGATCAGGTGCCCTCGTCCGACACTGCTGGGAACGGCAACCGGCGAGTTCCCTGGAGGGTGGAGGGCGAGCGGCCGGCGTCGGATCAGATCGACGGTCCACGCAAGGACTCCCCTCCGCTGCGCCGACCGCGCTTCTGGTGGGTGCTGCTGGTCCTGCTCGTTCTCAACTGGGTGATCTCGGCGGTGTTCCTGCGGCCGTCGGCGCCGACGGAGGTGCCGTACTCGTTCTTCCGCGCGCAGGTGCAGGCAGGAAACGTCGTCGAGGTGACGGCGGTTGAGGACGCGATCGACGGGCGGTTCAAGGACCCGGTGCGGCCACCGACCGTGCCAGGCACGGACGAGAACAGCGGGCGCAAGCCGCTGACGGAGTTCAGCACCCACCGGCCCGGCTTCGCCAACGATGACAAGCTGTTCGACCTGCTCGCCAGCAAAGACGTCACGGTGAGCGCGAAACCACCCCCTGGCCCCTCGCTGCTGGAGCGGGTGCTCCTCGGGTTCGGCCCGACGCTGCTGCTGGTCGGCCTGTTCGTGCTGCTGATGCGTCGCGCCGGTGCGGGGGCCTCCGGGCTCGGCGGGCTGGGCCGGTCCCGCGCACGCCGATATGAGCCGGAAGCTGGACGGCGTACGACGTTCGCCGACGTCGCCGGCATCGACGACGTCGAGGACGAGGTCGCCGAGATCGTCGACTTCCTGCGCAACCCCGACCGCTACCGGCGTCTCGGCGCAGCCATGCCGAAGGGCATCCTGCTCGCCGGGCCGCCCGGCACCGGCAAGACGCTGCTCGCCCGCGCGGTCGCCGGCGAGGCTGACGTGCCGTTCTACTCGGTCTCGGCGTCGGAGTTCATCGAGATGATCGTCGGGGTCGGCGCCAGCCGAGTGCGCGACCTGTTCGCGCAGGCCAAGGAACACGCCCCGTCGATCATCTTCATCGACGAGCTCGACGCGATCGGCCGGGCTCGGGGCGGTTCGATGAGCATCGGCGGCCACGACGAGCGGGAGCAGACGCTCAACCAGATCCTCACCGAGATGGACGGTTTCACCGGCCGCGAGAACGTCGTCGTTCTCGCCGCCACCAACCGGCCCGACATCCTCGACCAGGCCCTGCTGCGGCCTGGCCGCTTCGACCGACGTCTCATGATCAACCCACCGGACATGAAAGGTCGTCGCGAGATCCTCGACGTGCACGTCCGGTCGGTGCCGCTGGATGCCGACGCAGACCTCGACACCGTTGCCGCCATCACCCCCGGCATGGTCGGCGCCGACCTGAAGAACCTCGTCAACGAGGCGGCTCTGCTCGCGGCCCGACGGGACGGGGACACCGTCCGACTGCGGGACTTCACCGAGGCGCTGTCGAAGATCCAGCTCGGCAGCGAGCGGCGGATCGTGGTGTCCGAGGACGAGCGGCGGCGCACCGCCTACCACGAGGCCGGTCATGCGCTGCTGGGCATGCTCACGCCGGGCGCCGACCCGGTCCGCAAGATCTCGATCGTCCCGCGCGGGCACGCGCTCGGGGTCACGTTCCAGAGCCCCGACACCGAGCGCTACTTCTACAGCGAGCCCTACCTGCGCGGCCGCATCGCCGGCATGCTCGGTGGCCGCGCCGCCGAGCAGATGGTCTTCGGGGACGTCACCACCGGCGCGGAAAGCGACCTCGAGCAGGCAACCGCGCTCGCCCGACAGATGGTGGGTCGCTGGGGCATGTCCGAACGGGTCGGCGCGATGTCCGTGCTGCCCGACCCGCGCCGGGAACAGGCGTTCTCGTTCGACGGCGGCGGGACGTCACCGGCGACCAGGGAGCTGGTCGAGTCCGAGGTACGCCGCATCCTCAAGGAGTGCTCCCAGCAGGCTCGCAGCGTTCTGGACAAGGAGCGGGCACGGCTCGAGGGGCTGGTCGAGGCGCTGCTGTCGGCGGAAACGCTCGACTCGGCGGATGCCTACCGCGCGAGCGACCTGACCCCGCCGCGCGGCTCCTCCCCGGACGAACCGGCCGGCACCTGACACAACGTCGTCTCCCGCTACCACCTTCGCGACGTCAACCTCTCGCCGCACCAGACGTGCCATGCAGCCGCGAGCCGCGTGGGCCGGGAGCGCGCGGTCTCAGCGATCGCGCAGCAACTCTCGCGACATGACGAGCCGCTGGATCTGGTTGGTGCCTTCGTAGATCTGGGTGATTTTCGCGTCGCGCAGCATCCGTTCGACGGGGAAGTCCTGGGTGTAGCCGTAGCCGCCGAGGATCTGTACGGCGTCGGTGGTGACCTTCATGGCGACATCGGAGGCGAAGCACTTGGCGGCGGCTGAGGTGAAGGTGAGGTCATCGGCGCCGTGGTCGGCTTTGGCGGCGGCCGCATAGATGAGGTGGCGGGCCGCTTCGATCTGCATGGCCATGTCGGCGAGCATGAAGCCGATGGCCTGGAAGTCGCTGATGGGACGACCGAACTGCTGGCGGGTCTTGGCGTAGCCGACGGCGACGTCGAGGGCGCCTTGGGCGATGCCGAGGGCTTGGGCGCCGATGGTGAGCCGGGTGTGGTCCAGGGTGCGCAGGGCGGTCTTGAACCCGGTGCCGGGCTCGCCGATGATCCGGTCGACGGGGATGCGGCAGTTCTCGAAGTGGATCTCGCAGGTGGGGGATCCCTTGATGCCGAGCTTGTGCTCCCGGCTGCCGACGGAGAAGCCGGGGTCGTCGGCATGCACGACGAACGCGGAGATCCCGCGGGCGCCCTGAGCAGGGTCGGTCTTGGCCATCACCGTGTAGTACTGGGAGACGCCGGCGTTGGAGATCCAGCACTTCGTGCCGTTGAGCACCCAGCCGTCGCCGTCTCGGGAGGCGCGGGTGCGCATGGCGGCCGCGTCGGAGCCGGCTTCACGTTCGGACAGTGCGTAGCTGAACATCGCCCGCCCCGAGGCGACCTCGGGCAGGTACCTCCGCCGGAGGGTCTCGCTGCCGGCCAGCAGGATCGGCATGGTGCCGAGCTTGTTCACCGCCGGGATCAGCGAGCTGGAGGCGTCCGCGCGGGCGATCTCCTCCACGACGATGGCGCCGGCGATGGCGTCGGCACCCATACCGCCGTACTGCTCGGGGATGTGCACGGCCTGCAGGTCGGCGCGGCAGAGCACGTCGTAGACATCGTGCGGGAACTCGGCGGTGCGGTCGATCTCCGCGGCACGTGGTGCGATCGCGTGGTCGGCGATCTGGCGCACCGTCTTGCGCAACAGCTCATGATCTTCGGACAGCGTGTAACGGCTGGGCATGACTTATCGGCTTCCTGCCATCATCGAACGGGCCGGTTGCGGGGCGCAGCGCAGGATGTGCGGCGCGTAGAGGCGAGGCCGGATCTCGAGAGAGTCGGCGCGCAGAATGTCCGCCAGCGACAGCAGGTGCAGCCTGGGCTGGCCGTCTCGCCAGATCAGCGTGTAGGCATACCACGGGTTGGACCCGGGTTCCGGGTCGACGACGGTCCACCGGCGGGTGTCGGTACGCCCGAGCAGAACCGGCCGTCCACACCGATCGCAGACGTCACGCTGGAGGTCGGTCATGGCCCGGACCACCGGCCTGCGTGGACGTTGATCCAGGCGAGTTCACCAGCTCGGCTGCTCGGCGTATCCGCCCCGGTAGGCCACCACGCCGTCAGGTCCGCGTCCCGCTTCACCGCCACCGCAAACCGCCGGCGCATGCGCCCGCGGCCCGCGATCTCCTGAGCGTCCACAGCAGGTCATCCTTGTATACGTGGAAGTCCGATTGTAGGTCGACCTACTTGTCTTCTGCAACGTCCACGAGGAGACTGTCGCCGTTCTGCATGCCACGGATCTGGACCGGAAGGAGCAAACCGTCCATGAGTGACCAGGCACCTGCAATGGCACAGCTTCTGAAGGATGCGCCGTCGAACTGGGGCAAATGGGGGCCGGATGACGAACTCGGCTCGCTCAACTACCTGACCAACGCAGAGGTTCTGCGCGGCGTTCAAGCCGCGCGCCAGGGCAAGGTCTTCACACTGCAGGTACACATGGGTCACGAGAAGGGTGACCCGGTCTGGCCCGGCCGGCGAGGTGCCGAGCGGTACATGGTCGTGGACGAGGGCACGTGGCTAGGCGACAAGGCACCACAGTTCCCGGGCGGCCTGCACTACGCGGACGATTTCATCACGGCGTTTCTGCAGGGGTCGACGCAGTACGACGCGCTGGGTCACGTCTGGTACGACGGCAAGATCTACAACGGTTACGACGCCAGTACGACGATCGGCGGTCTGACGAAGGCGAGCGTGCTCCCCATAGCCGAGCACGGCGTGGCAGGTCGCGGAATTCTGATCGACCTGGCCAGGCATCGCGGCAAGGCGTCGTTGGCGAAGGGCGAAACATTCACCCATCAAGACGTGCTTGACGCGGCAGAGTCCCAAGGGGCCGCCATCGAAAAGCACGACGTCCTGTTGATCCGAACTGGATGGATTTCCACGTGGTACGAGAGCACGCCCGCGGAGTTCTACGAGGGATTCAACGAACCGGGACTCACCTACACACCCGAACTCGTCGAGTGGTTCCAAGAGATGGAAATTCCCAATCTGGTCACCGACACCATCGCCAACGAGGTGACGTACGAGCCGGACACAGGCGTCGCGCTGCCGCTCCATTGTGCCTTGATGCGCAATCTCGGTGTGGCGTTCACCGAAATCTGCACACTCGACGCCCTGGCTGAAGACTGTGCCACGGACGGGCAGTGGACGTTCCTCTATACCGCAGCTCCGCTGAAGGTTGTTCGCGGTACAGGGGCGCCCGTCAACCCGCTCGTCATCAAGTAGAACCGGTGCGGGCGCCTCGCTGATGCGACGAGGCAAGCGTTGCGGCTCGTGAGTGCAGCAGACGCGTTCGCGCTCGAAGGTCGAGGCGTTCCGCTATGTATGGTTTGCGCGTGCCGACACGCAGGCGGGTGACCTTCGACCCAATCGCGGAGGCGACGCGCCAGTGGGACGAGCGGTTCGGTCGGTCACTGCCGATGACGACCGTGATCTCGCTCATGCGAGCACATCAGCTGGTGCAGGCGGGTGTCGACGCGTGCCTGCTTCCCTTCGGACTCTCGTTCGCTCGCTATGAGGCACTCGTTCTCTTGTCCTTTACCCGACAAGGTCGCCTACCCATGAACAAGATGGGCGAGCGTCTCATGATCCACCCGACGAGCGTCACCAACATCGTCGATCGACTGGAACAGGATGGCCTGGTCATACGAGCAGAGAATCCTGCGGACCGCCGGTCACGACTGGTAGAGATCACATCGGTCGGTAGGAGCACCGCCGAACAAGCAACTCAAGCGCTGAACACGGCAGAGTTCGGGCTGGCAGCGATGCCTGACCGTGACCTGCAGGCACTAGTAGGGATCTTGCGGCGGCTGCGTCTCAATTCCGGAGACCTTCAGACCCAGTAGTCCAGGAGGCCGGCCCACTCGACTGCCACCGCAGGGACACAAAGAGTTCAAACCAGCTTCACACACACGAACGGCAGGAGCGTCATGGCATACGGCGTCGACCTCGAGACCGAATCGGGAATCGCCCTGGTGCGTCTCAACCGGCCTGAGCAGCGCAACGCCCTGGACGGGACCATGTTGACGCAGCTTGACGCTGCTCTCACGGAGAGCGAGGAGCGCGACGACGTCCAGGTGGTCATCGTCACCGGCGCTGATCCCGCCTTCTGCGCGGGCCTCGACGTGGGCGCGCTGACCCGGCCGGGCGGACTCAACATCAGCGAGCTGACGCCGAAGGGGCGACCCTGGCCCGCGCAGCATCACAAGCCGTGGATCGGCGCGATCAACGGCGTGGCTATCACTGGTGGTCTTGAGCTGGCGCTGGCCTGCGATTTCTTGATCGCCTCAGAACAGGCGCGCTTCGCCGACACCCACGCACGGCTCGGCATCCTGCCGTTTTGGGGACTGACCGCAGAGTTGCCGCAAGCCGTCGGGCTACGGGCCGCCCGACTGATGAGCCTGACCGGCAATTTGATCAATGCGCATGAGGCGCACGAGTGGGGTCTCGTCTCCCGGGTGGTCCCGCATGACCGGTTGATGACTGCTGCGCGCCAACTCGCTGAAGACATCACCAGCAATGATCTCGCGGCGGCACAAGTCATCAGGCAAGAGCATGAAGCAGGGCTGTCGATGAGCGCAGACTCCGCGCGAGACGTGGAAGTCCGGCGAGCAGTGGAATGGCAGGGGACCGGCTGGGACAGCGATCGCATGGCCGCGCGCATCGAGGCTGTGAAGCAACGGGGACGCGCGCAGAAGTAGCCTCTCCGGCGGGCGGTCTCCCGACCGCCCGCCGAGAACTAGGCGCGTAAGAGCCTTCAGCCTTGCTGATCCGGTGATCGACCTACTTGATGGCTTGCGGGTTGACCGGCGAGCCGACTGAGCCCGTCACGGTGAGTGGCGGCGCAACCAACATGAACTCGTAGACGCCATCCTCGGCGCAGTCCGCGGCCAGCGCCTCCATGTCCCACATCTCACCCAGGTAGATGCCTGCGTTGACGAGCATGATGATGTGCAGGGGCTGCCACACATCAGGACTCTCGTTGGGCAGCACCTCAGTTCCCCAGGTGTCGGTGGCCACCGCAGCGACGTGACGCGGGCAGAAGAAGTCCGCAGCACTGATGGCAAGCCCGGGTGCGGGGCCTCCGGCGAAGTCGCCCCAGGCGCCTGCAGTACGACGCTCGAGCATCTGCCCCGTACGCACGAGAACGATGTCGCCCTCCTCGACGGCCACTCCCTGCCGCTGCGCGCACGCCTCGAGATCTTCGGCGCTGATCGGCTCACTCGTCTCAAGCCACTGCTTGCCCTTGAACCGAGGAATGTCCAGCAGAACTCCGCGACTGACTGCACGATCCCGTATGTTCGTTATGCTGTTCTTCTTCGCGCCTTGGCTAGTCACCATTTCGGTGCCAAAGCCGTTGTACATCTGCCCTTCGTGATAGATGTGCGAGAGCGCGTCCCACTGAGTTGAGCACTGCAGCACGAGGTAGACGGCGTCATCGGTGTAACGCAGTGTGGGCAGGTGGTCTTGCGCCCCCGAAGAGATGTCGCCGCCGTCCTGGAGCATGAGGTGTACCGGGTTGATGCGGCCGAGGCCGCCCGTCATCGGACCCTCCCCGTCCAGCGGAAGAGCCAGTGAAAAGACTCTGCCCTTTCGCACGAGCTTGGCCGCAGCCGCGACCTTCTCAGCCGTGATGTAGTTGGCCGATCCCAACTCGTCCTCTGCCCCCCACTTCCCCCAATTGCGGTACTGGTGGGCCTTCTTCACCACCGACTCGACGCTGACAGGTGCATCAGTTGCGGTCACGACTATCCTTCCTTTGACGAACGGCCCCGCTACGGGTGGGTACGGATTTCTGTCACGACGACGTGGCGGTCTGTCGAGCGGCGAGCACCGCCGCGATGATCGCCACGGCGTAGACGATCTGCTTGACGGCTTCCGGAAGAGACGTGCCGGACAAGGTCGTACTGATGGTCTGCAGGATCAACGCGCCGCCAATCACGCCGATGTAGAGGCCCCGCCCCCCCATGATGCTGGCGCCGCCGAGTACCACGGCAGCCAGCGTCAGCAGGAGGTAAGGGTCACCCATACCCAGGAAACTCTGGTTGCCGTAGCCGTCGAGCATGATCGCAGTCAGCGCGGCGCACAGTCCGCTGATCGCGTAGACCGTGATGATGACGCGATTGACTCGTACCCCGGACAGGTAGGCGACCTGACGATTGCTACCGACCGCGTAGACGAACCGACCGAACACCGTCTTGCTCATTAGGAACGACGCGAGCGCGGCGAACCCGGCCAGGATGAAGATCACATAAGGAACGCCCTGGAAGTCGCCCTGAATCGCATTCACGACGACCTTGGGCGTGAACCCCTTAGGCGTGCCGTTGGTGTAGACCAGCACCACGCCGCTGAGGATCACATTGACCGCCAACGTCATCACGACTGGCGACAGTTTGAGGTAGACGATGCCGATACCGTTGGCGATTCCAATGGCCGCGCCCATCGCGCAGATCAAGGGCAGCGCCCACGCGACGTTACCGCTCGATCCGGCGCAAAAGCCCGTGAACATGACACCGGCGAGTGTGATGACGCTCGGGATCGACAGGTCCAGACCACCTGTCAGAACAACGACGAACTGACCGAAGCTTGCGATAGCCGTGAACGTGGCGATCGCCGCGACGCTCTTGACGAAACCGATCGAACCGTAGGACGAGCTGACCGCTTTGGACGCAAAAATAAGAACAACGAGAAAGACGTAGACGGCGAGGACGGTCCGGGTCGACCGTTGGCGCCACAGCATCTGCCACGTCGAGATGAGCTGCGGCTCTGGCGTGTCAACGGGTACTGCGGGCTGGCTGTATGCCACGTTTCGCTCGGCCCCTTCGCGTCGTAACGGCTACTTCATCGATAGGACGGCGCCGACCTGATCAGCCGGCCGGTGCCGTCCTCCACAGTCCGAGCGCTGGCTATCCATCGGCGGCAGAAAGGGAAGGTCGCAGCCGGGAGAAGAGCCACTGCCGCGCGCCTGACAGCGAGCCGGCGAGCACGGCCACGAGAAGCACCGACCCGTTCAGCACATTGGTGTAGAAGGACGACACCCCCAGGGCGAACAGCACGTCGGCGATCAGGTAGAGAATGAATGCCCCGATCATGCTGCCGACCACGTCACCACGGCCACCGCCGAACACCACGCCGCCGATCACCACAGCTGCGAACACGCTGAGGAGCAGGGGGCCGCCCACGTTGGGATCGCCACTGGCGCTCTGGGCCGTCAGAAAGATTCCGGCCAGCCCGTAGAGCAGGCCACCGAGGGTGTACGCAGCAAGGGACGTCGGGCCAACGCGGATGCCGTTCGCGGCGGCGGCGCCTGGATCCCCTCCGACGGCGTAGATGGCCCGCCCGAGTCTGGTTCGCTTGACCAGGATCCACAGGGCGACCACGACTACCAGGAGCACCAGTGCGGCGGGTATGGCCCCGCGGACGTTGCCCGTGAACCAGTTGACGAAGTCGAGCGGTACGGATCCCCCGGGCTGGCTCAGAATCAGGAGTGCCACGCCGCCCCAGAAGAACGACATGGCCAGCGTGGCGACGATAGAGGGGATGCGCAGGAGGACGACGAGGGCGCCATTGATGGCACCGATGGCGGCACCGGCACCGAGGGCAATCGGCACCATGAGAAGCTGCGATCCAGTGCTGGTCCCGATCTTCGTCGCGATGAGCACGTTGATGAGCGACAACACCGACCCGACGGACAGGTCGAATCCTCCGGCGAGGACGATCAGCGTCTCGCCGGCCGCCGCGATGGCGACTGCCGTCGCTTCATTCGTGAGGGTGTTGAACTGCAGCAGCGACAACACCCCGGGGTGTACCGCGACATAGATGAAGAACAGGACGACCAGGACTACCGCAGGGCCCACCGTGCCGGTCAGGGACATCCGTCGCCGGTAGACGCCGAACTCGCTGAGCTTCACCCAGGGGGCGCCCCGCCTCGTGACGCTCACAGTGCCGCCTCGGGCGCTTGCACGGGCATCGAGACGGAGTCATCGCGGGCGACGCCCAGCATCGCGGTCAGAACGCGGTCTCGGGTCATCTCGGACTGTGATAGCTCCGCGGCCTTGACGCCTCTGTAGAGCACGACAATGCGGTCGCTTACACCGAGCAGCTCCTCAATATCCGTCGAGTAGAACAGGATAGACTTCCCGGCCTCGGCCATCTCCTGCATCATGGCGAAGATCTCTGCCTTGGTGGCCACGTCCACCCCGCGGGTAGGGTCGTACATCAGCAACAGCTTGGTATCGGCGACCAGCCACTTCCCGAGGGCAATCTTCTGTTGGTTGCCGCCGCTCAGCGCTCGAACCTCCTTCACGAGGTTCTGTGGAGTGACGTTGACCCCTCGAGCTGCGCTCAAAGCTGCGCGTCGTTGGCGGGGTGTACGAACAACGCCGGCCGTTGCCAGCGCGCGCAGGCTCGGGAGCGTGATGTTGGCAAGGCCCGACATATCCACCATGACGCCCTCGGCCTTGCGATCCTCGGGCACCAGGCTGATCCCAAGTCCGCGGTGAATGGCGTCGTAGGGCGACCTGGGCTTGTAGGGCTGTCCATCCAACCGGATCGTGCCGGACGCCGCCCGTCGCGCGCCGAAAAGGGACAGGAACAGCTCGAGTTGGCCGTTGCCCTGCAGTGCTCCGAGGCCGACGATCTCTCCAGCGCGCAGCGAGAAGGACAGACCTTTCAGACCCGGTTCACAGCGCAGATCTTCGACGTCCAGTCGTACTTCTGAAGACACATCGCGCGTCTTTCGCAACGTGGCTTTGACATCGCGCCCAACCATCATCTGGATGACGTCTCGATCGCTTGCCTCGTGGGGAGCGAACGTCGCCACCTCGTGGCCGTTGCGCAGAACGGTGATCTTGTCCGCGATCTCACGGACCTCGCTCATCCGGTGAGAGATGAAGACCAGGGTCTTGCCCTTATCGCGCAGTCGGCGGACCTGACGAAACAGCCAATCCACCTGTTGCGCGCCCAGAGCCGCGGTGGGCTCGTCGAGGAGCAGCACCTGCGATGTGCGATCGAGGCTTCTCACAAGCTCCAGTTGCTGTCTCTCGGCGAGCGACAGCTCCGAAACGAGGGCTTCCGGGCTGACGCCGGCCAGCTCCCACCGCTGCAACATGCCGCTGGCCTGTTGAACGAGGCGATTCGTCGAGACCAGACGAAGCCTGTTCCTCGGCTCTCTTCCGAGCAACAAGTTCTGCGCAACAGTCAGGTAGGGAATCACCGTCAACTCTTGGTACGCAGTGGCAATGCCGGCGCCGAGAGCGTCGCGTGGCGAGTGCAGTCGAACCGACTCACCCGCCACGCGAATCTCTCCGGCGTCTGGCCGAATCAAGCCACTGAGAAGCTTCACCAGAGTTGACTTGCCCGCACCGTTCTCTCCGATGAGAGCATGCACGTCGCCGTCAGCCACAGCGAACGAGGCATTGTTAAGCGCGACCGTAGGGCCGTAATGCTTGCTCACCTCGACCACTTGCAGCCTTGCAACGTCGGTCACGAGCTCTCCCTCACCTACTGCAGTCTCTCCAGGGCTGACAAGAACTAGTTGCCGCCAGAATGCTGCTTGTCAAATGACAGCTTGTCCTGCGTCTTGCACCCATCGACCTGGTCGCAGGGCTTGGCGTCGCTGATCTTGTCGGACTTACCGGTCAGTGCCGCCTGCACGCCCTGCTCCACCAGTGGGTTCCAGAAGTCACCGAAGAAGCCCGGGTTGCTCACCACGCTCGGCGGGAAGACGAGTGCTCCCTGAGCCGGGTTGTCACCGACTGCCTTGACACCAAGCTGGTCGAGATCATCCGTCGTGAAGTACGGCAACGGCAGGATGGTGTCGTGTGCGATCTTCTGACCTTCCAGGATCTTCACCGAGTTGATGAAGGCGAGCTCACCTGAGTAGACCGGCGACCCGGCCGAGCTGCTGGGCAGGTGCGCGCAGCTGCTCGGGTCCACGTTCGCCTTCTGACAGATGTCCTTGGAAAGCATGTACAGGTGGTGCCCGTTGCTCATTTCACCGGCGCATGGGAGCGGCTGCTTTCCGCTGGAGATCAGGTACTGTGTTATCGCGTAGCAACCGGCCTCGGCGTAGATGCCGTCAAGGTTGGGGTGTCCAGACTGGATCTGGACAAATGCCGTCTTGCCTTGCGCCTGCGCCCACTCGCCGTTGGCCGAGCCAGCGACATGAATGTTCGGGTAATTCTTCAGGACATCCTTCAGAGCCTGTTCGCGGTCAGTGTCGACCGTTGTTCCGGGAACGCCAGAGATGTTGGCGATCTGCCCCTTGCCGTTCAGCTTCTTCGCCAGCCAGGTAGCCGACTTGATGCCCCATTCGTACTGGTCGATATGCACGTTATAGGCGCAAGGGGCCGTGACGAGGCTGTCGTACGCGTAGACGACGATTCCCTGTTGGCACGCCTTCTGAATCGTCGCGTTCAGGGCTGTGGGCGAGATCGGGTAGACGATGATGGCGTTCATACCCGCGTTGATCTCGTTGTTCAGAGTCTGAATCTGCTTCGTGACATCCGCGCCCGCGATGTCAACTCTCAGGTCGACCTTCTGGTCATACGGTGGAGTCGCCGCCACGGCCTTGACCAAGTTGGCAGCTTCATTCTGCCAGTCATTGCCGGTGTAGCTCAGACTCAGCGCGATCTTGTACTTACCAGCGTGAGACTGTCCGCCCGACGGGCTGGAGCTACTTCCACTGGCGCTCGTGCCGCCGCTGCTCGAGCCGCAGCCTGCCGCCACCACTGCGGCGGTCAGCAGCCCGACGGCTACCCCCCACTTTGGACGTTTCATCCCGTTCCGATCCCTTCTCAAAGACTGCCGACGTCACCGTCGTTGCGAGTACAGATCTTGTCCATCGCGGCCGCCAGCGCGGTCCGTGCTCCGGTAGGACTCCTTCCTCTCACCGCGAGGAGACAGGCAGCCAGACGCACCGAAGCGTCTCCGCCCCTCGGCAGTACCGACCGGTCGGTACGTTGTCCGTGGCGCGAGATTTCCTCACGCCGCGATCCGTGTCAAGCAGTTCGGGGGCTGTCGGAGATAACAACATGGCAACGGGCTGATCGGCCGAGACTCTGTCGATGTCGCTCTTGGTGACGGCGGCTCAGCCGCCTGGGCGCTTCGAGGCGGCGCTCCCCCCGCGCCCCGGTGTGCGGGCTCTCTGGCCCTGCCCTCGGCCATGCCGGGCCCGCGTCTCACGACAGAGGGACCATCGAGCGCTCTGCTGGCGACCGGTCAACTGCTCCGCTGCGAGCAGTGAATTTCGCTCGGCCCCTTTCCACGGCGGGCCACGTGTGGCAAGGTCCTGAAGGGATCCGTACCGACTAGTCGGTATGGCACCGTCACCAACCGGAGGTCGTAGCCGCCGATGCCGCATCCGCCCGTAGATCGCCCCAGGTGCGTCCTCGCCCGCCTGCACTGGCAGACCGCCACCGCCGGCCGACCGTCACCAGGCGCGGAGCGGGGCAGGGGCAGAGTCCGGCTGTCTGGACCCGGCCCATGCCTCGGTGTTGAAGGCGGCACACGCCGCGCTACCAGTCGTTGCGCGACCGCAAAGGAGTAGTGGATTCGTGCCCAGCACAACGAAGCCATGGTTGGCCCTCTACGACGAAGGCAAGCCCGCCGGCATCGACCTTGAGTACGACAACGCCCTGGACATGTTCAAGGCCGCCGTACGACGCTCCCCCGACTCACCGCTTATTCACTACTTCGACACCAGCTTGAGCGTCGTCGAGGTCGACCGACTGAGTGATGCAGTCGCGTGCGGTCTGCTGGCGAACGGCGTGCACGAAGGCGACAGGGTCGCCGTCTACCTGCAGAACGTGCCGCAGTTCCTGATCGGCATGGTCGCCATTTGGAAGACCGGCGCCACCATGGTGTCGATCAACCCGATGTACCGCGGCAAGGAAGTGGAGCACCTGCTCAACGACTCGGGCGCGGTCGCCATCATCTGCTTGCAGTCGCTCTACAACGACGTGATCGCCGGCTTGCGCTCGGCCACCAAGCTTTCTACGGTCATCACGACCTCGGAGTTGGACTTTCAGCACCAACCTCACGAGCGCTTGTTCGCCAACATCGAGCGGCAACAGCCCGACGACACTCTCGATTTTCTGGAAGTTGCCAGCAGCTACGCCGGCGAGAAGCCGCCGCCCGTCACGCTCGACCTGGACTCGGTCGCGTTTCTCACCTATACCTCCGGAACGACCGGGCCGTCCAAGGGCGCGATGAACACACATCGCAACGTCATCTTCACCGCGCAGGCCTACCGAGACTGGATCGAGCTCACCCCCGACGATGTCGTGCTCGGTGTGGCTCCCCTGTTCCACATCACCGGGCTCATCGGCCACATGGCGCTGTGCCTGCTGCTGCCGGCGCCCCTGGTGCTGGGCTACCGCTTCGATGCGCCCGTAGTGCTCGAACTGATCGAGCGCTACGCAGTGACCTTCACTATCGGCTCTATCACCGTGTTCGTCGCCCTCATGAACGAACCCAGCGCCAAACACCGGGACACTAGCTCCATGCGGAAGGTGTACACCGGAGGGCAGCCGGTTCCGCCCACCATCGTCGATGACTTCGAACGACAGTTCGGCACCTACATTCATGTCGCATACGGGCTCACCGAGTCGACATCTCCTTCGCATTTCGTGCCCTTGCGTTCACGGTCACCGATCGATCCAAACTCCGGCGCGCTGGCGGTAGGGGTGCCCATCTTTGACACGGACGCCGCCATTCTGAACGAGGAGGGTGTGGAGGTAGCTCCCGGAGAGGTCGGGGAGATCGTGCTGGCGGGGCCGCAGATCGTGCCTGGCTACTGGGAGAAGCCCGAGGAAACGGCTCATGCATTCCACGACGGTTGGTTTCACACCGGCGATGTCGGGGTGATGGACGAACACGGCTGGTTCTACGTGGTCGACCGAAAGAAGGACATGATCAATGCCTCGGGATACAAGGTCTGGCCACGCGAGGTGGAGGATGTGCTCTACCAGCATCCGGCGGTGCGCGAAGCAGCCGTCGTCGGTGTCGCGGATCAGTATCGGGGCGAAACCGTTAAGGCTTTCATCAGCCTGAAACCAGACCAGACCGTCACAGCCGAAGAGCTCAAGGCGTTCTGCAAGGAACGGATCGCGGCCTACAAGTATCCACGGGAGATCGAGTTCCTCGAGGATCTGCCCAAGACGGTGACTGGGAAGATCCTCCGCCGCGAGCTCCGTACCTGACGTCCAGCGAGAAGTAGTGGGGAGGTCCTGATGCCGTACCAGTTCACGGAGAAGGGTGTGGAGACTCTCGAGGAGGTCAAGCGGTTCCTCGATGATCACATCTATCCGAACGAGCAGGAGTATCTCGAGCAGGCGCACGAGGTCGGGTCGACCGGCTACCC
>DASSEQ010000158.1:0-6054 GCA_035695245.1 Mycobacteriales bacterium | reverse complement strand
GATCCGGTTCCGCCCGCTCGGGGCACGCGTGCCTCCTTCTCGGCCGTCCGCGTCGGCCCTCGACAGCGAACAACGCATGACGAGTCTGACAGGTTCGCGCGCGGCTGCGATCCGAAGTTCCGTAACAGATCCGCAACCGCCACCCGTCCGTCGCCAGGGCGCGGCAATTGCGCCGTATCGGCGTTCGAGCGACGCCCACGCGCAGTGCCCGCCCACAACCAGCGACTCGTCGTGGATCGTGCCCTCACCGGGTCGAATCGTGCCGGGAAGACCCGGCCAAGGCACTGGCCACCCGCGCTGGCCACCCGCGCTGGCCACCCGCGCTGGCCACGCCCGCTGGCCACGCCCGCTGGCGCCATCGACGACCACGAGATCCGGCGGCCGCGGGCATCGCGCCGTACCGGCGATGAGACGACGAGCACGCGCAATTGGCGGCTTGGGGAGCGACATCCGCTTGTTTTGGTTGACGGGGGAGCAAAGTGGAGTACAGTGGCGCGCTGTGGGGGAGATGCGTAGTCGTCAGCCCTCAGCAGGGCGGCAGGGGTCCGAATCGGAGCGCGCGGTGGGAGGCGGGGCATGTTCCTCGGCACCTACTCACCGCGCCTGGATGAAAAGGGCCGGCTGTTTCTGCCGGCCAAGTTCCGCGACGAGCTCGCGGAGGGTCTCGTGATGACCAAGGGGCAAGAACGATGCCTCTATGTCTTCGCGAATGCGGAGTTCGCGCAGCTGACCGAGCGGCTGCGGGTGGCGCCGCTCACCGCCAAAGGCGCGCGCGACTACAGCCGGGTGTTCTTCGCGTCCGCGCACGACGACGTGCCGGACAAGCAGGGCCGGGTCACCGTGCCGGTTCCGCTACGGGACTACGCCGGGCTCGACCGTGAATGTGTCGTCATCGGTGCCAACACCCGGGTCGAGATCTGGGACGCACAAGCCTGGGCGTCCTATCTCGAGGGGCAGGAGGAGCAGTTCGCCTCGCTGTCCGAGGAGGTGCTACCCGGAATCGTCTGACCCTCGGCACCTCGAGGTGGTGTGTGGCGCCCGCCATTCGCACCTGGCGCACTTCCCCGGCGCCAGGCGCGGGGCGGGGACCAGACACCACGTCGCGGCCTCAATGGCCGACAGCACGAATAACCATCGAGTGAAGGTCAATACAGAGCCAGGGAAGCGGGGGCAAGGCCGAGGTGACGGAACGCGAGCGGGCGAGCAACGGCGGCACGGGCGGTGCCATGCACGTGCCCGTGCTGCGCGAGCGCGTGCTCGGCCTCATCGCGCCGGCTGTCGCTGATGTCCCGGCCCTCGTCGTCGACGCCACCGTCGGTCTCGGCGGCCATGCCGCGGCGTTGCTCGCGGCCTTCCCCAGCGTCGAGCTGATCGGCGTCGACCGGGACCCGCAGGCCCTGTCGATCTGCGCGGACCGGCTCGCCGCGTTCCGCTCACGGGTGCGGTTGGTGCATGCGGTGTACGACGCGCTCCCGGGGGTGCTCGCCGACGTCGACGTGCGGACCGTGGCTGCAGTGCTGTTCGACCTGGGTGTCTCGTCGCTGCAGCTGGATGCCGACAACCGCGGCTTTGCCTACTCGCGCGACACCGGGCTGGACATGCGTATGGACCCGAGCTCGAGCCGCACCGCTGCCGAGGTCGTGAACACCTACCCCGCCGCCGAGCTGGCGCGGGTGCTCCGCGACTACGGCGAGGAGCGCTACGCCCGCCGGATCGCTGAGGCGATCGTGCGCGAGCGAGCGACCGCGCCGCTCTCCAGCACCGCGCGGCTCGCCGAGCTGGTCCGGGCCGCCATTCCCGCCGCCACGCGCCGCACCGGCGGCCACCCGGCCAAGCGAACCTTCCAGGCGCTGCGGATCGAGGTCAACGACGAGCTCGGCGCGCTCGAGCGGGCCCTTCCGGCCGCGATCGACGCGATCCGGGTCGGCGGGCGCGTGGTCGTCATCTCCTACCAGTCGCTCGAGGACCGGCTGGTCAAGCGCCTGTTCGCGGCCGGTGCGACCGAGAGCGCACCCCCGGACCTGCCGGTCGTGCCGGAGTCCAACAAGCCGCAGCTCCGCCTGCTCACCCGCGGGGCCGAGCAGCCGACCCCGGACGAAATCGCTGAGAACCCCCGCGCCACCAGTGCCCGGCTGCGCGCCGTCGAGCGAATCAGGCCGGCGGCGTGAGCGCCATCGCGCCGGCCCGCCTGCGGGCGGCCTTCGCGCCGACGCCGGCAGCACCGCCTGCGGCGAAGCCGACGCGATCACGCCCCCAGCCGCCGAGGAGCGACCGCCTCCGTGTCGTGGTCGAGGCGCCCGTCGCCTCCCGCGTGCCGTTCGTGATCCTGGTCGTGGCGATCTTGGGCGCCGGCCTCGTCACCTTGTTGATGTTGCACACGCTCGCGGCCCAAGACGCCTTCACGCTGCACGACCTGCAGCACAAGGCAGCCGCCTTGTCCGACGCGGAGCAGCAGCTCAGCGTTGACGACCAGCAGGCCGCCGCGCCCTCGACGCTCGCGTCCCGCGCTCGGGCGCTCGGCATGGTGCCGACCGGGTCACTCACCATCACCCACCGCCGCGGCGGCGAGGTGGTCGCTGTCAGCCGCGCCGTGCCGCCGCCCCCCAAGCCGGCGCCGAGCCCGTCAGCGTCCACCTCGCCGTCCCCCAGCGCCTCGCCCTCGGCGAAGACAACCCCCGCCGCGCGCCGTACGCATCACTGACCGCCGCCGTTCGTGCCGTCCCGATCCGTCACCGCCTCGGCGCGCCACCACGGCCGGAGCGCCGTGACACGGCAGGCTTGGCGCATGTCCGCGACCGCCCCGCCGCGCCCGCGCGCCCGGTCGCAACCGCCACCGCCGCCGCGTCGCCGCCGGCGGCTGCCGGACTCGAGGTTCCGGCTGTCGGTGGTGCTGATCGTGATCTTGTTCGTGCTGACGCTCGTTGCGGGCAAGCTCCTCGAGCTGCAGGGGCTGAACCGGGCCGCCTACTCGGCCGACGCCGAACGCCAACGGCTGCACACGGTGACGATCACCGCTCCGCGCGGAGCCATCCTCGACCGCTTCGGGCAACCGCTCGCCGAGACCGTCGACGCCCGCGACATCTACGCGGATCCGAAAGAGGTCGTCGACGCGCAGAAGACCGCCGCAGAGCTGGCACCGCTGATCGGCGTCGACCCGGCCGCCTTGCTGCCCGCGCTGGCGGCGAAGTCGTCGTTCCAATACCTCGCACGGGCGGTTACTCCGACGCTCTCGACGCAGATCATCGATCTCGGTCTGGCCGGCATCGGCTCGTTGCCGACGACCAAACGCGTCTACCCGGACGGCACGCTCGCCTCCAACCTGCTGGGCTACGTCCATTGGAACGGCGACGGGGCCGCCGGTCTGGAGTGGGAGTTCCAGAAGGCGCTGGCCGGCCACAACGGCCAGCAGACCTTCGAAGCCGGCGCCGCCGGTGCCCCGATCCCGGACGGGCGTGACGTGCTCGAGGCCGCGCAGCCGGGCACGTCGCTGCAGCTCACCATCGACCGGGACTTGCAGTGGGAGGCGCAGCAGGCGATCGCCGCGCAGGTCAAGGCGGTCAAGGCCGACAGCGGCACCGTGGTCGTGATGGACCCGCGCACTGGCCACCTGCTCGCGCTGGCCGTGGCCCCCGGCTTCGACGCGAACAACCCGCCTGCGGCGATCACCGCCGGCCAGCATCAGCTCGACCCGGCAGTCTCCGACATCTACGAGCCGGGCAGCGTCAACAAGGTCATCACGATGTCGGCCGCCTTGCAGGAAGGAGTGGCAACGCCGACCTCGCCGTACGTGATCCCTCCTGAACTCCCGTATGCAGGCACGAAGTTCCACGACGCGGAGGTGCACGGCACCGAGCGACTCACCCTGACCGGGATCCTCGCCAAGTCGAGCAACATCGGCACCATCGAAGTGGCCCGCAAGCTCGGCGCCACCAAGCTCTACTCCTACCTACGTGCCTACGGCTTCGGGTCCGTGCCCGGCAGCGGGCTGCCGGGCGAGCAGGAAGGCATCCTGCCGCCGGTGAGCCAGTGGTCTCGTACGACGATGCCGACCGTGGCCTTCGGACAGGGCATCGGCGTCACCGCCCTGCAGGTCGCGAGCGTCTATGCCACGGTCGCGAACGGCGGTGTGCGCGTTGCGCCCAATATCATCGCGGCCACGATCGACAAGGACGGCCACCGCCAGGCGGCTCCGCCGCCGGCCACCCGTCGGGTGATCAGTGCGAAGGTGGCGCGCGAGCTGTCCGACATGCTCGAGGCTGTCACGAGCAACGAGGGCACCGCGCCGGCAGCGCGCATTCCGGGCTATCGCATCGCCGGAAAGACAGGCACCGCCCAGCGACCGGTCAACGGGCGCTACAGCGGCTACACGGCGACGTTCGTCGGCTTCGCTCCTGCCGACAAGCCACAACTCCTCGTCGAAGTCGTGCTGCAGAACCCGCGCAACGGTCACTACGGCGGTGTCGTCGCTGCGCCGGTCTTCCACGACGTGATGGCTTTTGCGTTGCAGTCGTTGGGCATCGCGCCGACCGGCACCCGGCCGCCCAAGGCCCGTCTCACCTGGTGACCGGCGATAGCCTGCCATCCGATGTCCGTGTCGCCGCTCCGTCCGCGTTCTGTGCCGGCGCAGCGGATCGCAGGGCTTGCCGAACACTTGCGCGACGCGCGTCTCGTCGGTGACCCGGACGTGACGGTCAGCGGCATCACCCACGACTCTCGCGCCGTGCGGACCGGTGACTTGTACGTCGCCCGGCCCGGCTTGACGACGCACGGCATCGCTCATGTGGCGGAGGCTTTGGCGTCGGGTGCGCGCGCTGTGCTCACCGATCCCGTGTCGGTGGCCGCGGCAGTTGAAGCCGGCGCTGCATCGGTGGTCGAGGTCGGCGACGTCACAGAGAGTGCCGGGATTGCAGCGGCGTGGGTCTACGGCGACCCGGCGAGCAATCTGGTCGTTGTCGGCATCACCGGCACCAACGGCAAGACAACGACGTCCTATCTCGTCGAGTCTGGCCTTCGCGCATGCGGTCATCGCACCGGTCTCATCGGCACCATCGAGACCCACATCGCCGGCGAAGCGGTGCCGAGCGTGCGCACCACGCCGGAGTCGACGGATCTCCAAGCCTTGTTCGCGGTGATGCGCGAGCATGACGTCACTGCTGTGGCGATGGAGGTCAGCAGCCACGCACTTGCCCTCGGCCGGGTCAGTGGCACTCGTTACGCGGTTGCGGTCTTCACGAACCTGTCGCAGGACCACCTCGACTTTCACGCCGACATGGCCGACTACTTTGCGGCGAAGGCGATGTTGTTCACGCCGGAGCATGCGCATCGCGGCGTCGTCTGCGTCGACGACGAGTGGGGTCGTCGCCTCGCCGAGGTCGCAACCATCCCGGTCACCACTATTGGGCCAGCGCCGGCGCACTGGACCCGCGCCGAGGAAGAGGTGCTGCGCGACGGTGGTCGCGTGGTGCTCGTCGATGACACCGGCCGATCTCACGTCGTCGAGACCAGATTGCCGGGCCGGTTCAACCTGCAGAACGCAGCTGCTGCCTATGTTGCGCTGCTCGAAGCGGGCGTCGACGAGGACGCTGCCCGAGCCGGACTCGCCACGATGGCCGCTGTGCCCGGTCGGATGGAACGCGTCGACGCGGGCCAACCGTTCCTTGCGCTGGTCGACTACGCGCACACGCCAGAGGCGGTGGCGACGTTGCTCGCCGAGGCGCGCGGGTTGGCCGGACCGCAAGGACATGTCGTCGTGGTCCTCGGTTGCGGCGGCGACCGCGACCGGGCGAAGCGGCCGATGATGGGCGCGGCCGCCGCCAACTATGCCGACGTCGCCGTGCTCACCAACGACAACCCGCGATCGGAGGATCCGGACGCGATCCTCGCGGCCATGGCCGAGGGTGCTCGCGGTGGTTCTGCGGAAGTCGTCGTGTTGCCGGACCGTCGGGCCGCGATCTCGCTCGCGGTCGACCGCGCGCAGCCGGGCGACGTCGTCGTCATCGCCGGCAAGGGCCACGAGCAAGGGCAGGAATACGCCGACCGCGTCGTCCCCTTCGA
>DASSEQ010000157.1:0-5637 GCA_035695245.1 Mycobacteriales bacterium | reverse complement strand
GACGTGTCCATCGCCCGGAGCTCCAGGTCCATCGTGTCGCCGTGCGGCAGTTGGACTTCGAGTTGCGTGCCGGCGGTGCGGCCCTGCTCGACGGGGCTGCCGGCAAAGGCCGGAGCGACGGACGCTGCGCAGCCGAGGCCGGCAAGGGCGATCACGACGCGGTTCATCGGTGGTCCTGCATCTGGGGCTCCTGTTCGTCGTACGTCCTCTCGTGGACGGGCGGTTGTGCGGGCAGGTTCGCCCGAACCTTTTGCCGAACTTCTCCGTCTACGACCTGATCGGGCATGACGGGAGCGGTGATGGCGGCGGAGGTGGGGCAGCTGGACCTCGCCCCTGTGCCGCGCCGCGAGACGGTCGACACGCTTGGCGGTGAGGCCTTTGCCGAGCTTTACCGCAGCCAGTTCGGGCAGCTGTCGGGATACGCCGCTTCATTGACCGGAGATCCGGTAGCCGCGGTCGACATCGCGCAGGAAGCTTTCACCCGGCTGCTGGCGAGATGGCGTCGGGTCCGGGATGCGCGGGCGTGGCTGTTCTTCGTGGCGACCAACTTGACCCACGACCACTGGCGCGGCTTGGTGCGCGACCGGGAGCTGTCGGAGCGGGCCGGGCAGGGCCAACCCGCCTCCACGCCGGCCGCCGACCCGTGGCTGCGCGACCTTGTCGATCGGCTGCCGCCGCGACAGCGACAGGCGATCCTCTTGCACTACTACGCCGACATCTCCATCGACGAGATCGCCCGGCTGCTGCATGTGCCCGTCGGCACCGTCAAGCGCCGCCTGCATGACGGCCGCAACTCTCTGGCTGCTCACGTGCGCGGAGGCGAGTCATGACACAGACCGGGTTGCCGCGCCGGCCGTTCCTCGAAGTCCCGCCACCCCCTGGCGGACTCGACGACGTGCGTCGGGCGGCGCGTTTCCGCCGCCGTCGGCGCGCTGCAGTCGCTGCGGGTGGAAGCTCCGTCCTCGCGGTTGTTGTCGTGCTCGTCATGCTCCTCGGTGGCGGCGGCGGCGTCGACGTGCTCAAGACGGTGCAACCCGCCGTCACGCCGACTCCCGCAGCAGGGTCGCCGGCGATCTCGGCACCGGCGACGCCACATTCGGTGCGGCCAGCTGGCACACCGGCGAGTGCCGAGCCGGTTGGCCAAGCAGGAACACTCGGCGGCGCCGTTGCGTCGACCGGTGCGGTGCACTCATCGCCCGCAGCAGTTTCGCAACCGCAACTCGTGCGCACCCAGCGGACCGACACGGGTGCCGGGCAGGTCGAGTTCTGCAGTGAGAGCGTCAACGTCGACGCCCCCGCCTCGCAACCGTCGGTCGAGCACAACCAGGAGGTGGGCTGGTGCTTCGCGGCAGTGGCACATCGGGTCACGAGCGGAGAGCAGCTGACCGTCGACCTCTGCCGGGACAGCACGGGTAGCGGCACGCTCACCTTTGACACCACACGCGAGGTCGACCTGACCGTGCAGCGCAACGGAAAGACGGTCTGGGACTGGGCTCGCGACCACCCGGCCCGAAGCGACCAACACCAGCTGACCGCCGCGTCGCACGACTGCTGGGACTGGACTCTCGTCTGGCCCGACATCAACCAATCCGGCGCAAACGCCGGCCACGGCACATTCACGTTTGTCGCCACGTCCACCGCCAAAGAGCTCAGCACCGGTCCCACCCAAACCACGACATTCCGCCTGTAGCCGCGGGAGCACTACGCATCTTTCGCTATTGCGACCGTTCTGGGCCGGGCAACACGATGGGCGCCTCGCGGACAGCCGAGGGGGCGTCATGACGACCAGCGACCTGCAGTTCGAACCGCCCGGTCCGGGATCGTGGGATCTCGACCCTGTGCACTTCCCCAGGCCGGCAACGAAGTACTGGGCGGAGATGCATCCGGAAGCGTTCGCCCGTGGCTTTGCCGAGATGACGAGCTTCTACGGCCTGCCGATCAAGACCCGGCGACTGGCCTACATCAACGGCTTCATGTACGGCGCTGCCGAGATGGTGCAACCGGAAGAGTTTCCGCAGCGGCTGCAGCGCGCCGAGGAGGTGTTCGAGAAGAAGCTGTGGCGCGAACAGCTCCGCGAATGGAACGAGGAGTGCAAGCCGAGGTCGATCAAGCGGCATCGCGAGTTACAAGCGACCGATCCCGACTTGCTGAGCGACGACGAGCTGATCGACTACCTGACTCGCTGCCGCGATCACCACGCACAGATGATCGCGCAGCACATGCGGTTCACCGGCGCGGCCGTCATCCCGCCCGGCGACCTCCTCGTGCACGTCAGCGAGTGGACCGGGCTGCCGCAGTCGCAGCTGCTGGCCCTCATGCGCGGTGCCTCTCCGGTTTCTGGAGGCGCCTCCGAACAACTGGAGCATCTGGTCACTGCTCTTCGCGCGGACAACGCTGCTCGACAGCTGCTGGAATCGGGCGAGGAACCGGCCAAGGTGCTCGAAGAGCTCCGCGCGCACGACAGCGAGGCCGGCCGCGCGATGGCCGCCTATCTGGACTTCGCCGGCTATCGGTTGCTCGACGGCTTCGACATCTCGGGCCGATACGCCCTCGAGATGCCGGACGTGTTGTTGCGTGCGATTCGTACGTCGGTGCAAGCGGCCGGACCTTCAGACAGCGGAATGGACGCTCGGGTTGAAGCCGTCCGGAGCCAGATTCCTCAACAACGACAAGGTGAATTCGACGAGTTGCTCGACGAGGCGAGGCGCGGCTACAGCGTTCGCGATGAGCGAGGGGTGTTCAGCGACATCTGGGCCGCTGGACTCATGCGCCGTGCTGCGCTCGCCGGCGGTCGGCGGCTCGCTGCGCGTGGGCGGCTGCACGATGCCGAGCATTTCGTGCACGCCGGGTTCGACGAGATGTGCGGGATGCTGAGTGGCGCCGACCAGCCGACTGCGGACGCCCTCGCGGAGCGGCACCAGTTCCACAAGGCGCACACTGCAAAGGAAGCGCCGGCGCACCTCGGTCCGGAAGAGCCGCCGCCACCGGATCCGTCGGCGTTGCCGCCGGGTGCGGCTCGATTGATGCGCGCGATGATGCTCGCGATGGGGGCGATGTTCGCCAACGCGGAAGCGCCACATGAGCCGGATGTCATCCGTGGGCTGTCAGCGAGCGGAGGGACCTACGAAGGCCCGGCCCGGCGAGTGGCCGGACCAGCGGACTTCGATCGCATCCTTCAGGGCGACGTGTTGCTGACAGAGTCGACGACCGAAGCGTTCAACATCCTGCTACCGCTTCTTGGTGCCATCATCACCGACAGTGGCGGTGCCTTGTCGCACGCTGCGATCGTGGCCCGCGAATACGGGATCCCCGGCGTTGTCGGGACCCGCGACGCGACAGACCGCATTGCGGACGGCGCCCTTGTACGTGTCGATGGCGACAGCGGTCGCGTGACGGTGTTGGAGTGACCTCGATCGTCGCTCTCACCGAAGCGCGCGAGGAGTCGAGCTTCGGTGCAAAGGCGATCGGGCTCGGCGAAGCCCTTCGTGCCGGCTTGCCGGTGCCGCCGGGCATCGCGCTCGACGGGCCGGTGGTCGACGACATCGCGGCCGGCGAGCCGGACGCCGTACGACGATTGACCGAAGCGCTCGACGGGCTGCCGACGCCACTTGCCGTGCGGTCGTCCTGCGTCGGCGAGGACAGCGCGCAGGCGAGCTTTGCCGGGCAGCACGTGACGTTGCTCAACGTCCGCTCCGGCGATGACGTGCCGGGTGCGATCCAGGAGATCTGGTGGTCGGCGAACTCCGACTCGGCCATTACCTACCGGCAGCGCGTCGGCTTGGTCACCCGACCGAGCGTCGGTGTGGTGGTGCAGTCACTGCTCGACCCGGACGTCGCCGGAGTGATGTTCACCCGCAATCCGGTCACCGGCGCCGACGAGCGCGTCATCGAAGCCAGCTGGGGGCTCGGCGAGGCTGTCGTGGCCGGTCGCGTCATTCCGGACAGCTATCGCGTCTCTCGCGCCGGCGAGGTCTTGGATGTCGTGCCCGGGTTGAAGAAGATCGCCATTCGCCCGACGTCGGTTGGCGGCACCGTTGACGAGGAGGTCGCGTCCGAACTGGTCGAACGCCCGTGCCTCGACAACGCGCAGCTCGCACAGCTCGCGGCGCTGGCGGCCGAGTGCGAGCGGGTCTATGGCGAGGGTCGCGACATCGAGTGGGCCTTCGCGGGCGGCACCCTCTACCTGCTCCAGTGCCGCGCCGTCACGCGCGCCGCCGGTGTCGTCGTGCCCCAACAGCCCGCACCGGAGGCCGCGCCCGTCGAGATGGTGGCGCGAGTCCCGCTCTTCGCTGACCTCAACGAAGCAGAAGCGGAGCGGATCGCGCGAGCGTTCAGGAAGCGCCGCTTCGCGGCCGGGGAAACCGTGACCAAGGAGGGCGCCGGCGGGGCGGCGTTCTTCATCATCGAGTCCGGCGTAGCGGCGGTCTCGGTGAAGGGCGAGCCACGCCGCTCGCTCGAAGCCGGTGACTACTTCGGTGAGATCGCGCTGATCGACGAGGGCGCTCGCTCCGCGACGGTCACCGCAGTGACCGACCTCGTGTGCCACGGCCTGACCGTGTGGGACTTCCGCCCGCTCGTGCAGCAGAACTCCGTCATCGCCTGGAAGCTGCTCCAGGCGCTCGCTCGCCGCCTGCGCGCGGAGATGGACCACTGACGGCCACCCCCGGTGGCAAAACCGAACGGCATTCGGCAGACTAGGGACTTCCGCCGTCTGTAGGAGGCCCAGTGCCAGAAGAGCCAGTGCCGGACGTCACCGGTGACCCGCACGCCCAGGAGCGGGAGGCGCTTCGCGACACAGTGCGCACCTTCCTCGAGCGCACCTCGAGCGAGGCCGAGGTTCGCCGGCTCATGGAGACCGAGTCGGGCTACGACGAAAGCGTCTGGAAGCAGGGCGCTGAGCAGCTCGGCTTGACCGGGCTCGTGATCCCGGAGGAGTACGACGGATCCGGTTTCGGTCCGATGGAGCTGTCCGTCGTGTTCGAGGAGCTCGGCCGGTCGCTTTTTTGCGGGCCGTTCTTCTCCACGGTCGGCCTCGCCGCCAACACCTTGTTGGTGAGCGGCGACGACGCTGCCAAGAAGGAATGGCTGCCGAAGATCGCGTCGGGCCAGACCATCGCCACACTGGCTCTCACCGAAGAGTCCTCGTCGTGGAACGTCGCCGACACCACCACCACCGCGACGCGATCAGGCGCTGCGTGGAAGCTCTCCGGCACCAAGTGGTTCGTGCTCGACGGCACAATCGCCGACCTGGTGCTCGTCGTTGCCCGCGCTGACTCCGACATCGCGGTCTTCGCGGTGGCGGGTGACGCGGCCGGCTTGACGCGCGAGCCGATGGTGACCATGGACCAGACCCGCAAGATGGCGCGGCTGAGCTTCGACGGCGTTGAAGCGCAGCCGATCGGCTCGCAGAGCGCCGGCAGCGACATCGTCTTTCGCGGTCTGTTGCTGGCGGCAACTGCGCTGTCGGCCGAGAACATCGGCGGTGCGCAGCGCTGCCTCGACATGGCTGCGGACTATGCGCGCGAGCGGGTGCAGTTCGGCCGCCCGATCGGCTCGTTCCAGGCCATCAAGCACAAGTTGGCCAACTTGCTGACCGAGGTCGAGCAAGCGAAGTCCGCGTCGTACTTCGTGTCCCGC
>DASSEQ010000156.1:0-27739 GCA_035695245.1 Mycobacteriales bacterium | reverse complement strand
GCGCTGTCGACCGTCGGTCTCGTGCTCGTCTACCGGTCGGCGCGAGTCATCAACTTCAGCCAAGCCGCGTTCGGTGCCAACGCCTCGATCCTCTTCCTGCTCCTCACCACGGGTGAGCGGTGGAGCTACTGGCTCGCGCTGCCGGTCAGCGTGCTCGCCACGGCCGCCGCGGCGTTCCTGATCGAGCTGCTGGTCATCCGTCGGTTCGCGAACGCACCGCGACTTGTGCTCACGCTGATCACGGTGGTGCTGCTCCAGGTGCTCAACGCGATCGCACTGGCCATGCCGCGCGCCTTCGGCTACCGCCCGCCGAGCAACAACCAGCCGATCGCAGATCTGCCGACCGCACCCGCACGGACGCCGTTCGACCGATGGCACTTCAGGTGGGCAAGCGCGCCGTTCAACGGCGACCAGGTCGCACTTGTCGTCGCCGCGATCGCCATCGTGATCGGTCTCGTCGTGTTCCTCCGCCGCAGCCGGCTCGGCACAGCGATCCGGGGCTCTGCCGAGAATGCAACCCGGCTCGAGCAGCTCGGCATCGGCACCGGCCTGTTGTCCTCGACGGTGTGGGTGCTCGTCGCAGTGCTCTCCGCTGTCGCCGGCATCCTCACCGCGACCGCCGATCGGACAAGCGTTGCGCAGGTGGTGGCTTCCGGCGGCGCGGGCTACGCCGCACTGATGACGGCCCTGGCCGCCGCGGTCTTCGCGCGTCTCGACGACTTGCCACTGTCGTTCGCCGCGGCGCTGGGACTGAGCATCTTCGAACAGGGGCTCAGCTGGGCCTTCAACAACGACCACGCCGTGATCGACCTGGTGCAGTTCGTCCTGATCCTCGTGGTGCTCCTGCTGCAACGCGCACGAGCTTCGCGCACCGACGAGGGCGCCTCGAGCAGCTGGGTCGGCAGTGAAGAGATCCGCGCCATCCCGGCAGCGCTTCGAGCACTGGCGCCGGTGCAGGCCGGCCTACGACGCATGCGTTGGATCGTGGCGCTTGTCGTCCTGGCCTACCCATTCGTCGTGTCCGCCGGTGAGCTGTCGGTCGGAACGACTTATGCGATCTACGGCATCGTCGGCGTGTCCATCGTGGTCCTCACCGGGTGGGCCGGACAGGTGAGTCTCGGGCAGTTCGCGTTTGTTGCTGTCGGCTCATTGACGGGCGGCGTCGTCATCGGTGACTGGCGCTGGCCGTTTGCGCTCGGCCTCGTCGTGGGCACGATCGCCTCGGCAGCCGTTGCGGTCGTTGTGGGACTTCCGGCGCTTCGGCTCCGCGGGCTCTATCTGGCGGTGACCACGCTGGCGCTCGCTGTCATGGTCTCCAGCACCTTCTCCTCCGACCGGTTCCTGGCACAGCATCTGCCCGGATCGGTCGGGCGACCGCAGCTGCTCGGCCTGGACATGAACACCAACGGTCGCGCCTACTTCTACCTCTGCGTTGCCCTTGCCGCCGTCATGGTCTACACGGCGATGCGACTGCGCCGAAGCCGCACCGGTCGCTTGCTGATCGCGATGCGCGACAACGAACGGATGGCACAGGCATACGGAGTGCATCTGGTGCGCTCACGCCTGCTCGCCTTTGCGTTGTCCGGCGGGATGGCCGGATTCGCCGGAGTGCTTTACGTCGTGCAGCAGCGGTCCGTCTCCGCCGGTTCCTACGGTCCGGACCTCTCCGTCGCGATGTTCCTGATGGCTGTGCTCGGCGGACTCGGGTCGGTCTTCGCAGTCCTGGCCGGCGCCATCTACTTCGCGACCGCATCGACGATCTTCTCCGGCAACATCGGGTTGCTGCTGTCGTCCGGGCTGGGCGTGCTTGCCGTGATGTTGTTCTTCCCGGCCGGGCTCGGCGCCACCGCCTACGCGATCCGCGACGCGTGGCTGCGCCGGATCGCCCAGCGCTATCGCATCTACGTTCCGAGCCTCGCCGGCGACCGGGTCAAGCGCGGCGAAGAAGCGCTGGTCCCGATCGTCGCGCAGGTCACGGACGAACCGATTCCTGCGCGCTACCGCATCGACTCGCGGATCGGTGAGTTCGGTCGGTCACAGCAGCTGGCGAAAGCGTGGCGCTACTGATGACCACGTCCACGACGCCCGGCCCCGGCTGGCGCGAGCAGCTCGGCGGCGGCACGAGCCTGCGGCCGCTCGGGCTGCTGACCACGCTGCGGTTCACCGACACGCTCGACGTAGCAGCGTTCTCGCTGCTGGTCCCCGACATCCGCGACTACTTCGGCGCGAGCCTCACCAAGATCGAGACGGTGGTGTTCATCGCCACGCTGCTCCCGCTCATCATCGCCGTGCCGATCGGCTTTCTTTCGGACCGCGTGCGGCGGCCGATGCTGATGGGAATCGGCTTCGTCTTGTCCGGGGTCTTCACGATGGGCACGGCGTTCTCGACGAGCCTGATCATGTTGGGCGTCATGCGCCTCGGCGCCGGGCTCGGCCTCTGCTTCGAGGGCAGCATCGGCTCGTTCATCAGCGACACCTATCCGCTGGACCGGCGGGCGGGAATCTTCTCTGTCTTCAGCGCCGGACCCGCGCTCGGGCTACTGCTCGGCCCGCTGTTGGCCGGCATCCTCGGTGGGCGCTACGGCTGGCAGATCCCGTTTCTCGTCGCCGGACTGCCCACCCTGCTCTTGACCGGCTTCGTGTTCAAGCTGCACGAGCGGCCGCGGGGCGTGCAGGAGCGTCTCGCCGCCGGCGCCGATGAGCGGGTTGCCGCGATCGAGGACGCGCCACCCGGATGGACCGAAGGCTGGCGCGTCGCAAGAAGCGTGCGCACGCTGCGCCGCATGTGGGCGTCGCTGCCGTTCCTCGTCGGCAGTGTCGTCGTGGCGCTGACGTTGTATCCGACCTTGCTCCACGACGACTTCCAGCTCTCCACTGCGCAACGCGGCTTTGCCATCGCGGGGCTTCAAGGCGCGTCGTTGGCCGCATTGCTCGTCGGCACTCCACTGCTGACGCGAATGGCGCAGCGCAGCCCGGCTCGAATGATCACCTTTGCCGGCCTGCTCGCAACCGTGGCCGCGGTATTCATCGTCGTCACGGCCGTCTCGCCGTGGCTGCCGCTGACGATCTTCGGCCTGGTGGGCATCGGCCTCACCACGGCGCCACTCACCCCAGCAATCCTGTCACTGATCTCGCTCACCGTGCCGCCCCGCGCGCGTGGCTATGCGCTCTCCTACGGCTCGTTCTTCGTCGCAATCGGCGTGGGCTTCGCACTCATCGCCGGACCGGTTGGGGACGCGTTCGGGATCCGCGCCGCTATCGCTCTGCTGGCCCCGATCTTCTTGATCGGCGCCATGATCGTCACCAGCGCGGGGGCCAGCGTCGCTGCCGACGTACGAGCCGCGACCGCAGCAGCACTCGCCGGCGAGATCGTGCGGCAGTCGCGGGCCGCCGGCCGCAGCAAGCTGCTGGTGTGCCGCGACGTCGACGCGGGCTATGGCCAGGTGCAGATCTTGTTCGGCGTCGACCTGGAGATCGAGGACGGCGAGATCGTCGCGTTGCTCGGCACCAACGGTGCGGGCAAGTCGACCCTGCTCGCCGCAATCAATGGCAGCAACCCGGCATGGAACGGTGCGGTTCTCTTCGACGGCGAGCCGATCACGCAGCTGCCGGCGAGCGACCACGTGGGCCGCGGGATCGTCTCGGTGCCGGGCGGAAAAGCGGTGTTCCCCGGCCTCTCGGTCAAGGAGAACCTCGACCTGGCCTTGTGGGCGAGCGGCGACGACGAGGCGGACGCTCGGTTGCAGCGGGTTCATGAGTTCTTCCCCCGGCTGCGCGAGCGCGAGCACGAACTCGCCGGCAACCTCTCCGGTGGCGAGCAGCAGATGCTGGCTCTGTCGGAAGCCTTCATCGCCAAGCCGAGGCTGCTGATGATCGACGAGCTCTCGTTGGGGCTCGCACCGGTTGTCGTCGAGCAGCTGCTGGACATCCTGCGTGCGATCCACGCCGAGGGCGCGACCATCCTCCTGGTCGAGCAGTCGGTCAACGTCGCACTCACCGTCGCCGAACGAGCCGTGTTCATGGAGAAGGGCGAGGTGCAGTTCAGCGGTCCGACAGCCGAGCTGCTGAACCGTCCCGACGTGCTTCGCTCGGTGTTCCTGGCCGGAGCAGGCAGCGCTCGCGGCAACTACGCACGCGGCCGGCAGACCCGAGCGATTGCCGCCCTCGGCGACGAACCCGAGATCGTGCTCCGCGTCACCGACGTCGAACGGTCGTACGGCGGCGTGCAGGCGCTCACCGGCGCCAGCCTCGAGGTCAAGGCGGGCACCACGCTGGGCTTGATCGGGCCGAACGGTGCGGGTAAGACGACGCTTTTCGATGTCATCTCCGGCTTCGTCGCACCCACCGCGGGCACCGTCGAGCTGCTCGGCCAGGACGTCACCTACTTGGCCCCGGAGCGACGCGCACTTCTCGGCCTGGGCCGGTCGTTCCAGGACGCCCGGTTGTTCCCCGCGTTGACAGTCGAAGAGACACTCCTGGTCACCCTCGACCGCCACCACCAGGCGCGCAACCTCGCGTCGAACACGCTCGGGTTGCCGAAAGCAAGACGCGCCGAAGGTTCGCTTCGTCGACGGGCGGAGCGGTTGATGATGCTGATGGGCATCACGGACTTCCGCGACAAGTTCGTGCGGGAGCTTTCCACCGGCACACGTCGCCTGGTCGACCTGGCGTGCGTGCTGGCAGGCGATCCCGACGTGCTGCTGCTGGACGAGCCGTCATCGGGCATCGCGCAGAAGGAGACCGAGGAGCTGCCTGCTCTGCTCGATCGCATCAAATACGAAACGGGCTGCGCGCTGCTCATCATCGAGCACGACATGCAGCTGATCTCCGCCATCTCCGACGAGCTCGTGGCCATGGAGCTCGGCCACGTCGTGCTTCGCGGCAAGCCAGAAGACGTTCTCAACGATCCACGCGTGGTTGCCGCATATCTCGGCAACTCCAGCGCCGCCATTCAACGCTCCGGTCTCGTGACCGGACCACGCCCGGGAGTGACACTGTGAACCCGACCTTGTTCAAGAAGCGCTTCGACAAGATCACCGACAACGTCAACTCCGTGATCCACGGCAAGGAGGACGTCGTACGGCTGGCTCTCGTCGCTGCGTGCGCCAACGGACACGTCCTGTTCGAGGACGTTCCGGGTGTCGGGAAGTCGATGCTTGCCCGGGCCCTTGCGGTTTCGATGGGTTGCACCACCAACCGCATCCAGTGCACGCCCGACATGCTTCCCGGTGACATCACCGGGTCGTCGGTGATCGAGCAATCGCGTGGGCAGATGAAGTTCGTCTTCAAGCCCGGGCCGGTGTTCACCAACATCCTGCTGGTCGACGAGATCAACCGAGCGACACCGAAGACGCAGTCGGCGCTCCTGGAAGCCATGGCCGAGCGCAACGTCACCGCAGAAGGCGTGACGCACCCCCTGCCGGCGCCGTTCTTGTGTCTGGCGACGCAGAACCCGATCGAAAACGCAGGCACCTTCCCGCTTCCCGAGGCGCAGCTCGACCGCTTCCTGTTCAAGCTGTCGATCGGCTACCCGGACCTCGAAGCAGAGCGCCGGGTCGCACGAGGCAACGCCCTCACCCTCGAAGTCGACAACATCGGACCGGTCTGCTCGCCGAAGGAGATCGTCGACATGCAGCAGCAGGCCTCGGAGGTGTCGATCGCCGCCGCGGTCGAGACCTACATCCTCGAGATCGTCCAGTCGACCCGCCAGGACAAAGCGCTGCTGATGGCAGCGAGTCCTCGCGCGACGATTGCGCTGTTCAAAGCCTCCAAGGCCCTTGCGGCAGCCGACGGTCGCAACACCGTCTACCCGGAGGACGTCAAGGCACTGCTCACCCCGATCCTCGCCCATCGCACGTTGTTGTCGCCGGAGGCCTTGCTGCGCGGCGACACCGTGACCGATGTGCTCGAACGCACCGTCGGCCGGATCAAGCCACCGATGGTCAGCACCACGACGACGAGCGCAGCCACACCGACCGCTGCTTCCTCCCGACGTCGTCCGTCCCGCGCCGCATCCTGACCTGACCGATGACTGCAATCGACGACCGCGCACTCGTCCCGGCTGGCTCCCAGCCGGACAATGCCGCGACGTCGCCTGCAGCCGCTCAGCCGGTCGAGCTGACCCGGCGCTTCAGCGCCCGGGCGCTGGAGAGAGTCACCGATCTCACCGGCTTCACGTCGTCGGGTCTCATCCTGATGGGCGTTGCTCTCGCCGCCTGGTGCCTGGGCTACTACGTCGGTGGCCGTCCGCTGTATCTCATCGCGTACGGCGGCGGCGCCGTGCTCGTCGTCTCGTGGAGCTACGGCCGCCGCACCCCGGATCTGACCGGACGCCGATCCGAAGTGCAGGCACGCGTTCGCGAAGGGCAGACCGTCACGGTCGAGGTGTCACTGACAGCGGGCCGGCGCATGTCGACGCTGATCCTCGAAGAGCGCTTGCCGTCCGTGCTGGGTGTCTCGCCCCGCATCTCCATCCCGGAGCTCGTCGAGGGCGACTCGGCCGGCAACACGTATCAGCTGTCCTGCTCGCGTCGCGGCGTCTACACGATCGGACCTCTCGTCGTGCGATGGGGCGACCCCTTTGGCTTGACCCAGCGCCGCCGCACCGTTTGCGACGAGTTCCAGCTCTTCGTGCACCCGCGGGTCGAGCCGGCCAGCGACCGGCCGACCGCGCGGCTGTGGGAAGACCCGCCGCATCGGCCACCGCTGTCCCGACCGTGGCCGTCGGGCTTGGACTTCTACGGCATGCGCGCCTACGCACCAGGCGACGACATTCGCAACATTGTGTGGCGCGCCTATGCCCGAACCGGCTCGCTGTTGGTCCGCGAGGCCGAGCAGGGCGTCACCGACAAGCTGCGGCTGTTGGTGGACCAGGATGTCGCGGCCCATTCCGGCGGCCAGGTCTCCGAGTCGTTCGAGACCGCGATGCGCGTCGTCGCATCGATCGGCTTGCATCACCTGCGCGCCGGCTACACGGTCACCACCGACGGCAACAAGGAGCGCATCGCCCGACCGTTGCGCGGAATGGCGCGCGGCGCCATCGAGCTCCTGGATGCGCTCGCCGAGCTGCAGCCGGTCAAGTCCACCCTGGCCGACCTGCTGGCCCGGGTAGCGCTCGGGATCAGCCCCGACATCGAGGTCATCGTGGTCACGCCGCGGCTCACCTTGGACGCGATCCTGCGCATGCGCCTGCTTGTCGATCGTGGCGTGTCGGTCAAGGTCGTCACGCTGCTGTGGGACGACGAGGCGCTTGACCATCTCGGGCAAGCAACGGCTCTGGGCTTGAAGATCATCGAGATCGGCCCGACCACCAACCTCACGATGGCCCTGGAGCACGAGATCGGGGCCGGCTTGCGATGACGATCCTCGACGACCGCACCGACGAGCACGCGACGACCGACGACGTCGCCGAACTCAACGCGTCAGCCGGCGCGGAGCCGGCCAAGATGGTGCAGCCCGACTCACGCCCGCCGTTGACAGATCTGCTTCGCCCTGCGGCGGCGTCAGCGCTGGTCAGCCTCGGTGCCGGTTTCGAGGTCGGCGGCATCTTCGGCTCCTGGCTCGCGCGCGGCCTCGGTGGTGCCGCTGCGATCGCAGGTGCAAGCATCGCCGTCGCGGCTCAGCGGTCCCGCTACCGCAGCAACTTGCTGATGGCGTTCCCGTTGCTGGCCGTGGTGATCGCTCTGGTCAGCTTGGTGGGAGCACCTGGGGGCCCGGCCAGCGTCGTCTCTCTCGTGCGCGCGGCGCTGCGAAGCGGCAGCCTGCTGACGCCGCCGATCCCCTTCGATCCGGGCTGGCGCTTCGTCGTCGTGTTGATGATGCTGTCGCTCGGCTTCGCAGGCGCCTGGATCGGCACGGCGCTCGCCAAACCGCGGATCGGTTTGGCCCTCTGCCTGCCGGTCATCGGCTTGACGGCGATCACCCAGCCGTCGAACGGCAAGCTGCTCGCCGGCGCGGTGCCGATCGCGCTCATCATCGCCGCACTTGCGCTGCTCTTCGGCGGCGACCTGCGATCTGCTCGCGGGCTGGGCCGCTCGTTCGAGCTGAAGCGCGCCGTTCGAGCGCTGGCCATCGGCGCGCCGCTGCTTGCCGCGGTCATCGGCCTCAACTCCGCCAATTTCCTGTTCCCCAAGCCGGTCTACAACCCGGTATCGACCGCGCAAAAGCCGCGGCTCGTGTCGAGCAGCACTGACGACGTGCTCTTCGAAGTGCACACGAAGACGAAGTTCACCGGCCCTTGGCGCACCGGCGTACTCGACGTCTACAAGTCCAACGCATGGCTGTTGCCGCCGCAGGACAACAGTCGACTGGCGAACATTTCCGGCGACAAGCCTCTGCCGGAGGCACCAACGCGTCCGCAGCTCGGCGCCGTCACGTTGATACTTCACAACCTCGGCGACACACCCATCCTTCCGACCTTGGCCGGCACCGAGTCGATTCAGACGACGCTGTCCAACCTCTACGTCGACCGGCGCACGGACATCGTGCGCATCAGCAACGGCCGGCTGCCGGCAGGCGTGAGCTACACGATGCAAGTGCCGCCGTACGCCAACGACGCGGACCTCGAAGCGGCGACGCCGGGATCAGGTCTCGATATCGCCCAACAGCTCCAGGTGCCGGCTGCCCCACCCGCCGTCACGGCCCTCCTGGCGACGGCACCGACGACAAGCGCCTTTGCCCGCATGGAATATGTCGAGCACGCGCTGCTCGACCACATCACCGCCAAAGGTGCTGGTGTGCCGGTCAACGTCTCGCCTGCCGACGTGCAGAACATGCTCGCCGGGACGCGCGTCGGCTCGCCGTTCCAGATCGTGGCCGCCGAGGCCCTCATCGCCCGCTGGGCCGGAGTGCCCAGCCGCATCGGCTTCGGCTACGACGGCGTCAACAAGGAGCAGACCGGCATCATCTCCGTGCGTCCGCACAACTCGTCCGACTGGCTCGAGGTCAACTTCAACGGCTTCGGTTGGCTACCTCTGGTTGCCAAGCCGAAACAAGCCCAACAGGACTTGACGCACACCCCCAAGCAACACCAGCAGATCCTCGCGAACGGCGAGATCGCTGTTCAGGTGTTCGTGCCATACCGGCTCGAGACGGCGAAGCAGCTCTACGAGATCGTCCGCTATTGGCTGGCGGTCACCGCGCCGATCGTTCTCCTCCTGTTCGGTGCCTACCTGGGTTGGCCCGCCGTTTCACGAGCCCGGCGCAGGGCCAAACGCCGGCGGTGGGCCGCTGGCTTGGGTCCGGCGCACCAGATCGCCGTCGAGTACGCCGAGTTCCGGGACCTTGCGACAGATCTCAACGTGGGCGACCTGGTCTCGACGCCCCTGGAGTACTTCTTCCAAGTGGCGCAGGACGACGAGCACGAGGAGCTTGCGTGGCTCACGGTCCGGGCGATCTACGGCGACCTTCACGACGTCGTGGGACCGGACGACGTGGCAGCCGCGGAAGAGCTGTCGCGCTCGGTGCGACGGCGAGTGCTCAAAGCCCAGCCACTGCAAACGCAGTTCCTCGCCCGTGTTTCCCGTGCATCGCTTCGCGCACCCTACGAACCGTCGATGCCCAATGTCCGCGTGCTCCGACTGCCGCAGCCCGTCGCCGCGACCCGGCGCTGGCTCCGTCGCCAGTTGCGCCTGCTCCGCATCCGCCTTGCCGCATTGCCGAGACCCCGCCGGAGGATGTCGACATGACCCGCCGCCTCGCTCGCGCCGTCATGGGCGCAGTCGTCGTCGTGCTCGCAGCGACCGCATGCGGCCCGCACCCGCAGGCGTCGATTGCCGTTCGTTCCACTGCACTCGACTTGGAGTTCGCTCGGCCCGACCTCGCCAAGCCGATTCCGCCCAACGTGATCTTGCACGTGCTGCCGGCGCCCCCGGGCTACGTCGTGCCGACTTCGCCAGCTGTGCCCTTCCCGGTGGCAAGCACGTTCCCCAAGCCCATCAGCGGCGCGTGCCCGCCGGCCTCGCAACGCCCAAAGCCAGCGGCAGCCTTGAAACAGGCGACGACCGGCTCGCCGCACCCGGGCGTCTACACGTATGACACCAAGGGAACCGGCACCGTCTCCGGGGGAAAGCAGAACGTGAGCGCACCGATGCCGAGCCTCTCCGAGGTGTCGGTCAGCGCCGCCCAGAAGGCAAAGCCTGATGCCGCCGCCGCTGCTGAGGGCGGCGTGCCGCCTGCGGGAACCGAGAGCGAGTACACCGTCACCACGCACCTGTCGAACAACCTCGCCGAGGTCGACGAGCTGATCGTGAGCGCGTCCTCCATCAACCTGGTGCAGCGGACGCTCTCCGACGGCCAACGCACGATCACCGTCGCGCCCAAACCGCAGGTGCAGCTGGTGAAGTTCGGGCCGGTCGGCACCAACTGGAAGTCCAGTGGCACTGATGCCTCGAACGGTGCGGTGCTCGACTACAAGGGCACGATTTCCGGGATCAAGACCCTCAACGTGTGCGGTCAGCTCGTCAAGACCTATGCCGTCACCTACAGCGAGTCCCTGACCGATCCATCAGCCTCCGAGATCATCAGCACGTCCAGCAGCGATCCCAACATCATGCTGATCGCGCCGCAGCTGGGTGGTCTGATCGTCAGTCAGCACGTGGACACCGACGACATTCGGTTCCAATCCGATCTCAGCGGCTACATCGGAATCACCCTCAAATACACGACCACGGTGAGCAAGCTGACCCCGTCGACCACCACCGGATCCTGATGCGTCCGCGTGGCCTTGCTGTCCTTCTGTCGCTGTTCGCAGTGACAGGCCTCTCCGGCTGCGGACAGGCTCGCCAGGCCGCGCCCCAACCCGTGCCGGTCTCACTCGCGCCAACGGCGCTGCTGCACGACAGCTTGCACCTGTATCGCAACACCGCTCCGGACACACTGGCCGCCTTCCATGAAGATCGCAGGGATGCGCTCATCTCGGACGGAAAGCTGTGGGAGATCCGCCGTGTGGATCGGTTGATCGGAACGCTCGAAATCGCGACCGTCAAACCTGACGTCAACCTGGCGAAATCGTCGGTGCGCGACAGCTTCACCGCGCCCATTCTCGTCGGCTCGAAAAGCGACATCCGCCTCGCGGGGCAGGAGGTCGAAACGGTGCAGAGCGACGACGGCGTGGGCACCGTCGTCTGGTTCGGCAAGGGCTTGTTCGAGGTGCTTCAGGTCAAGGACACGATCGTGACCGGCGCTCAGCTGGCCCAGGCCGTCATCGAGTTCCAGCAGACCCAAGCGGCGTGGGCACCGCTGCCGCAGCTCTACTCCCCCGTCTGACGCGCATGTCGCGTGGCAAGATCGGCGCATGAGCTCGCCCGGCAGCGCAACAGCAGTTTCGTACAGCCACGGCACGTCACTAACGCCGCTGATCGGAGACACGATCGGGGCTGTTCTGGAACGGGTCACAGCCGAGCACGGCGACCGGGACGCGCTCATCGACTGTGGCAGCGGTCGGCGATGGACCTACACACAGTTCAACGCCGACGTCGACACGCTTGCCTTGGGATTGCTCGACCTGGGCATCGAGAAAGGCGATCGGATCGGACTGTGGGCGGCCAACTGTCCGGAGTGGACGTTGGTGCAGTTCGCGACCGCGAAGATCGGCGCGATCCTTGTCAACATCAACCCCGCCTACCGGACGCACGAGCTCGCCTACGCACTGAACCAATCCGGTTGCCGCCTGCTCGTCGCGGCGACCGAGGTGCGCGGATCGTCGTACGTCGACATGGTGGACTCGGTCCGCGGAGAGCTGCGCTCTCTCGAGGGCACCATTTACCTTGGGTCGCCGCAGTGGGACAGCCTGTTCGAGCACGGCGACTCGACGCCGACGCACCGGCTGCATGACATCTCCGCGGCGTTGAGCGCCGACGACGCGATCAACATCCAGTACACGTCTGGCACGACCGGGTTTCCGAAAGGCGCGACGTTGTCGCATCACAACATCGTCAACAACGGCTACTTCGTCGGCGATCTGTGCGGCTACACGGAGCAGGACCGCGTCTGCATTCCGGTGCCCTTCTACCACTGTTTCGGCATGGTCATGGGCAACCTCGGGGCCGTGACGCACGGCGCTGCGATGGTCATCCCTGCGCCTGCGTTCGACCCAGCGGCGACGCTGAAGGCGGTGCAGGACGAGAAGTGCACCTCGCTCTACGGGGTGCCGACCATGTTCATCGCGGAGCTCGCACTGCCCGACTTTCCGTCGTACGACCTGTCCTCTCTTCGCACCGGGATCATGGCCGGCTCGCCGTGCCCGGTGGAGGTCATGAAACGGGTCATCACCGACATGGGGTGTGCCGAGGTCACCATCTGCTACGGCATGACCGAGACATCGCCGGTGTCGACGCAGACGAGAGTCGACGACGACCTCGAGCGCCGGGTCTCGACCGTCGGTGCCGTGCATCCCCACGTCGAGGTCAAAGTGGTCGACCCGGACACCGGACTGACGGTCCCGCGCGACACCCCTGGCGAGTTCTGCACGCGCGGCTACTCGGTGATGCTCGGCTACTGGAACGAGCCGGAGAAGACCGCGGAGGCGATCGACAGCGCCGGCTGGATGCATACGGGCGACCTGGCCACGATGGACGCAGACGGCTATCTCAACATCGTCGGACGCATCAAGGACATGGTCATCCGCGGCGGGGAGAACATCTACCCGCGGGAGATCGAGGAGTTCCTCTACACGCATCCCGCAGTCGCCGACGTGCAGGTCATCGGCGTGCCGGACGAGAAGTACGGCGAGGAGCTGTGCGCGTGGATCAAGCCGCGCGAGGACGCTCAGGTGACCGAGGACGAGGTGCGAGAGTTCTGCCGGGGAAAGCTCGCCCATTTCAAGATCCCGCGATACGTGATGTTCGTTGATGCGTTCCCGATGACTGTGACGGGCAAGATCCGCAAGGTCGAGATGCGCGAAGTGTCCGTCGACAAGCTCGGCCTCCACGGCGCCGCCGCGACCCGCACTGCCTAGCCGCCAATCGGCCGACCTTCCTGGAAGGAGATCCGCGGTCGGCGGCGAAGTCCGGCTCGGCAAACCTCAGCCGAAAGGATCGGGCCTGTGTCACGTCGTCTCGTCATCGTCGGGATCTCCGCAGCGGCGGTCGTTGGGGCGGTCATGCCGTCCTTCGCTCAGTCCGCGCCAGTGACCGTTCAACACGACACCCACAACGGTGTCTTCGTCGGCGTCGGGTTCAACGGGCAGCCAGGCGCCGCGGCGCTCGTGAGCCCGGACGGCTCGGCGTGCGTCGGCCTCGGCGAGGACATCCCGGTGTGCACACCGCCGGTCCTCGACGGCATCGGCACTCACAGCCAGCAGTCGCTTCCGGTGACCGTGCGGCATGACTCGAACGGCACCGCCGTCGGGGCCGGCGACATCGGCGTCATCGTCGGCAACGACGGCAGCGTCTGCCCAGTCGTCAGCACCCAAGACTGGCAGTGCGTGCACCCATAGGTCGCGCTCGGCTCAGCGAACCCAGAGCGAGACGGTCGCCGGCTGGACAGAGCCGGCAGTCACCGACAGCAGGTCGGCGCGCACCAGCTCCGGGTTGACCTCGTCGCGCAGCCGGAGTGCGAACTCATCGACTGTTCGCGCCGCGTCATACCTCGCCCGGTTGAAGCGATGGTCGACTCCTGACTGCACCCGACTCCGCAACGGGTGGAACAGCGCTGCGACCGCCAACGTGGAGGCGGCAACGCCGACCGACGAAGAGAACGGGAGCGCACGGGTCGACAGCGCAACGCATCCGACGTACGTCGCCACCAGCAGGCCGGTGACCGCAGCGTAGGAAAGCGTCCGGCTGATGACGCGATCCATGTCGTAGAGCCGATACCGCAGCACGGCGATCGCCACGGCCACCAACATCGCCACGATCGGCAAGGCGAACAGGAGCTCACCCCACTGGCTGTCGGAGAACGAAGTGGGGGTGACCAGCAGCACCACGATGACGACCGGCCAGAGCGCACCCGCGACGACCAGGCCTTTGATCTGATCTCGGGTGGTCGGATCCGCGCGACGCCAGCGCAGCACGACGCTGATCACAGCGAGCAACAGCAAGGGAATCCCGACCACGTTTGCGACGTCGGTCGCTTGCTTCAGAGGTGCCGAGTGAACTCCGATCGGGTTCACCAGCGAATGCACCTCGTCGAATCGGCCTGGCCGGATCAGCCGTCCGGGCAGGCCGACAAGGGTGACGACCACCAGAGCACCGAACGGCCAGCGCCAGCGCGACCCGGGCAGTCGACCGGTCGGGAAGAGCAGCAGCAGCAAGGTGATGAGCGACACCAGGAGACCCGAAGGAACCTCATCGAAGACGAAGACGTACGCCGCGAACGGAAGCCGCGACCCGTGTGACGTGTAGGTGGCGTAGGTGTCGACCAGGCACTGAAAGAGCGACATCGCCCCAAGTGCGGCGACGACCCAGCCCAGCCGCTGGTCCGGCCGGCGCCGGAGCAGGACGAACCCGATCGCCGCGCCGGCCACGCCGACGAGCGCGATGACGGGCAAACCCGACGGGCCTCTGTGCGGGTGTGCGGCGAGGATCACGCCGGCGGCGACACCCATGACGAGACAGGCCAACCCGTAGACAGCGCCGCTGTGACTGTGTCGCTGTTCGTTCATCGAGCGATCCACAGCGAGAGGGTCGCCGGCTGGATCGCGCCCGCGGCGACGGCGAGCAGGTCTGCTCTGACCACTTCAGGATCGACCTCGTCGCGGAGCCGCAGGGCAAAGCTGTCGATGGTGCGGGCAGCGTCGAATCGTTCGCGGTTGAACCGACGATCGACCACGCGCTGCAGGCGCCGGTGCACCGGGCGCAGGGTGCCGAGCGCGAGGAGCGTCAGCGCCGCAACGGTGACTTCCGAGCCGCGACCGATGCGACCAGCGAGCAGCACGAGCACGACGTACGGCGCCACGACGAGACCGGTGACGGCCGCATAGGTGACGGTGCGGCTGACGATGCGATCGATCTCGAACAGTCGGTAGCGAAGTATCGCGACAGCCGCACAGACCGGGAGGATGGTGAGCAGCAGCACGCCGAAGCCGACGTCGCCAGTGGCGGCCAGCATTGTCAGCTGCACGACGAACGCCACGCCGGTGCCCACCACGCCCACCATGAACCAGCGCATCTGAAGACGCTCGAGCCCATGCGAGCGGCGATAGCGGATGAACGCGGACACGATCGCGGCGAAGAGCGCGCCGACGTAGCCAAGGAGGCCGATGATGTTGACCGCGTTGAGCGCGGTCGCGGTCACCCCCAACGGGTTCGCCACATGCGGGTAGTTGTTCAGCGGATCCGAGTCAAGAATGTTCGCGACGCTGGTGGCAAGGGTGCAGACAACGGCAGCCCGGGCGACCCACCGCCAGCGCGCTGACAGCAGCTGCCCCTCCGGGAACCAGAGGAACGGCAACGTGTAGCCGAGCAGCACCGCCGGCGCGAAGATCCACTGGGTGAGGTTGCCGGCGTACGCGGCGGCCGGCAGATGCGGGCCGCCGGCCCGAAATGCGGCGTCAGCGTAGGCGGAAGCGGCCGCTTGCACGCCGGAGCAGAGGCCGGCCCCGGCGAACAACCACCCGATGGGGTGCTCCGGCCGTCGTACTCCGATCAGCAGGCCGACGACGGCGAAGGGCGCAGCGAACAATGCGATGCGGCTCGGATTGCCCAACGCGCGCCAGCCGGCGTCCAAGGTCGGTGGCGCGACGAAGGCGAACGTCAACAAGGCCATCGAGACGGCGAAGAGCACCCACGCGGCCGGGCGGCGGCTCATGAGGCCACCCACAACGACATGGTCGCGGGTTGCATGGCTTGTGCCGCGACCAGCAGCAGGTCGGAGCGGACGAGATCGGGGTCAACCACATCGCGAAGCCGCGAGGCGAAGACATCGACGGTCTTTCCCGCGTCATAACGCTGCCGGTTGAACCGGCGATCGACTGCGTGCTGGATGCGCCGACGCAACGGCTGGAACAACGCTGCGGCGATCAGCGTCGACGCGGCGACGCCCACAGCCGACGACAGCGGCATCAGGCGGGTGGTCAGGGTGACGCATCCGATGTAGACCCCGACGAGCAGCCCGGTGATGACCGCGTAGGACACAGTGCGGCTGACAATGCGATCGATGTCGTAGAGCCGGTAACGCAGAATCGCCGCGCCGATCGACAAAGGAAAGGCGAACACGGCGGCGAACTGCAGCAGCACCGTGACGGTGTTGTGCGCGTTGGTGATGATCAGGACAGCGACGACAGCACTTCCCATCGTCGCCGCCCAGACGAACAACCTGAGCTGGTCGCGCAGGGCACCGCCGGCCCGTCGGTAACGCACGATGATCGACGCTATGCAGCCGATCGCCGTCAAGAGCATCAGGGGGAAAGCCGGGCCGCCGGCCTGCCCGATGGTCGGTGAGTAGGCCGGATTGGCGACGTGGAAGTCCGGCCACTCGCGGGTGTTGGTGAGCACGCCGAACACGGCCACGACGGTGGAGAAGCCCACCGCCCACACCAGCCAGCGCCACCTCCCCGGCAGCGGCCGGCCGGTCGGGAAGAGCAGCGGGACGAGTGTGAACAGCGTGATCACGCCGGGCAACCAGCTCATCTCAGCGAAGATGACGAAGCCGACAGGCACCTCGTGCACGCGGTGCAGGCCGAGCCAGCTCAGGTACTCGATGCTCGCCAGTCCGGAAGCGTGAACGAGACCGACCGCCAAGAGCAGCCAGCCGAGCGAGTTCTGCGGCACCCGAGCGGCGACCACGGCCCCGACGACGGTGAACCCGAGACCGATCGCCGCTTCGTTGCCGTAGAGGTTGTGCACGCGATGGCCGCCGGCCGCGAAGAACACCGCGGCGACAACCACGAAGCCGACGCCGAGCGCGCCGGCGCCCCAGGCGAGTTGGTGCAGGCCAGGGCGCCGCATCGTCGTGGCCCTCATGTGGGCAACCACAGCGACATGGTCGCCGGCTGCATCGCATTCGCGGCAACTGCAAGCAGATCGGTTCGCACGAGGTCCGCGTCGACCTCGTCGCGTAGGCGCACTGCGAAGGCCTCGACGGTGCGGGCCGCGTCATAACGCTCGCGGTTGAAGCGCCGGTCAATGCTTCGCTGCACTCGGCGGAGCAACGGCCGGAACAACGCGGCCGCGGCGAGGGTGGACGCGGCAACGGCCACCGATGAAGAGAACCCGAGCACATGGTCGGTGAGGGCCACTGCCCCGACGTAGACGCCGATCAGCAGGCCGGTGACGAGCAGGTAGCTGACCGTGCGAGAAAGCACTCTGTCGATCTCGTACAACCGGTAGCGCAGCACTGACACGACGATCGCGACCGGCACGAGCGGCAGCACAATCGTCATCGCGACGTTGCTCGCGGCCGACCAGGTGTCGTGCAGGATGAACGGCCACGGTGCCGTCAGCAGAGCCAGGACCACCCACTTCATCTGCGCGCGCTGCGCCTCGCCAGCCGACCGCCATCTGACGACCAAAGCGCTGAACGAACCGACGAAGCCCGTCAGCAGACAGGGAACGCAGAGCGAGATGAGGATGCCGACGAGCGTCTTCTCGTGCGGCAAGGCGAAGGGGTTGGGCGACTTGATTCCGCCGGGCAGATCGACCTTGCTCGCGTCGAAGAGATTTGCCGAGGCGAGCACCATGTAGAGCACGTCAGCGATGAGGACGACTCGCCACCAGCGGCGAGCGGAGGGTAGGCGACCATCCGGGAACATCAACGGGAGCAGCAGCGCGAGTCCGCCGACGAGGAACACGAACGCCGAGGTGGACAGCGACCCCGTCCACCGGCCGAGCCCGACTCCGTCGCGGAGCATCCAAGAGGAGAGCGCGGTCCCAGGCAGGAGAAGGGTCATGCCGAGCGCTGTGATCAGCAGAAGCCATCCCACCGCGTTCGTCCGCCGGCGCACCGCCAGAATCCAGCCACACACGACGAACGATGCGTCGGCGGGCCAGAGGACGAGGTTGGACAGCCCCAAGTGCGCCGCGAAGACAGCTATGCATCCGACCAGCCATGCAGAGAGCATGAGCACTGCGGCCAAACCCGCAACCACCGCCGCGTTGCGTCGAATCCACCCGCTCATGCGCTCGCCATCCAGACCGAGACCGTCGCCGGTTGCACCGCCTGCTCGACGGTCGCAACGAGGTCGGCGTTGACGTGGCCGACGTCCACCTGCTCCCTCAGCCGGGCACTGAAGTCTTCGACGGTTCTGCGCGCGTCATAGGCCGAACGATTGAACCGGCGGTCGACCGCGCGCTGCACGCGGCTCCGTGCCGGCTGGAACACGGCGGCGGCTACCAGCGTCGAAGCGGCGACTGCGACCGATGACTGTGCGCCGAGAATGGCGTCGACCGTGCCGACGACGACCACGTAGACCCCGACAACCACGCCCGTGACGACGGCGTAGGTGACGGTGCGGCTGACGATGTGGTCGATGTCGTAGAGCCGGAAGCGCAGCACCGCTAGCGCGATCGCGGCGCCGATCAATGTGGGCGAGTTGAGCAGTTGTGCAGTCGTATAGAACGACGACGAGGGACGAAGCAACTCACCGACGATGATCATGGGCGCGCTGATCCCGCCGGCCAGCACCAGCCACTTCAGCTGTTGGCGTTCGATGCCCCGTGCGCGCCGCCAACGCAGCCCGATCGAAAGCATCCCGCCGATCGCACAGATCAGCACGAAGGGCCACAGCACTCCGATGACGCGACCGGACCACGTCGACTGAAGCAGGTCGGAGTTGTCGGAAAGCAACTTGGGGCCACGCCGGGGCCACAGGTCGACCGCGGAAGTGCCGACGATGATCGCCGTGATCGCGACCGCCACACAGGGCAGCCAACGCCATCGGGGCGACGCGAGCCGCCCGTTGGGGAAGTAGGCGAGCACGAGCAGCAGCGTGGTGATCGCCGGTGTCCAGGAAAAGCTGAAGACCCATGAGGCAAACGCAGCACCCGGCAACGAACCGGGATGCCGGGCCAGGCCCCAAATGGCGTACTGGCTCGACGCTTCCGCCAGTGCATTGACGGCACCGGCAATGAGCATGAGCCAGCCGATCCGATGATCCGGGCGCCGAGCCGCGACAAGGCCACCGACGATCGAGAAGATGAAGTAAGAAATCCACCAGCCAATGTCGCTGACGGCCAGCTGCTGCACATGCAGCGATCGATCAAGCGTGATGCCCGCAAGCCCGGCCAGAACCAGGGCGACAACAGAAAGCCCTGACACCGTCCAGGCAACGCGCCGCAGCATCGCGTTTCGACAGTTCATGCCGACGCCATCCAGATCGACACGGTCGTGGGCGCCACTGCCGCGGACACCGTCGTGACGAGGTCGACCCGCACAGCGTCCGTGTCGACCTGGTCACGCAAGCGGTTGCTGAAGGCCTCAACGGTGCGGGTCGCGTCATACGCCGCCCGGTCGAAACGTCGGTCGACGGCGCGTTGAACTCGGTGGCGCACCGGCTGGAACACCGCTGCTGCCGCCAGCGTCGACGCCGCAACTGCCACCGACGACGAGAAGCCGAGCCCCGACTCGATCAAGGCGACTGCGCCGATGTAGACGCCGACCAGCGCGCCGGTCACGACGAAGTAGGAGACGGTCCGGCTGAGGATCCGGTCAATGTCGTACAAGCGGTAGCGCAAGACGCCGATCGCGACACTCGCCGGCAGGCAACTGCCGATGACGGCCCACAGCACTGTGCCGATCCAGGTGGCGTGCGGCCAGTAGTGGTCTACCAGCGTCTGGACGCCGACGGCGAGGAACAAAGCGACGAAAGCCGCCAGAACGAGCCACTTGAGCTGGAGGCGTTGCACCGTCGTGCCGCGGCGGTAGCGCAGGGTCAGTCCGACCAGCCCCACCGGCAACGCGATCAGCACGATGGTGTTCGCCAGGAATATGGCGGCGTGCAGGACCCCCGATGGCACACCGGAAGCTGGCGCCCGGGCGACGAACACCTCGTTGCGAACGCCGCTGTCCGTGCACATGTTGTAGACCGCGACGAGACACAGCGCGATGACGACAGCGCTGAAGACGGGACGCCAGCGCCGACTGAGCAGCCGTCCGTCCGGGGCCAAGTAGCCGACAAGGATGAGCCCGCCTACGACGCCGATCTGCCCGACGGCGGACGCGGCGGCGAGCCAGTTGATGAGGGTGGTCGTCTTGCCGGTGCCGGCCAGAAAGGTTGCCAGGGAGCCGGTGGACAGCTGCAGGCCGCTGAAGATCGACATGCCCAGCGCTACCCAACCGAGCCGGTTGCCGGGCACCTTGAGCGTGATCAGCAACCCGATCGCCACCCAGGTCGGCTCCGAGACGCTCCCTTCCAGCCAGTAGGTGTAGCCATGCGGCCAGTGCCGCAAGTGATGGACCAGGACGAGGGCGTCGCAGAGTGCCACAAGGACAACCGCAAGCGCGGCCACGCCGAGCACTGTGCTGCGTCGTACGGTCACGCTGCCACCCACAGTGACAAGGTCACCGGCGCGACCGCGGTAGCGACTGTCGTCAGCAGGTCCAGGCGCACGGTGTCCGCATCGACCTCATCGCGCAGCCGGTTGCTGAACACTTCCACCGTTCGGCGCGCGTCGTACGCCGCACGGTCGAAGCGCCGGTCGACCACCCGCTGGACGCGCGACCGGAGCGGCTGAAAGGCCGCCGCCGCCGCCAATGTCGACGCAGCAACGGCCACCGACGACGAGAACCCCAGCACCGACTCGATCAGCGCCACCACACCCACGTAGACACCCACGACAGCACCGGTCACGACGACGTAGGAAACAGTCCGGCTGACGACCCGATCGATGTCGTAGAGCCGGTAACGCATGATCGCCAGACCACAAGCCACGGGCAGGCACGTGAGCGCGACGGGAAACAGGAGGTCGTTGGCGGCGGAGTTGTTGAACGCCGGCACGAACAACGCCGTGCCGAAGACAAGCCCCAGACACCCGGCACCGAACAAGAACCACTTCATCTGAGCCCGTTCGACGCCACGCGACCGGCGGTAACGAACGCCGAGCGAGACGATGGATGCCACGATGCAGGCAGCCATGAAGGCACTCAACACCGCGAACAACGTTGTCTTCTCGATGTCCTTGGCCCAGCCGCGCAGCCCGATCGGGTTCGGCAGCGAGGTCTTGCCGAAGTCCACGGAGGGCGAGAGAGCGGCCATCACGGTGATGACGGCGACCGAGACCGTGAGGACGATGAACACCGGCCGCCACCGTCGCGACGGCAGGCCGTTGGGGAAAACCAACATGGTGTAGCCGGTGGCAAGGGTGACGAGCGGATACCAGTACCAAAGCTGCGTCCAGGCCGCGAACATGATCACGCCGTGGCCGGACCAGCCGTTGCGGACCGCGAGCGAGATCAGTGCATCGCCCATGATGCCCATCGCGGTGAGAAACGCGATCGCAAGGAAGACCCAGCCAAGTGGGGCCCGCGGCCGGCGCATCCCGACGACCCAGCCGACCACTGCGAAGGCGGTGAAGGGAATCGCCAACGCTTGCCATACGCGTTCGTGCGCCTCGGCACGCAACACGAGCGTCGCGATCACGCCGACGACGTAGAACGCGAACACACCGGTCGCTGCCACCTGGGCAAACCGCCGCCGCCTGGGTGCGTCGAGTGCTGTCATGCCGCTGCATCCGCCGCTGCCTGCCGGGCCGGGACAGGAGGCATGTCCTTGATGTCGAACCGCTTGCGCAACACCGACCTCGCAGCGAACAGGCCGCACATCCCGTGGACTCCGCCGCCGGGCGGTGTGGCCGAACCGCACAGGAAGATCGACGGGTTAGGGGTCGAGTAGTCGTCCCACCGCATCGCCGGCCGGAACACCATCTGCCGCAAAGTCGCCGCCCCGACGTTGATGTCACCACCGACGTAGTTGGGGTGGGCTTTCTCCTCATCCGCCGCCGTCATCGTCGAGCGCGCGACGACGAGGTCGCGGAACCCCGGTGCGAATCGCTCGATCTGCTGTTCGATGGCGACGGTCATGTCGACGTCGGAATTCGCCGGCACGTGACAGTAGGCCCACAGCACGTGCTTGCCGGCGGGCGCGCGCGACTCGTCGACAATGCTCGGCTGCACGACAAGGACAAACGGTCGTTCCGGATGCCGGCCCGCAGCGACTTGTGCCTCCGCGGCGGCGACCTCTTCGAAAGTGCCGCCGACATGCACCGTGCCGGCCCGACGCGCGGCGTCAGACGACCATGGCACCGGCCCGGACAGTGTCCAGTCGACCTTGCAGACACCCGGCCCGTGACGGAAGCGACGAAGCGCAGATCGGTACGACGCCGGCAGCTGGTCACCAGCGATGGCGGCGAGCTGGGTCGGAGCAAGGTCGAACAGCACCGCGCGCGACGGCGGGAGGTCGGCAAGTGTGGTCACCCATTGGCCGGTGACCACCTCGCCACCGAGCTCGGCGAGCGCAGCGGTCATCTCGTCGATGATCGCCTGGCTGCCACCCTCGACCACCGGCCAACCGACCCCGTGCGCGAGCACGGTCAACAACGATCCGAACGCGCCCGTAGGCAGTCGGTCGAGTGGAAGCATCGCGTGCGCCGAGACGCCGGCCACCAGTCCCCGTGCCTCGGCCTCGTCGAAGCGGTGGGCCAACCGCTTCGCCGATGACACGCCGACCGGGGCGAACCGCGCGGCGGCCAAGGGTCGCGACGGGATCGAACGCAGCGGTGCGAGCACGGCCGGCACGATCGCGTCCATCCGGTCTACCAACGGGGCGAACGTGCGCGACCAGGTGCGCGCATCGGGGCCGAGTCCGGTGGCGGTGTCATCGACGGATCGCACGACCACGCCGGCCCGGCCGCCGTCGAGCGGGTGGGCGAACGCGATGTCCGGATGCAGCAGCCGCACGCGACGGTCCGACAACCGCTGCTCGAGGTCGAACCAGCGGAAGAAGGGCGAGGCCACTGCGAGCGGATGCACGGTCGAGCAGACGTCGTGCCGCACGCCGGGCTCGGTGAGCTCGGCTGTGCGGCACCCGCCGCCTACTGTCGCTGCGCCCTCGATCACGCGCACCGACAGCCCAGCGGCAGCCAGCGTCAGCGCGGCCGCAAGCCCGTTCGGTCCAGCCCCGACGACAACGGCGTCGAGATCGGGCATCGACTCAGGCGGCCGCGCGTCGTCGGACGAGACGCACCGGCGCGGTCAGCAGGTGCAGCATCGTGCGGATCACCATGTTGTGCCAGACGTTGCGCCAGTTCTTCCATTGGCGCTTCTTGTCGACGCACACGGTCTTCTCTTCGATCACGATGCCCGTGATGCCGAACCTTGCTGCGACATTGCGCATCGTCTGTCGCCAGAACCGGTCCTCCATGACCCGCATGACCGGCCACGCGGCCTCGAAGAGAGGGTCGCTCGTCCGCAGCAGGATCTGGATCCGCATCACGGTCGTCTCGTTCTCGATGTGACCGGAGAAGGTGATCCAGGCCGCGAACATGTGGCCTTCGGGAGTCATGAAGGTGAACGACTCGGGATCCGCGTAGAGGACCAGCACACCGGTCGCAAGCTTGACGCCGGCGCCGGTCTTCATCGCGATCGGCGCGACCTCGCCCGGCGCGATCAGCGTCGCCCCGAACCGGTTGCCCTTCGGCCAGAAGCTGCCGAAGTTGGCCTTCCACTCGGCGATCAGGCGCTCCGGCGTCACTGTGGGCTTGAGCACCGCGGAGTAGGTGCGCTGCCACAGCTTTCCGAACCCTTGCTGTGGCCCGGTGACGCGTCGACCGGCGACGTTGAAGCCCATCGCGGCCCGGTCCGGGTCGACCGTGAGCCGGTCGACCTTCGGTGCCCAGTAAGCGGCATCACGTGGCAGCGACTGGGCCGGCACCGCAGCCTCCGACTCCTTGACCGCGAGCTCGATCTCCTGGATCTCGAGCGGCTGTTGCTGCTCGGCTGGCGTGCTCATCGTCGGACCCCCATGTCTCAGTTCGCGCCGGCGGATGCCAGCGCGGAGTGCTCGTCGTCGAAAATGGTGATCGCCTCGTCGAGGCGGGTGAGCTCGAAGATCTGCCGGTAGTGGTCGGTCAGACCGAAGGCGGCGAGCCGCTGCTGCTGGCGGTTGGCCCGGACCAACAGCGTGACGAGCATGCCGATGCCGGAGCTGTTCATGTACTCGAGCCCGCTGAAGTTGAGGATCAGCGCGTGCGCGCCGGTTTGTGTCGCCTCGTCGTACGCCGCGGCCAGTGGCTGCTCGGATGCCGCGGTCACCTCGCCGCGGATGTCGATGACCGCAGTGCCGGTGCCGACCGACCGAACGTCTAGCGAAAGCGTGGGTGTCGTCATAGCAGTGGTTCCCCCTCGTGTGGTCAGGCCGGACCGACGCTCGCCGCGGCGGCGTCGACGTCGTCATAGAGCTGGATGAAGTCGGAGAGACGCGTTATCGCGAAGATCTGCCGGTAGTGGTCCGACAGTCCGCTGGCGATGACCTGCCTGCCCTCGGATCGAGCTTTGGCCAGCACGCTGACGATGAGTGCGATGCCGGTTGAGTTGATGTAGTCGACGCGCGCGAAGTCGAGCAACACGCACGGCGCCTGGTCGGCCGCAACCGCGTCGTCGTACGCCGCGCCGAGCGTCGCCGCAGCGGATCCGTCGACCTCGCCGCGCAGCTCGATCACAGCGCAACCGGGGAGGCTGCGGATCTCGGTCTCACATTTGCTCTGCACGTGCATCCCCTTCCGGGTCACGGGGCTCCGCGATGCGGCCCCCGCCGGACGACGTCGTGTGCATCGACAGCCGCACCGTGTGCTTGTCACCGTCGGTGAAGACGTCCATCTCGTCGACCATGTTCTGGATGAGGAACAACCCCCACCCGCGCGGGCTCTGTAGCCCGGCAAGCTTCTTGTCGAGGTCGGGTAGCTCGACCGCTGTGTCGCCGGTCGCGGCGTGAGCACCACCTTGATCGACGATCAGCACTGACACCGAGTCGCCGGCGTCGATCACGGTGATGTCGACGTCCAGCGCGGCGTTGTTGTGGTTTCCGTGCTCGATGGCGTTCATCGTCGCTTCCGCGACAGCGGTCTTGAGGCGTTCGAGCTGGTCCGGCGCCAACCCGCTTCCGGCAACGGCTTCGGCGACGCGGGCGAGAGCGAGTCGCTCGTTGCCGGGTTCACTTGAAACGGTGAACGCAACAAGCTGCCGCTCTTCGTACGCCATCGTCACGAGGACCGCCCATCTGCATACGCTGCGCTGGCGCGGCGCTCCAGGGAGACGAGGGTGATGTCGTCCTCTTGGTCCACGTCGGTTCCGGTGAACTGCTCCAGCTCGGACATGCACGTGTCGATCAGTCGCTCGCCGCTCACCGGGCGACTCACGATCTCGGCGAGGCGCGGGAAGCCGAACATCTCGCGCTTGGTGTTGTGCGCCTCCGCAAGACCATCGCTGTGCAGGAGCAAGCAGTCGCCTGGTTCCATCACTGCGGTGCTCGGCTCGTAGCTCATGCCCGGCATGAGTCCTAGCGGCATCCCGGTCGCACGCAGCTCACGGACGCCGTCGCAGCCGCGGAGGTAGGGGAGGTTGTGGCCGGCGTTGGCGAACTCGATAGCGCCGGTCGCAGGCTCGACGACCATGACGAGGCACGTGACGAACATGTGCGCCGGGATGTCCTCGCACAGCAGGTCGTTGACCTCGGCGAGGATCGCGCCGGGCGACAACAGCGAGGGAGCCTTCGATCGCAGAAGTGCGTGCGTGCTCGCCATCACCAAGGCCGCCGGCACCCCCTTGTCGGTGACGTCGCCGACAACGACGAGCACTCTTCCGTCCGGAAGCTCGAGGAAGTCGTAGAAGTCGCCACCGACGGTGCGCGCCGGTCGATAGAACGCGGCCAGGTGCCAGGTGGGCAGGTCCGGCACCGACTTCGGCAGGAACTGCTGCTGGATGAGCTGCGCGACCTTCAGCTCCTGTTCGATGCGCTCACGCTGGCGCGCCTCGTTCTCCTGTTGGCGGACGAGCTGACCGACGCGCATGGCCGGCGCCGCATAGCCGGCGAGCGTGTCGAGGAGCTGCCGATCGTCGCTGGAGTAGCCGCGCTCGGACAGCCGCGGGCCGAGGTTGAGCAGCCCGATCAGCTCACCGCTGGTCACCAGTGGCACGACGAGCACGACACCGGCCGCGCGCATCTGCTCCAGCGCTCGGGACTCGAGCTCGAGGGCGGTGATGTCGACGGCACCCGACGCGCCCTGGAAGTAGCTCAGGATCGGGTCGTTCGGGGCGATGTCGAAGCCGGGGTCGGTGACGACGGTTTGCCGGCCGGACGGTGCCGCGGCCTCGGCGGCGGCCGGGCGCCGGCGTACGCGATCGACGATCGTGCGGCGGGCACGTTGCGTCGGTACGTCGGGATCGCCCGCAGGCGTCCCGGTTGTGACGAGATCGTCGGTCACTTGCAGATCAGCTGCCGTCACCAAGGCCTCCCCGTGTTGGCTGGGCGTGGGCGAAGCGTACGAACTGCTGGGTTCTGCCGGAGCCGTTTCGCACGATTCCCTCCCTGCCGCCGGTGTCTTGCAGTGGCTACGGGCCTAATCTGCGCCCCGACCGTCCGGGAAGCGTTACGGAACTCGACTCGCTCCCGTGAAGTTCGACGATTTCTGCCGCCACCTCCGCACGGATCGTTACGGTGACGGCATCACGGGGATGGTTCCGGACGGTCCGGGACGCTGAGGAGGACAGGCGTGCTGCGGCTGTCGCTGCTCGGTGCCCCACTTGTCACGGTTGACGCGTCGCCGGTGGCGTTCGACACCCGAAAGGCCACCGCCTTGCTTGCCTTGCTGGCGGTCGAGCGGCGCCCGCAGCCGCGTGACCGGCTCGCCGCCCTGCTTTGGCCGGATGCCGACGCGACCCGTGCGCGCTCCGCGTTGCGCCGCACCCTTTCCGTCACGTCGGCCGCTGTTGGTGATGCCGTCGTCGCCGGCCGCAGCGTTGTCGAGCTGGACGCCACCCGGTCCACCTGCGATGTGACCGAGTTCGAGGACCTGGTCAACGCCGGCGATGCCGCCAGCCTGCGCGCCGCAACGAGGCTCTATCGGGACGACTTCCTGGCCGGCTTCTCGCTGCGGGACGCCCCGGAGTGGGAGGACTGGCACGAACGGATCGCCGACTCGATGCGACGCCGCCTCGCAGTGGCGCTCGGCGCCATGGTCGACGCCGACATCGCGGCGGGTGACCTCGACACCGCCGTCGCCGATGCAGAACGTTGGCTCGCGCTGGACCCGATGCACGAGCCGGCGCACCACGCCCTGATCCGGCTCTACGCCTGGCGCGGCGACCGGTCGGCCGCCATGCGGCAATACCGGACTTGTGTGCGGGTGCTCGACGAGGAGCTCGGCGTCGAGCCGCTGCCGGAGACGACCGAGTTGTACGACGCGGTCCGCCGCGACTCCCTGCCGCCGCCCCAGGTCACGGCCGCTGCACCGGCAGTGCCGGAGCCGGAGCCGGTCGCGGCTTCGAGTGCCGGCGTCGTCGTGGTCGGTCGAGCGGCGGAGCTGACGACCATCCGCCAGGCGATCGGCCGAGCTGCCGACGGTCGCGGCATCGCCGCCGTTGCCGTCGGCCCGACCGGCGCCGGCAAGACGACGTTGCTGCGGCTGGTCACCGAAGCAACCCCGACGCAGTCATTCACGGTTGCGGTGCGCTGCCACCCTGATGAAGCTGCACTCGCTTACGGCGTCGTCATCGAACTACTTCGGGGACTCTTGGTCGCGGCACCGCACGTCGTCGAGAAACTGCCGCGACATGTCCGTAGCGAGTTGGCCCGCCTGCTTCCCGAGGTCGC
>DASSEQ010000155.1:0-3888 GCA_035695245.1 Mycobacteriales bacterium | reverse complement strand
TCGGCGGCTTGCATGAAGAGGATCTCGATGATCCCGCTGGGTGCGATGAACACGACCGTCTTCACACCGTCGGCCCGGAACCTCAGCACGGCGTTGTTGACGTCGCCCTGGGTTGCGACCGAGAACGTCTCGTAGGGAATGCCCCACGCCTTGAGGGTCGGTGCGACAGTCGCATTCAGCACCCGGTTGTACTGCGGGTCGCCCGGTGGTGTGTTGTCGATGACGACACCGACACGACGCGACGTTGCCACCCGGCCGGACCCGCGACCGGTGGTCAGGACCAGCTGCTCCTCTTTGTTGAGGCTCATCAGCGACGCCGTATAGAGATAGAGAGGGAACTGCCGATACATGTAGTCGTCGCCGGCTCCGAACGACGCGTTGATGATCGGCACATGGTGCTGTGCACCGCACGCGACATACTCCGCACTCATGTTGACGACGGTGATGATGAAGCTGACCTTGTCGTCCTCGGTCAGCTGCGTGCAATCAGCTTGCCGGCCGTTGTCGCCACTCGCCGCGTTCCAGTTGCCGAAGTAGGGCTGGATGTGCCGGCCGTTGATGCCACCGTGTTTGTTGATGTCGTTGACGATGCCGGTGACCTCGGCCTTCCCGTCGCCGAAGTTGACCGGGGTGCCGAGACCTTGCGCCACGATCTGGTTGCCGCCCTGGATCACCTCGAACCCGACCCGAATCGGCGACGTGTCGCGCCCGCCGCCCGAGGCCCCACCAAGCGATGCATTCGGGCCGGCGGCCGCGCTCGTGCCGCTCGCGCCTGCGGTTGCGCCGCTGCCGGCGTACGACGCGCCTCCTGGCCCGCCGACCACGCCCGGCGCGGACCCGGCTCCCGAGCCACCCGAAGAGGATGCCGCGCCACCGGTGGAGCCCGCTGCCCCTCCGGAGTAGCTGAGTCCGCCGCCGGTTGCCTGTCGGCCGGCTTCGACCGTGCTGCCGCACGCCGCAATCGCCGGCACGAGGAGAGCGGCGGTGACAAGCCGGCGCATCCGCTGCGAGTGCCCGCGCACAGTCACTCGCCCAACACAGCAGCGCGCACTTCGGGTGCGAAGAGGACGGTGAGGTGGTTGCCAGGAAGCCTTGTGACCGACAGCTGCGGTTGTCGTCGAAGCCAAGGCGCGACTGCCTTTTCGGAGATGAAGGGCCGCTGCCCTTCCCACTTCTGGTTCTCGGCGAGAAACACCCACGTCGGCACGCGAAGCGCGTCCAGGGCGGGCTCGAGTGCCGGGCCGAAGAAGACATCAACCGCGTCGTCCGCGGCACGGTCAACGTCGATGCGCGGCCGCAACGATCCGTCTCCACCGTCGAGTTCCGCGTGAAGAATGCTCATGACGGGTTCCCGCAGGTCGGGGCGGCCGGCGACCATCCGGTCGAACTTCCCGTGCCGGGCGAACGACTCGACGTCCGGCCACGCCTTGTCGGCGGCTCGCAGCTGCTTGCGGAAGGTCAGCCTGGTGAGGCGCGGCCCCATGAAGAACGGGAGCGCCGGGCGGATGCCGCCGTCAACCAGCACGAGTCGCGCCACCTGGTCCGGAATTTGTTGCGCGACAACGGGCGCAAGGTAGGCGCCCATGGAGTGGCCGACGAGCACCACATCGGTCAGGCCGAGCTCACCGACGACGGCGGCCACATCGCGGGCGTGCGCCGCCAAACCGGTCGCACCCGCTGCCTGCTGGGATCCGCCGCGGCCGCGGAGGTCGGGCGCGACCAGATGCGCTTCGGGCATCGACTCGGCCAGCGGCCGCCACACCGCCGAGGTGCTCGTCAGGCCGGCGAGGGCGATCACAGTCGGACCGGTGCCGGCCCAGATGGTGGTGTCCAACCCGGCGACCGTGCGTCGGTCGGTGGCGCGCACGCTCATGCCATCGCCCGCGGCCGGGTCGGGGAGTCAAGCAGGAGCTGAGCGACCAGCATCTGCGTCGAGTCGCTCAGGTCGAGGCCGGACAGGTCACGGGCGCGGCGCAGCCGGTAGCGCAGCGTGTTGGGGTGCAGACACAGATGGCGGGCGGTCCTGATCGTGTCGCCCTGGTGTGCCAGCCACGTCGCCACGGTGCGCGCGAAAGACGATCCGTTACGGCGGTCGTGGTCGAGCAGCTGTGCGAGTGGATGCTCGCTGGTCAAGCACTGCGGGAGCAGGTCTCGGAGGCGCCTCGCGACGAGCTCCGCCCAGATCTCGTCGACACAAAGCCACTGCCGACCTCGCTCCTCGGCGACGGTCGCAGCGTCGCGCGCATCACGCGCGGCAGCGAAGATGTCGGCATGCGTCTGTAGCGGGGCGCTGATGCCCGCGTGGACATCCGGCTGCAGTCGTCCGGCGAGGGTGGCGAGCCGGGTAGCAGTTTTCAGCGCCTGGTCGTGATCGGCATGGCGGGGCAAGTTGCGCACGAGCGCGATGGCATTGTCTGCGTAGGGGACCACGAGCAGGTGTCGCTCCCTCGCGAGGCCGGCGAGCAGGTATGGCAGTCGTCGTGCATCGCGCGGTCGCAAGGCGATGACGCGCGCTCCCGGAAGCGGAAGGTCGATGACGGCGACATCCGAGTCACTGCCGCTGCCGGACAGCAGTCGTGACAACGCCGCCTCCCGCGACAAGGCGCGCGCCTCGTCGATGTCGAGCGGCTCCGGGCTAGTCATCGCCGAGCACCTTTCCGGGATTGAAGATGTTGAGTGGATCGAGCGCCTGCTTGACGGACCTTTGCAGCAACAGGTTTTCGGACTGAAGCTCGCGACGAAGCCCGCGCATCTTCAGCAGCCCGACGCCGTGCTCGCCGGTGACGGTCCCGCCCATGCGAATGGCCGCATCGATCAAGTCATCGAAGGCGAGTTGCACGGCGCGCCGCGCGTGCTCATCGCCTGGCGGTGCGAGCAGTAGGGGATGCAGGTTGCCGTCGCCGGCGTGCGCGATCGTGCTGATGCGCACTCGATGCTTGGCGGCGATCTCACCGATTGCTGCGAGCATGTCGGGCACCTTCGATCGTGGGACGCAGAGGTCTTCGGTCAGCACCGGCCCAAGACGTTCGAGCGCGGGGTAGGCGAGCCGTCGCGCTTCGAACAACGCTTCCGCCTCGGCGTCGTCGGTCGAGCGCTCAGCCCACAGTGCGCCGCCGGCTTCGAAGGCGTCGACGATCTGCTGCGCCAGCGCATCGCCGGCGTCTCCCGGTGTGTCCTCGCGAGCGAGGAGCAGCACCTCCGCAGCCGCTTCCAAGCCGAGATGCTTCCACTCCTCGACCGCTTCCAGGCAGGCCCGGTCAAGCAGCTCGAGGGCGCTCGGGATGAGGCCGCGTCGGGTCACCTCGGCGACCGCGTGCCCGGCGCTCACCAACGTCGGGAAGGCGCCGACGATCGTGCGCGGCGTGCCGACGGGCGCGGGACGCAGCCGGACCGTTGCTTCGGTGACGACACCGAGCGTCCCCTCCGACCCGACGATGAGTCCCGCCATGTCGTAGCCGGCGACGCCCTTCGTCGTACGACGGCCGAGCGCGACCGCGGCGCCGTAACCGGCGGCGCCGCCCATGACCGCGCGGACGCCGAGGACGTAGTCGCGGGTAACGCCGTACTTCAGGCAGCACAGACCGCCCGCATTCGTCGCGATGTTGCCGCCGATCGTCGACCAGACTGCGCTCGCCGGGTCGGGCGGATACCAGAGGCCGTGTTCGGCGACGGCGGCCTTCAGGTCGCTGTTGACCACGCCTGGCTGCACGACCGCGATGAGGTTCTCCGGGTCGATCTCGACGATCCCGGTCATGCGCGAAAGGTCGAGAACGACACAACCGTCGACCGCGTTGGCTCCGCCAGACAGGCCGGTGCCGGCCCCGCGGGCGACCACCGGCACCTGGAGGTCGGCGCAGACCGCGACCACGTGCTGCACTTCCGTCTCGC
>DASSEQ010000154.1:0-14714 GCA_035695245.1 Mycobacteriales bacterium | reverse complement strand
GCGGCGCGCTTGCTGACCTTCATAGGTCCTCCGGGTTTGGGGTCGTCCACGTCGGACGACTCTCTGGGAGCCCCTCGCTCGGGCAGGTTGTTCGCCGTGATCTAGCGCGTTCCTGCTCCGGTCGGTCTAACGACGGCTGGTCCGGACAGGTGACGTAGGACAAACGGGACGCGCGACGCGTCGAGTCGATTACCGGGCGTCGATTAGTGGCCGCGTCGGTCGTGCGGCACGGTGATCGTCACGGTCTTCTGCTGTGTCTCGTTGCCGATTGGCAGCGATAGACCGGGCACCGGTGTGGCCATCGGTTCGCCGCCTGTATCGGTGCAGGTGACGACGATGGAGTAGATGCGGCTGCCCGCACTGCCGGCACGTTCGGCCCGCACCCAACCGGTGACCGTGGCGGTCTGGTCTTCCGTGACCATCGACTGCGACGCGTTGGTGACACCCCAGTCGGGCCCGGTGTTGCCGGAACCGTGGGCGTCGCCCTGGTTGTCGCTGATGCTGTTGATGGCCAGGGACAGCTTGTCGTTGTCGCCGTCGGTCTTACCGGTGGACGAGTTCGTCTCGCGATAACTCACCGTGAACGGCACGGTCGAGTGGTTCGGCGGCGAGATCGTCGTGGGCGTCCAGGTCAACGTGCCGTCGTTGCACGCCGTGCTCTGCGTGCCGGACGCGCGGGCGCTCGGCGACGCTCCCGCGGGGATCGCGGCGACCACAGCCGCGACGGCGGTCGCCGACATGGCGATCCGCTTCATCCTCGTCATCCGGGCCTCCTGCTGGGATTAGTGGCCCTCGCTCGCGAAGTTGCTTCGCCGCGAATCGCCACTTCCCTGCTTCAGGCCACCTCAGAGGTTTTCGACGACCCAATCGATGCAGCCGGTCAAGGCTTCGATGTCGTCGGGGTCGACCGCCGGGAACATCGCGATACGAAGTTGGTTGCGGCCGAGCTTGCGATAGGGCTCGGTGTCGACAATGCCGTTGGCGCGAAGCACCTTGGCGATGGCGGCGGCATCGACGTCGTCGTTGAAGTCGATGGTTCCGACGACGAGCGAGCGTAGATCCGGGTCGGCAACGAACGGCTGCGCGAACGACGACTTCTCTGCCCACGTGTAGAGCCGACCGCTTGAGTCTGCGGTGCGCCCCACGGCCCAGTCGAGTCCGCCTTGTGCGTTCATCCAGTCGACCTGGTCCGCGAGCATGAACAGCGTCGAGAGGGACGGCGTGTTGTAGGTCTGGTCCAGCCGGCTCTGCTCGATCGCTGTCGCGAGGTCGAAGAACGCCGGCACCCAGCGACCGCTCGTCTTGATCCGTTCCACCCGTTCGATCGCGGCAGGCGACAGGAAGGCGAGCCAGAGCCCGCCGTCCGACGCGAAGGCCTTCTGCGGTGCGAAGTAGTAGGCGTCCGCTTGCGACAGGTCGACCGGCAAGCCGCCGGCGCCGCTCGTCGCGTCGATGAGCACGAGTGCGCCCGCAGTGCCGGCCGGACGCTGCACTCGCGTCATGACTCCGGTCGACGTCTCGTTGTGTGGCCAGCAGTAGGCGTCGATGCCGTCCTCGGCGCGGGCCACGGCCGCATCACCGGGCTCGGCCTTGATGACCGTCGGCTCGCCGAGGTGAGGTGCTTGCGAGGCGGCCTGCGCGAACTTGGCCGAGAACTCGCCAAACGTCAGGTGCTGTGACCGCTGTTCGATCAAGCAAAACGTGGCGATGTCCCAAAACGCTGTCGCGCCGCCGTTGGCCAGCACGACCTCGTATCCGTCGGGCGCGCTGAAGAGCGTCGTCAGACCTTCGCGGATTCGTCGTACGACGCTCTTCACCCCGGCTTGGCGGTGCGACGTGCCGAGGTACGACGAACCGGTGGCAGCAAGCGCGGCGAGCTGCTCGGGCCGCACCTTCGACGGGCCGGAGCCGAAGCGCCCGTCGCGCGGACGCAGTTCAGCAGGAATGACGAGATCGGGGGAGGCCACGATCAGATTTTATCGGCGCGCTGCAAGCGACTTCGAACGCCGGGATGGTGCCGGCGGGCGGGACGTCAGACCTTGGGGATGCGGTCGAAACCGTCGACGGCGTCGACGCCGCGGTTGGCCGGCCCGACGTATTTCGCCGACGGCCGGATCAACCGCCCGGTGCGCTTCTGCTCGAGGATGTGAGCGCTCCAGCCTGCCACTCGGGCGCAGGCGAACATCGACGTGAACATGTGCGCCGGCACCTGCGCGAAGTCGAGCACCACGGCCGACCAGAACTCGACGTTGGTGGCGAGCACGCGGTCCGGGTAGCGCTCGCGCAGCTCGTCGAGGGCGGCGTTCTCGAGCGCCTCGGCCGCTTCGACCCGGCGCGAGCCGAGCTCCTTCGCCGTACGGCGGAGCACGCGCGCCCTGGGGTCCTCGGCGCGGTAGACGCGGTGCCCGAAGCCCATCAACCGCTGCTTCGTGTCGAGCAGTCGCTTGACGTAGGCGCGGGCATCGTCCTCTTGCTCCACCTCGTCGAGCATCTTGAGCACGCGTGAGGGCGCCCCGCCATGCAGAGGTCCGGAGAGTGCGCCGATCGCGCCGGACAAACACGCCGCGACGTCGGCTCCGGTCGATGCGATGACCCGGGCGGTGAACGTCGATGCGTTCATGCCGTGCTCTGCGGCGGACACGAAGTAGGCATCCACCGCCTTGACGTGTGCAGGGTCGGGCTCGCCGCGCCAGCGCACCATGAACCGCTCGACGATCGTCTCGCACTCGTCGATGCGCTTCTGCGGCACCATCGGCTGGCCGAGACCGCGCGCCGACTGCGCGACGAACGACATTGCGGTGACACTGCACCTGGCAAGGTCGTCGCGGGCTTGCTCGTCATCGATGTCGAGCAACTGCTCGAGGCCCCAGGCCGGCGCGAGCGTCGCCAGCGCGCCCTGCACGTCCACGCGGATGTCGCCGGAGTGCACCGGCACGGGGAACGGCTCGGCCGGCGGCAGCCCAGGCGCGAACCGGCCGTCGACGAGCAGCCCCCAGACGTTTCCGTAGGACACTCGCCCGACGAGATCCTCGATGTCGACGCCGCGATAGCGCAGCGCGGAGCCTTCCTTGTCCGGTTCGGCGATTTCGGTTTCGAAGGCGACGACGCCTTCCAAGCCCGGCTTGAAGACAGTGTCGTCCGCCATCGGGTGGCTCCTTGGGATGAGTCGGGGTGCTGGGCCCGGTCACCTCAATTGTCGCCCGGCACGCGGCTCCTGAGAAAGTCAGGGGGATGGACGAGGTCGACCTGCAGCGGTTGCGCCGCGAATACGAAGCGATCGGCCTCGACGCCGCAGCACTTCCGGCGGATCCGCTGGTCGTCTTTCACGAGTGGCTCGAATGTGCCGTCGATGCCGCGCTGGCCGAAGCCAACGCGATGATCGTCTCGACGGTCGCGCCGGACGGGACACCGAGCAGCCGCATGGTGCTGTGCAAGGTGGCGGACGCTCGCGGCTTCACCTTCTTCACCAACTACGACTCCCGCAAGTCGCGCGAGCTGATCGCCAATCCACGCACCGCACTTCTCTTTCCTTGGCATCCTCTCGGCCGTCAGATCCGGGTTGAAGGAGTCGCCGAGCGCACCAATCGGGCCGAGTCCGAGGCCTACTTCGCGACGAGGCCACGCGGTGCACAGATCTCCGCGTGGGCGAGCGCGCAGTCGAGTGTTGTTGCCAGCCGTGGCGACCTCGAGCAGCGGGTTGTCGAGCTGGAGCAGGAATACAACGGGCGCGATGTTCCGTGCCCCCCGCATTGGGGTGGGATCCGCGTCGTGCCGTCGTCGATCGAGTTCTGGCAGGGCCGCCGGGACCGGTTGCACGACCGGCTGGTCTACCGACGCAGCGACTCGGCGACCACAGACGGTTGGCACGTCGTACGGCTGTCGCCGTGACGGTGACCGAGTGACCCAAGCCCACAGCGAGGCCGCCGAGGACATCACCGCACGACCGCCGGCCTGGCGGCGTTGGCTCGCCGACACGACCCCGCTGCGGGAGAACCCCAACTACCGCCGCTGGTGGCTCGGCTACTCGGTGTCCTTCACCGGCAACCAGCTCACGCAGTTCGCCATCCCGGTGCAGGTCTACTTCCTCACTCACTCGTCACTGGCGGTCGGCCTCGTCGGCCTCATCGTCATCGGGCCACTCATCACCAGCGGCTTGTTCGGCGGCGCCATCGCCGATGCGATGGACCGGCGCCGGCTCACACTGGTCACGAGCACGACCATGGCCGGGCTGTCGACGCTTCTCATGCTGCAAGCGGCACTGCACCTGGACCAGCTCTGGCTGCTCTACCTGATTGCCGCGGCGTCCGGGTCGGTGGGCGCGATCGACTCGTCCGGACGCGGCGCCATCCTGCCGAAGTTGGTACGCCGCGAGCTGATCCCGTCGGCCAACGCACTCGGGCAGCTGGGCTTCAACACCGGACTGTCTGCCGGGCCATTGCTCGGCGGGTTGCTGATCGGCACGCTCGGCTTCGCCTGGGCCTACGGACTCGATGCGTTGTCCTTCATCGCGGTGCTCTATGTGGTGTGGCGGCTGCCGGCCATGCCTCCCGAAGGCGGCGGCTCGCGGGCGGGTGTTGCCTCGGTGCTCGAGGGACTGCGCTTCCTCGGCCCGCGCAAGAACCTGCTGATGACGTTTCTCGTCGACATCAACGCGATGGTGTTCGGCATGCCGCGAGCGCTCTTCCCCGCGATCGGCACGACGTGGTTCCACGGCGGCGCCGCCACCGTGGGGCTGCTCGCCGCAGCGCCGTCGACGGGAGCCTTCCTCGGTGCACTCACCTCTGGATGGGCGGGACGGATCCGTCGTCAGGGCTTCGCAGTGCTCGTCTCGGTCTGCGTGTGGGGCGGCTCGATCGCGGCGTTTGGGCTCACCAGGACGCTGTGGCTGGGGCTCCTGTTGCTCGCGATTGCCGGCGGCGCGGACATGGTCAGCTCGATCTTTCGTAACACGATCCTTCAGGTGGCGACACCGGATGCGCTGCGCGGGCGGCTGCAGGGAGTTTTCATCGTCGTCGTCACGGGCGGCCCGCGGCTGGGCGACTTCGAGGCCGGGTCCGTGGCGAACGCCTTCGGGCTCACCGCGTCGGTCATCAGCGGTGGGCTGGCCTGCATCGCCGGCGTCGGGCTCCTCGCCGCGCGTTACCGGTCGTTTGCCGGGTACGACGCCGGTGATCCAGTGCCCTGATGCCGCTTGCGAGAATTGAGAGCATGGCCGACTACGAGCTCAACTACCCCGGCGAGGCGCTCGCCCTGGACGCCGTTGACGGGACCGAGGAGCCATTCGGGCTCAACATCGGCAAGCTCCTGTCGGCGACCGGGCGCGTCACCTACGACCCCGGGTTCGGCAACACCGCATCGTCGACGTCTGCCATCACGTTCATCGACGGCGATGCCGGCATCCTGCGCTACCGCGGCTATCCGATCGAGCAGCTGGCCGAGAACTCCTCGTTCCTCGAGACGACCTACCTCCTCATCTACGGCGAGCTACCGACCCAGGCGCAGCTGAGCGACTTCGAGCAGAAGATCAAGTCGCACACGCTGCTGCACGAGGAGTTCAAGAGCTTCTTTGCCGGCTTCCCTCGAGACGCCCACCCGATGCCGGTGCTCGCGTCCGGCGTCAGCGCTCTCTCGACCTTTTATCAGGACTCGCTCGATCCGTTCGACGCCGAACAGGTCGAGCAGTCGACCGTCCGCTTGCTCGCAAAGCTGCCGACGATCGCGGCGTACGCGTTCAAGAAGGCGGTGGGTCAGCCACTTCTCTACCCGGACAACTCCCTCGGCTACGTCGAGAACTTCCTGCGCATGTGCTTCGGTGTGCCGGCCGAGCCTTATGAGGTCGACCCGGTCACCGCCAAGGTTCTCGACATGCTCTTCGTGCTGCATGCAGACCACGAGCAGAACTGCTCGACGTCGACGGTGCGCTTGGTCGGCTCGTCACACGCCAACCTGTTTGCCTCGATCTCGGCCGGCGTCAACGCGCTGTTCGGTCCTTTGCATGGCGGCGCCAACCAGGCAGTTCTCGAGATGTTGCAGGACATCCAGGACTCCGGCGGCGACGTCAACGCGTTCGTACGCCGAGTAAAGGACAAGGAGCCCGGCGTCAAGCTGATGGGCTTCGGCCACCGTGTCTACAAGAACTTCGACCCGCGGTCGCGCATCGTCAAGAAGGCCGCAGCCGACGTCCTTGACCGCATGGGCAAGCCGGACCCGATGCTCGACCTCGCCATGAAGCTCGAGGAAGTTGCACTGTCGGACGACTACTTCGTCGAGCGCAAGCTCTACCCCAACGTCGACTTCTACACCGGCGTCATCTACAAGGCGATGGGCTTCCCGACGCGCATGTTCACGGTGCTCTTTGCGCTCGGCCGCCTGCCGGGATGGATCGCTCAATGGCGGGAGATGATGGCCGACCCGTCCACCAAGATCGGGCGCCCGCGCCAGGTCTACACCGGGCCGAACGAGCGCAGCTACACCCCGATCTCCTCGCGTTAAACCGCGCATGACCGCGGCCGACTTCGTGCCGGCGGAGGCCGACCTCGACGGTCTTCGACGGGCGGCAGCGGGCTGCAAGGGTTGCCAGTTGTATGAGAACGCGACGCAGACGGTCTTCTCCAAAGGGCCGGTGACGGCGCGGCTGGTGCTCGTCGGCGAGCAGCCTGGCGATGTCGAGGATCGGCGCGGCGAGCCGTTCGTCGGACCCGCCGGCAAGTTGCTCGACCGCGCGATCGCCGATGCGGGGCTCGACCCGTCGCAGACCTACACCACCAATGCGGTCAAGCACTTCAAGTTCACCCCGAGCGGTGACGGCAAGCGGCGCATCCATGCGACGCCGGACGCGCACGACGTCGGTGCCTGCCGGCCTTGGCTGGTGGCCGAATTCGCCCTTCTCGATCCGGAAGTCGTCGTGGCCCTCGGCGCCACCGCCGGCAAAGCGCTCTTCGGGCCGTCGTTCCGCGTCACGAAGTCGCGCGGCGTCCTGCTCCCCTGGCCTGCCTCGGCCCACGATCCGGAGGCGTTCGAGCGCGCCGAGGACGGTGCCGCGTCGTCCGCGTTCGCGCTGGCGACCATCCATCCGTCCGCGGTGCTCCGCGCCGACAACCGCGATGCGGCGTACGACGGGCTCGTGAGCGACCTCCGCGTCGCCGCCGGGGCACTGGCCGGCTGAGCAGAGCCCACAGCGCCGCCAGTGTTGGGCACCGTGGTTGATCTTGCCCGGGGCAAAAGGGCACAATTCAGGGCACAAGGTCGAGTCGGTCGGGTCAGCCAGACGCAGCACAAGTTGCGTGCCGTCACCCGTCGGAGGCGACCTCGTTGTGCAGGAGGGGGCGCCTAGGACGGGTGAGGAGGTGCGGCATCGTGCTGGAGCGACTGCAGTCGCTGCCGCCTCGCCTTCGCGGAGCCGCCCCGCTCCTCGTCGTGGCCGGTCTGATCCTCACGCTCGTCACCGGAGCCGGCGCGGCGACACTGCGCGCGGGATCCATGAAGGCGCACCGGGCGAGCGCCGCCGGCAGCCACCTCAACACGTTGGCGTTGCCCGCCGCCCCGGCGCCGGCCGCCGCGGCTCCCAACACCGACCTGTCGTCCGACGCGGTGAGCGCCTCCGTCGCGCTGGTGCCACGTCCGAAGCACTTGACCGACGCGACCCTGCTCGTCACCGCACCGCATGCCTTGAGCGCGAGGCAGATCAAGGAGATCCGCAACCTCGACGGCGTGCACTCGTTGCTGACCGTCGCCGCCGGTTCATCGGTCGTTGATGGTCATCGCGCGTTCTTGCTGGGGGTGCGGCCGGGCCTCTTCCGTGCCTGGACGCCGAAGCTGACGGCAACCTCACAGCCGCTGTGGCAGAGCATTGCGAGCGGTGAGCTGACTGCTTCGTTCGACATGGGACACGACGCGCAGCTGCCGCTCGGGGAGACCGTGCCGGTGCGCGCCGCCCACGAGGTGCCCGTGCGCATCGGAGCGTTTGCTTCCGTCGGTATGGCGGGCGTCGACGGGGTCGTGTCCGATGTGCGCGGGCGACAGCTCGGCTTGAAGCAAGGCAACGGCATCCTTGTCAGCGCTCCGCACGCCGATCCCGCGCAGCTGCGCGCCGACGTCAAGAGCATCGTCGGCAAGAGGGCGCACGCGATGTTGCTGCGCGAGATGATCGTGATCCGCGACGCCGGCGAGTTCATGACGCGCATCCAGATCAACACGATTCTGCGAGCCGCCGCGAGCCGCATCGGCGTGCCCTACGTGTGGGGTGCGACCGGACCGAGCTCGTTCGACTGCTCCGGTTTGGTGCAGTGGTCCTTCGCGCATGCGGGGATCGCGATGCCTCGGGTGTCCCAGCAGCAGTGGTTCGCCGGACCGCACATTCCTTACAACTCTGCGATGCCGGGTGACTTGTTGTTCTGGCACTACGACCCGACCGACCCCAACAACATCGATCACGTCGCGATCTACGCCGGCAACGGCATGATGATCGTCGCGCCGCACACCGGCCTCAATGTGCAATACGTCCCGGTGCCGCTCAACAACCTCGCTGGTGTGGTGCGGGTCGACCCGTCAATCGCCGGCCAGATCTAGTGTTCTGAGTCGGAAGTTCGCCGCCGGATGCGGTGATCCGGACGGATGGATCGCAAGGCGGAGGAGGAGCGCATAGCAGCGCTATGTGCGACGACGACAACGCAGCGAGACGCCGTCCGGGCGCCGCAGGCGGTGGCCGTCAACTTCTGACTCAGAACACTAGAGCCCGCGCCAGCACAGCGCCAGGGTGAGTCGCAGCCTCGCGGCAGGGTCGTCGAGTGCCGTGCCGAACAACGACCGCAGCTGGCCGACGCGGTAACGAACGGTCTGCGGATGGACGTGCAGCACGCGCGCCATCTCCTGTCGATCGCCCATCGAGCGCAGCCAGGCGGCGAGCGTCGTCTCCCAGCGTTCTCGCGTCGGCGGCGGCAGCCCGGCGAGGGGGGCGAGCGCCTGCTCGGTCAGCAGCGCCAGCAGGCGGGCGTCGCCGTGCACGAGGAGTGCGTCGTAGTGGTCGTCGACGAAGATCGGGTCGTCGACGAGCAACCCTTCGGCATGCAGGCGCAGTGCGGTTGTCGTGTCGCGCGTTGTTGCCGGCAGCAGTTCCAGCGGCACCGCTGAGCTGACAACGGCCCCGAGCCCGCGCAGCGCATCGGCGAGCCGCGTGCGCCGGCCGGGGGCGTCGGGGTCGGGCACGATCGCACCGGCGAGCTCCGGACGGCGGATCGGCAGCGATCTGGTGTCGAGCCGGGCGAAGAAATCGTGGCCGTGCGCGGGGTCGACGACGACCAGTGCGGCGGTCGCCGGCAGCGGCCAGCCGGCGGCCGCGGCCGCGGTGCGCACGAGGGTCAGATCTGCCCGCTCGGACATCAACAGGTCGGCCAGCTCCGCGCGGACCCGTTCGCGCTCGGCAGCGGTAGCCAGCTGCTCGTCGACGTAGCCTCGCGCCGACGCGCTGGACAGATCCTCGACGAAGACGAACACCGCCTCGGCAAGCTGCGCGATGGCTTCCGGTGCCACGCCCCGGCGGAGCGCACCTCGCGACATGTGCCGCCAGGCGACGCGAGCCCCGGCGCGGTAGGCGGACAGCAGGCTCGACAGGGATCGGCCCTCGCGCCACTCGATCCGCCCCAGCTCCTCGAACAGCTCGCCCTGGCCGGCCGTGGGTGGCGCCGCTGCCGCATCGCCCTGCGCCAGCGCGACCAGGCGGTGCAGGGCGGCTTCAGCGGTCTCGGCGACTCCGGCCGGGTCGTCGGCCAGAAACGACGCATAGTCCGGCCACTCCTCGCGGAGCAGGCCGACCACCTCCTCAAGGACCTGGGGCAAGTCCTCCACCAGGGTGGGCAGGAGCTCCGGCAACGTGGTCACTGAGGATGTGGTCACCCCAACTTTGTATCCCGGTGATGAAAATTCGTCTCGACAATCACCCAAATACGTCAGGAACACGCATGATCAATCAACTTGGATCGGTGATGTGGCGCTGGTCGACATTGACGACGCCGCAGCGCTCCGGCGTCTCGAGCGAGCCGAGAACTTCCCTGTCGCGCTCCGCTTCCTTCCCCCGCGCTACCGCCGGGACCTGCGGGCGGTCTACGACGTAGCCCGCGTCATCGACGACGCGGGCGACGATCCGCACGCCACGTCGGCGGAGCGGCTGCGCCGGCTGGACTTCCTCGCCGCCGACCTTCAAACCGCCTTCGCCGGCGGGACGCCGCGGCTCGCGCCGGTGCAGGTGCTGCGCCCCGCCATCGCGGACGGGCGGCTGGCCCCGGAGCCCTTCCTCGACCTGATCGAGGCGAACCGTCGCGACCAGACCGTCACGCGCTATCCGTCGTACGACGATCTGCTCGGCTACTGCGCGCTGTCAGCCGAACCGGTCGGGCGGATCGTCCTCGCCGTCTTCGGCGTCGACGACCGGCAAGCGCGCGCGCTCTCCGACCGCGTCTGCACTGCGCTGCAGCTGCTCGAGCACTGCCAGGACGTTGCCGAGGACAAGCGCGACCGGGACCGCGTCTATCTGCCGATGGAGGATCTGGCGCACTTCGGCGTCGCCGACAGTGACCTCGACGTCAGCCCCACCCCGCCACCGCTGCGGCAGGCTGTGGCGCGGCAGGTCGATCGCGCCGCGGTCCTGCTCGAGGACGGCTCGACGCTCGTGCGCCGCCTGCACGGCGCTGCCCGTGTCGCAATCGCGGGCTATGCCGCTGGCGGTCTAGCGACCGTCGATGCGCTGCGTCGCTCCGACTACGACGTGTGCACGCAAACTCCGGTGCCGCGAAAGCGCGACGTGGTCACCCACGGCTTTCGTCTGCTGGTAGGTGCGCGATGACCACCGCGACGGTTGCCGAGGCTTATGTCGCCTGCGCGGAGATCACCCGCGAGCAGGCACGCAACTTCCACTACGGGATCCGGCTGCTGCCGCCGTCGAAGCGTGACGCACTGTGTGCGATCTACGCCTTGGCGCGGCGCATCGACGACATCGGTGACGGAGACCTCCCGCAAAGCGTCAAGGTCGAGCAGCTCGCAGCGGTGCGTGCATCGCTGGCGCGCCTTGATGACAGTGACGATGCTGTGCTGCTCGCTCTGAGTGATGCCACGCGCCACTTCCCGATCCCACTGCACGCATTCGACGAGCTGCTCGACGGCGTCGAGATGGACGTCGTCGGCGCGCGCTTCGCGACCTTCGACGAGCTCGTGCACTACTGCCGCTGCGTTGCCGGTTCGATCGGTCGGCTGTGCCTGTCCGTGTTCGGTGCCAGCGACCTCATTGTTGCGCCTGCCTACGCGGATGCACTCGGCGTCGCGCTGCAGCAGACCAACATCTTGCGCGACATCCGAGAGGACTACCTCAACGGTCGCGTCTACCTGCCGCAGGAGGACCTCGACCGCTTCGGTGTCGTCATCGGCGTGGACGAGGCCGGTGCGCTCGTCGATGACGGTGCCTTGTCGGCCCTCGTGCGCTTCAGCGCCGCTCGGGCTCGGACCTGGTACGACGACGGGTTGCGCCTGGTGCCGTTGCTCGATCGGCGCAGCGCCGCGTGCTGCACGGCGATGTCGGGCATCTACCAGCGCCTGCTCGACCGCATCGAAAGCAACCCCGCCCTGATCCGCGACCGGCGCCTTTCGTTGTCCGGTTGGCAGAAGACGCGAGTCGCCGTGTCGTCACTGATGGGATCCTCGCGGTGACTGCGCATGTCGCGGTGGTCGGCGGCGGCCTCGCCGGCATCACTGCTGCCCTTCAGCTCGCAGACGCCGGCTGCCGCGTGACGTTGCTCGAGGCCAAACCGCGGCTCGGCGGGCTGACGCACTCTTTCCGGCACGGTGACCTCGACGTCGACAACGGCCAGCACGTCTTCATGCGGTGCTGCACGTCCTATCTCGCGCTGCTGCAACGCCTGGGAATGTCGGAGCACGTAACGGTGCAACCTCGGCTGGACGTGCCCGTGGTCCGTGCCGGCGACCTGCGGAGGGCACGGTTGCGGCGCGACCGCATGCCCGCACCGCTTCACCTGGCTCGCTCGCTGCGCGGCTACTCGGTGTTGTCCCCGGCCGACCGGGCCCGCGCGGTGCGTGGCGCGCTGGCGATGCGGTCGGTTGACCGCGACGACCCTCGCACCGACGACCGGTCGCTCGGCGACTGGCTGCGCACCCACGGTCAGACCGACGCGGTTGTGGAAGCGCTGTGGGAGCTCGTCGGTGTTGCCACCATGAATGCCCGAGCGGACGCGTCGTCGCTCGCGATCGCGGCAACCGTCTTCCAGATCGGCCTGCTGACCGAGTCAGGCGCGGCCGACATCGGCTGGTCGCTCATTCCGCTGCAGCAGCTGCACGGCGATGCTTCGACACGAGCCCTGGTCGATGCAGGTGCGGACGTGCGCACTCACGAGCGTGTGTCGAGCCTTACTGTAACGGCCGCCGGTTGGACGGTGGACGCGTCCGGAGAGCGGATCGAGGCTGACGCCGTCGTCGTTGCGGCCGACCCGCAGCAGATGGAGCGCTTGCTCCCGGACGACGCGTTGAGGCTGACGAGAGGGTGGTCCGAACAGCTCGGCGCATCACCGATCGTCAACCTGCATGTCGTCGTGGACCGGCCAGTGCTCCACGAGCCGTTCCTCGCCGGTGTCGGCACGCCCGTGCAGTGGGTCTTCGACCGCACCCGCCAGTCCGGGCTCCGGTCCGGCCAATACCTCGCAGTTTCTCTCTCGGCCGCAGACGACTACATCGACGTTCCGGTCGCTCAGCTCAAGGAGGTCTTCGTGCCCGAGCTGGGTCGTCTCCTTCCGGCGATGCGCGGAGCAGAGCTGCACGACTTCTTCGTCACGCGGGAGCGTGCGGCGACGTTCCGGCCTGCGCCGGGCGTCACGAGGTTCCGGCCGCAGACGTCAACGTCCTACGCCGGCCTCGCACTTGCCGGCGCGCATTGTGCAACCGGTTGGCCGGCAACCATGGAGGGTGCAGTGCGCAGCGGCGAAGCAGCCGCCGCGTCGACTCTCGCCTTCCTCCAAAAGCGGCCGATGCTCGCTCACGACGCTGCGGGGGCCTCGAGATGACCATCGCACTGCCCACGACCCTGCTCCGCACCCGCGCCGCGGTCGAACCGGCGTTGCGTGCCGCGGTCGACAGTCTCGATCCCGACAGTGCGCTCTTGGCCCGCTACCACTTCGGGTGGACCGATGTGCACGGTCGCCCGGCAAGCGCCGGCGGCGGCAAGGCGGTGCGTCCGGCGTTCGCCTTGCTGTCCGCCCAAGCGGCGCGGTGCGACGCCGAGGTCGCCGTGCCCGGCGCGGTCGCCGTCGAGCTGGTGCACAACTTTTCACTGCTGCATGACGACCTGATGGACGGTGACATCGAGCGTCGTCACCGGCGCACGGTGTGGGCCGAGTGGGGTGCGCCAGCCGCCATCCTCTGTGGCGACGCGTTGCTTGCTTTAGCGACACAGGTCCTGCTCGATGTGGGCACGTTGGATGCGGTCGGGGCGGCACGGCTTCTTGCCACCACGACACAGGAGCTCATCCGCGGCCAGCACCTCGACCTCGCCTTCGAGCAGCGTGCCGATGTTCGGGTCGACGACTGCCTCGACATGGCTGCCGGGAAGACGGGAGCGCTGCTGGCGTGTTCGGCAGCGATCGGTGCCGTGCTCGCCGGTGCTGACGCGCATATCGTCGATGCCCTCGCGACCTACGGCGCGGAGCTGGGCCTGTCGTTCCAGCTGATCGACGACCTCCTCGGCATCTGGGGCGATCCGGCGACGACAGGAAAACCCGTCGGCAGCGACCTTCGCACGCGCAAGAAGTCGCTACCGATCACATGGGCGGTCGAGCACGGCGGTGGCTACGGACACGACCTGGCGGCGTGGCTTGCTACCGACGGTCCCGACAGTGACGACGAGGTGGCCGTCGCCGCCAACCTCGTCGAGAGCGCCGGCGGTCGTGCGTGGGCGGCAGAAGAGGCACGCCGCCGACTGGCGCTGGGAGAGCGCGCTCTCGATGCCGTCGACATCGATGCAGACGCGAGGGACGAGCTGGTCGCGCTGGGTCGGTTCATCGTCACGAGAGAGAGCTGACGTGACGCTTGCCGCCGACCGGCCCGTCAACCTCGAGCCCGAGGTCAGTGTCGACGCGCGTGCGACGCTCGATGCGGCCGTGTCCTACCTGTTGTCCTTGCAGGACGACGCCGGTTGGTGGAAGGGCGAGCTCGAGACCAACGTCACGATGGACGCAGAAGATCTGTTGCTTCGCGAGTTCCTGGGCATCCGCAACCAGCAGGAAACCGACGAGGCCGCGCGCTGGATCCGGTCACAGCAACGGGCTGACGGGACCTGGGCCAACTTCTACGGCGGGCCTGGCGACCTCTCGACGACAGTGGAGGCGTGGGTCGCCCTGCGCCTCGCCGGCGACGATGTCGACGCGGCACACATGCGCACCGCTACCGACTGGATTCGTGCCAACGGCGGTCTCGAGGGCACCCGCGTCTTCACACGGATGTGGCTTGCGTTGTTCGGCCTGTGGTCCTGGGACGACCTGCCGAACCTTCCACCGGAAATCGTCTTCCTGCCGAAATGGTTCCCGTTCAACCTCTACGACTGGGCTTGTTGGGCGCGGCAGACCGTCGTGCCGCTGACGATCGTCGCGACCCTGCGTCCTGAGCATCCGCTCCCGTTCGGCATCGACGAGCTGCGCACTGGTCGTCCGGCCCCTCGCCTGCAA
>DASSEQ010000153.1:0-4107 GCA_035695245.1 Mycobacteriales bacterium | reverse complement strand
GACCAGATGCTCGTCGCCGCCCTCGTCGCTGACGGCCACGACGGTGTGGCTGTCGGTCAACCAGACCGCGAGTCGTTCCCGCACGCCGCTTCCTGGACCGAGCGGCCGGGCGGCGTGCTCCCAGAGCGGCAGGTCGAACAGCTGCCCTCTGGTCTCGACGACGAGCGAACGACCGTCCGGATGCACGGAAAAGCCGGTGAGGAAGTCCGCCGCCGGCACGAACTTGCGGTTGCTCTGCACGCGCGGGCTGCGGGTCTCGACCTCGAGCCGGGTCGTCGTATCCGTCGCCGGATCGAGCAGCCAGATCTCGGCGGCGTGCTGGTAGACGATGCGGCTGCCGTCGGTCGACGGGAACCGCACGTAGTAGTCGACGTGGTCGGTGTGGCGACGGACATCCGTGCCGGTCGGGCGGACCGAGTAGATGTTGCCGACGCCCTCGTGGTCGGACAGGAAGTAGATCCGGTCGCCCACCCACATCGGCTGAACGAAGTTGCCGCTTATGTCGGCGAGGAGACGCCGAAACGTTCCGGACCCGTTGCGGTCGACCCAGAGCTGTCCGGCGGTGCCGCCGCGGTAGCGCTTCCACCGCGCCGGATCGAACGCGTAACGGCTGATGGCGAGTCCGCGGCCATCGGGCGCCCACGACAAGTCGCGGAGCGGTCCGACCTGCAGGGTCTCCATGGCTCCGGTCTCGACGTCGACGAGCAACGGAATCGTCCAGTCGCGGAGCGGCTGCGCACCCGCGCTGATGACAACCAGCCGTCCGTCCGGCGCCCATCCCACGACCGCCGTCGTGGGTGAGCCCAGATAGGTCAGCCGGCGCGCCGCGCCCCCCTCGGCCGGCATGACCCATGCCTCCGGGTGTTCCTCCTCCGTGCTCGTGAAGGCCAACAGCTGTCCGTCCGGTGACAACCGCGGCCGCGACGTCTGGCCGAGGTTGGCCGTCAGGCGTCGCGCGACGCCACCCTCGGCCCCGACGGTCCACAGATCGTCTTCACTGCCGAAGACGATGGTGTCGCCGGCGATGGTCGGAAAGCGCAGGTACCCCGTTGTTGTCGCCATGAGGCGACACGATATTGGCGATCAGCCGACAGCGACGCGTTGGCGTTGCAGCGGCACGCGCATCGCGGACATGTCGGCCGGGTCGGCGAGCAGCTGCTCGAGCCGGCTGATGAGCGCGACAACGTCCGGGTTCTCGCCCCTGCAGTGCGCGGCTTTGAGCGAGGCGACCACCTGGCGGGCTTCGACAAGGCGCCGCCCGGTCGCGGTCGACTGCTCTCGTGCGGCGGTCGCACGGCGGTGCGCACGGGCGTTCTGGATCGCCGCGGCGACAACCGGCGCGACCGCGACGAAGAGCTCGAGGTCGTGGTCGTCCCACGCGTCCGGTTCGTTCGACTCGACCTGGAGCACGCCGACTGCGGCGCCGTCAGCGACGAGTGGCACCACGAAGAGGCTGCGGGTGGAGGCCGCGACCGTCGTACGCCGCTGGACCGGCACGTCATCGGCCGTGACGTCGTGCAGATAGAGCGGTTGCTCGGTGAGCACGACCCGGCCCGCGATCGAGGTCGCGAGCGGCACCGGCTCGGGCTTCGTCGGTGCGGCCGGCGCCGGATCGGCCGCGACCACCTGCATCCACCCGTCGTCGTCGACGAGCTGGATCGAGCCGCAGGCGAATGCGACGAGCGGGCGCAACGCGCGAAAGGTCTCGGCGAGCACGTCGTCGAGGTTGTGGCGGGCGGTGATCTGCCGTGCCAACCGCAGCACCAGCGCGCAGCGCGTGGCTGCTTGCACCGATGCCATGAGCCCCCCAGCGAGCTTGCCGAACTACCTGTCACACCATGCAACCGGGTGACTACGCTCCGCGTCCATAGTTCCTAGTGACTAGTGACACCGGCGCAAAGTCGGGCCAACCGGCGCAAGTCGGTAGGAGCCGTTCGGGTGACAGGCGGTGGTGCCGCCTCGCCAACTAGTCCGTGCTGTGACTCAGGCGGACTTCTCGCGGCGTTCGCGCTTCGGCGGCGTGGCGTCGCGCGGCACGATCGTCGGGTTGACGTGCGACAGCACGACCTCGCCGGTGATCACGACCTTGGCGACGTCCTTGCGGGACGGCACGTCGTACATCACCGAGAGCAGCACTTCCTCCATGATCGCGCGCAGCCCACGCGCACCGGTGCCGCGCAGGATCGCCTGGTCAGCGATCGCCTCCAGGGCGTCGGAGGAGAACTCGAGCTCGACGTTGTCGAGCTCGAACAGCTTCTTGTACTGGCGGACAAGAGCGTTCTTCGGCTCGGTGAGGATCCGGATCAGCGCGTCGCGGTCGAGGTTGTGCACGCTGGTGATGACGGGCAGCCGGCCGATGAACTCGGGGATCATGCCGTATTTCAAAAGGTCTTCCGGCATGACGTCGCCGAAGACATCGGCGGTGTCCACGTCGGCCTTGCCGCGCATCGTCGCGCCGAAGCCGATGCCCTTCTTGCCGACCCGCGCCTCGATCACCTTGTCGAGACCGGCGAATGCGCCCCCGACGATGAACAGCACGTTGGTCGTGTCGATCTGGATGAACTCCTGGTGCGGGTGCTTGCGGCCACCTTGTGGCGGCACGCTCGCGGTGGTGCCTTCCAGGATCTTCAGCAGTGCCTGCTGCACACCCTCACCCGAGACGTCGCGGGTGATCGAGGGGTTCTCGCTCTTGCGCGCGATCTTGTCGATCTCGTCGATGTAGATGATGCCGGTCTCGGCCTTCTTGACGTCGTAGTCGGCCGCCTGGATCAGCTTGAGCAGGATGTTCTCGACGTCTTCTCCGACGTAGCCGGCTTCGGTCAGCGCAGTGGCGTCGGCGATGGCGAAGGGGACGTTGAGCATCTTGGCGAGCGTCTGTGCGAGGAGCGTCTTTCCGCAACCGGTCGGGCCGAGCAGCATGATGTTGGACTTCTGCAGCTCGACCGGGTCCTTGTCGGTCGCGCCGGCCTGCACCCGCTTGTAGTGGTTGTAGACGGCGACCGAGAGGGTCTTCTTGGCGGTGTCCTGGCCGATCACATAGCCGTCGAGAAACTCGTAGATTTCCTTCGGCTTGGGCAGCTCGTCGAACTTGACGTCGGAGCTTTCGGTCAGCTCCTCTTCGATGATCTCGTTGCACAGGTCGATGCACTCGTCGCAGATGTAGACGCCGGGGCCCGCGATGAGCTTTTTGACCTGCTTTTGGCTCTTGCCGCAGAAGGAGCACTTGAGCAGGTCGCCACCGTCACCGATGCGTGCCACTCGGTCTCCTTCGAGGCAGCGGAGCTCCCGGCTCCTCCTGGACAAACGAACCGCCCGGGTGGCCCCGGTTGGCTTCTGTACGACGGTACCGCCTTATCGGTGATCTCGGACCCCTCTTTGCGAGCCTGGATCACCGGTTCGGCGTGTCGTCGTACGCAGGTGTAACGAGGCGGGCCCGGAACGGCGGCGTACCGTCACCCGACCGGCCTAACGGGAGGCTAGGACTTGGCTCCGACAGGAGTGAGCTTCCGGCTCTGGATGACCTCGTCGACGAGGCCGTATTCGACCGCTTCGTCGGCGGTGAGGATCTTGTCGCGCTCGATGTCCTGGCGCACTTGGTCCTCGCTGCGCCCCGAGTGCCTGGAGATCAGGGTCTCGAGGAGCGAGCGCATCCGCAGGATCTCGCGCGCCTGGATCTCGATGTCGCTGCCTTGACCGCCGCCCTCGCTGTAGGGCTGGTGGATGAGGATGCGGCTGTTGGGCAGCGCGAACCGCTTGCCCTTGGTGCCGGCGGCGAGGAGGACGGCGGCAGCGCTGGCCGCCTGACCCATGCACACCGTCTGGATGTCCGGGCGGATGAACTGCATCGTGTCGTAGATCGCGGTGAGCGCGGTGAACGAGCCGCCGGGCGAGTTGATGTAGACGTAGATGTCGCGGTCTGGGTCCATCGACTCGAGGCAGAGCAACTGCGCCATGACGTCGTTGGCCGACGTGTCGTCGATCGGTGCGCCGAGGAAGATGATGCGTTCCTCGAACAGCTTCGTGTAGGGCGAGAGCTCCTTGAAGCCATACGACGTCCGCTCGGTGAACGTCGGGAGGACGTACCGCCCGTATTGGTTGGTGTCAGTC
>DASSEQ010000152.1:0-5015 GCA_035695245.1 Mycobacteriales bacterium | reverse complement strand
GCCGAGCCGATGAGACCGGATGCCCCGGTGACGACAACCTTCACCGTGAACGGTTACAGACCGAGCTCGGCGTCGAACTCGCCTTCTTCCAAGCGCTGCTTGATCGTGCCGAGGAAGCGCGCGGCGTCGGCGCCGTCGACCATGCGGTGGTCATAGGTCAGCGCGAGATGGGCCATGTGCCGCACCGCGATCACCTCGCCGACGTCAGGGTCGTCGACGACGACGGGGCGCTTCACCACCGCGCCGGTGCCGAGGATGCCGACCTGCGGTTGGTTGATGATCGGCGTGTCGAACAACGCACCACGCGACCCGGTGTTGGTCAGCGTGAACGTGCCGCCGCCGAGCTCATCCGGCGTGATGTGGTTGCCACGGGTGCGATCGGCGAGGTCGGAGATCTTGCGCGCAAGGCCAGGCAGGTTGAGGTCGCTCGCATCCTTGATCACCGGCACGAGCAGACCGCGGGGCGTGTCGACGGCGATGCCGAGATGGACGCTGTCGTGGTAGGTCGCGGTGCCGGCCTCCATGTCGATCGACGCGTTGACCGCGGGATGTTCGCGCAGGGCTTCGCAAGTTGCGACCGCGAAGAACGGCAGGAATGACAGCTTCACGCCTTCGCGTGCCTCGAACTCACCCTTCGCGCGATCGCGCAGGCGCGCAATCTTGGTGAGGTCCACCTCGACGACGGTTGTGAGCTGTGCCGAGATCGCCAGCGACTCGACCATGCGCTGGGCGATGACGGTGCGCAGGCGCGAGAGCTTCTCGGTGCGTCCTCGCGCAGTGGTCTCGACCGGGGGCCGCGAAGGCTGCTCGGGAGCCGCGGCGCGCGCCGCGGGAGCCGGCGCTTGTGCTTGCTGGCGTGGTTTCCCGTTGGCCTTGCCCGCGGCGTCGAGCACATCCTGCTTGCGTATGCGCCCGCCAACGCCGGTGCCGTGCACGTCGGCCAGGTCGACGTTGTGCTCGGATGCGAGCCGGCGCACCAGCGGCGTGACGTACGACGGACCGCTGCCGCCGTCGTCGTCATCCTCGCTGTCCGCGGCAGCCGGTGGCGCCGCCGGCTCAGGCTTGGGCTCTTCTTTCGCCTGCGGCTCAGGCTCCGGTTCAGGTTCGGCCTGCGCCTGCGGCTCGGGCTCGTGTTCTGGTTCCGGCTCGCGCTGCTGCGGGGCGGCATCGCTGGTCTGTTCGTCAGTCGTGCCGCCACCGGCGCCGTCGTCGATGACCGCCAGCTCGGAGCCGACCTCGACCGTCTCGTCCTCGCCGACCTTGATGCTCTTGAGCACGCCGCCGGCCGGCGAGGGGATCTCGGTGTCGACCTTGTCGGTCGAGACCTCGAGCAGTGGCTCGTCCGCCTCGACGCGTTCACCCTCCTTCTTCAGCCAGCGGGTGACGGTGCCTTCGGACACGCTTTCGCCGAGGCGGGGCATCGTGACGGAGACGGCCATGGGTTCGGGTGCTCCTCGCTTGCTTCTCTGTCAGCCGTGCACGTGTAGCGGCTTGCCGGCAAGTGCCAGGTGGGCTTCTCCGACCGCTTCCGACAACGTCGGGTGCGGATGGATCAGCTGTGCCACCTCGACCGGAAGCGCCTCCCAGTTGGTGATGAGCTGCGCCTCGGCTATCAGGTCGCCTACCCGCGAACCCACCATGTGCACCCCGAGCACAGGACCGTCCTTCTGCGCCACAACCTTGCACGCGCCACCGGTCTGCAGGATCTGCGCGCGACCGTTGCCGGCGAAGTCGTAGGTGAACTCGACGACGTCGTAGCCGCGTTCCTTTGCTTGCGCCGACGTGATGCCGACGCTTGCGACCTCGGGTTCCGAGTAGGTGATGCGAGGGACGTTGTCGTAGTCGACGGCCGGCGGGTTGAGCCCCGCGACGTGCTCGGCCACCATGATTCCCTCGGCGAAGCCGACATGCGCGAGCTGCAGGCCGGGCCGCAGATCACCGATCGCGTAGACACCGGACACGTTGGTGCGGCAGTGTGCGTCGACCTTCACGAAGCCGCGCTCGACGTCCACGCCGGCGTCCTCGTAGCCGAGTCCCTCCGACACCGGTCCGCGTCCGACGGCGACCAGCAACAGCTCCGCGTCGTACGTCGTGCCGTCCTCGAGCGTGACCGTCACGCCGGAATCGGTCGTCTTTGCTTCGGCGAACTTCTTGCCCACCGAGAAGGTGATGCCGCGGCGGCGGAAGGCGCGCTCGAGCAGCTTGGAGCTCGACTCCTCTTCCAGTGGCAGCAACCGCGGGAGTGCCTCGACGATCGTGACGTCGGCGCCGAACGACTTCCACACGCTCGCGAACTCGACGCCGATCACGCCGCCGCCGAGCACGACGACCGACTGCGGCATCCGGTCGAGCCCGAGCGCGTGCTCGCTGGTGATGATGCGCTCGCCGTCGATCTCGAGTCCGGGAAGGCTCCGCGAGTAGGAGCCGGTCGCCAGCACGACCGCTTTGCCCGCCTCGTAGCGGGTGCCGTCGACCTCGACCGCATTGGGCGCGACCAGCTTGCCGCTGCCCTCGACGACGGTGATCTTCCGGCTCTTCACCAGGCCGGTCAGGCCCTTGTAGAGACGCGTGACGACGCCGTCCTTGTAGCTGTTGACGGTCGGCATGTCGATGCCGTCGACGCTCGACTTGATGCCGATCTTCTCGCCTTCGCGGGCGGCGTCGGCGACCTCGGCAGCGTGCAGCAGGGCCTTCGTCGGGATGCATCCGCGGTGCAAGCAGGTGCCGCCGACCTTGTCACGTTCGACCAAGATCACTGACAGGCCGAGCTCAGCGGCGCGCAGCGCGCACGCGTAGCCACCACTGCCGGCGCCGAGGATGACGAGGTCCGCGGTTTGCGGGTCGGCCACTGTGCTGCTCCTCGCGATGACGACGTTGTCGTCGCCATTGTTTCACTGCGCGAGAGGCGCCGGCAGTCGCGGCAGTGCGCTTTCCCTAGTGGTGGCCTCCGCCGTGACCTTGGCCGTGCCCGTCCTGAACGCCCGCGGTCGCGAGCGGCTGGGGCGACTCGCTCGCATCCGGCGACTCGGAGGCGTCCGACTGGGCCGACTTGCCACAGTCGCTGCGAGCGACAGTGCTCACCGCCTTGCCGTGCTCGCCGTCTTTGCCATGCGGGGCCGAGTGTGCGACGGCGGAGACGCAGGCACCGTGTTTGCTCGGTGACGACGTCGGGTCAGCCGACGGAGCCGGCGCATCCGACGTAGTCGGCGATGCGCTGTCCGTGGGAGTCGCCGACGACGAATCCGTCGGGGAGTCGGTCGGCGAGGCCGAGTCGGTCGGCGTCGCGGATGCGCTCGGTGTGGCGTCCGCGGCCGTCGTCATGACCTGCGTGGGCGACGAGCTGTCGACGTGGCTCAGCGCGACCGCGCCTCCGACCCCGCCGGCAGTGAGCGCAGCTGCAACAACGCTGAGCGCCTTCGCCTTGGCGAGCGCGGTGGCCGAAAGATGAAGGCGCATGACCCCTCCGTGGGTGACAAAGTTGCGTCGCCTTCCACGTCGGCACCGCCGAATGGCGGTTCGATGCTCCCTTCGGGTGGCCGATTCCGCTTAGGCCAGTCCGGTCAGCCACTCCACGAGCGTGCGGATGGCGACGCCGGTAGCGCCCTTGGGCGTGTAGCCATAGGGCTGGCCGAGGTTGAACGCGGGTCCGGCGATGTCCAGATGCGCCCACTTCACGCCCTCGGGCACGAACTCCTGCAGGAAGATCCCCGCGGTCAGCATGCCGCCGTTGCGATCGCCGATGTTGGAGATGTCGGCGACGTCCGAGTCGAGCGACTTTCGCAGCTCGGGTGGGAGTGGCATGGGCCAGCTCTGCTCGCCTGCCGCATCCGCCGCGGCGACCAGCGTCGTACGGAACTCGTCGTCGTTGCTCATCACGGCATAGACATGGCTGCCGAGCGCCACCAGCTGCGCGCCGGTCAGCGTGGCGATGTCGACGATGTAGTCGGGGTCGGTTTCGCCTGCCGCCACGATCGCATCGGCCATGACGATGCGGCCTTCTGCGTCGGGATTCATGACTTCGACGGTCTTGCCACCCCGCATGGTGAGCACGTCGGAAGGTCGGATGGCCGTGCCGCTCGGCATGTTCTCCGCCGTAGGCACCCAGCCGACGACATTGACGCTCGGCTTGAGCTCGGCGATCGCGCGCATGGTGCCGATCACCGCCGCTGCGCCGCCCATGTCGGACTTCATCCACTCCATCGACTGCGCGGGCTTCAGCGCCAGACCACCGGAGTCGAACGTGATGCCCTTGCCGACCAGGTGCACCGTCGGCGCGCCTTTGCGGCCCGCGTAGGTGATCCGCGCGAGGCGCGGCGGCCGGATCGACCCCTGGCCGATGCCGAGGATGCCGCCGTAGCCGCCCTTCTTCAGTGCTTTCTCGTCGAGCACCTCGACCTCGCAACCGAGCGGCCGGCACGCGTCGACGGCGGCCTGCGCCAGGTCGGCCGGGCCTAAGTCCGCGGGCGCTGTGTTGACGAGATCGCGGGCAAGCGCGACCGATGTGGCGACGACCTGCGCCCGTTCGACTGCCGCCTTCACCGCTTTGTCGCGCGGGTTGTCGACGACCACCGCGACCGAATCGACCGTCTTGGGCGCTTCGGCTCGGTAGCGGGTGAAGACATAGCCACCGAGCTGCACTCCCTCGACCACCGACCGAACGTCCTCGGCGGCACCGCCGTTGGCCAATGCCAGTGACGTCGCAACCCGCTTCGTGCCGGCGAGAGAGCGAACCGCGGAGCCGGTTGCACGCCGGAGCACCTCGGGGTCGAAGCGACCGCCCTTGGCGGGGGCCGGACCGAGGCCAACAGCCATCAGCTGCGGTGCTGCAATTGCGCCCAGGGTGGCGAGCTTGGTGGTCTCGTTCGCCTTCCCGCTTGCTCCGAGAGTCGTCAGGGCGTCGAGCAGTCGCTTCTTGAAGGCCTTGTCGAGATCGGCGGCGCCGGGCGCGAGCACGGGACCGTTCGGTCCTTGCGCGACACCGATCAGCACCGCGTCGGCCTTGACGGTTGACAGCG
>DASSEQ010000151.1:0-14732 GCA_035695245.1 Mycobacteriales bacterium | reverse complement strand
GCTCGGCCGCCAGGGCACCGCATGGGAGGTGGCGGCAGCAGCCACCTTCCTGCTGAGCAACGACGCGAGCTACGTCACCGGTCAGGTGCTGGCCGTCGACGGCGGGCTGTCCACGCTCGCCTAGTTGTCCTAGTCGGTGATGTCGGTCTCGGGTGGCCGGCCGAAAACGTTGAAGCGTTCGACGTACGGCGCGCTGTCGCCGGACCAGCTGAAGGCGAGCACCTGACTGCGGCTGCGACGACCGGCCAGGGCTCGGAACAACTCGAACTCGGCGGCGCGCACTTCTGCCGCTGGATCCCCTTCGCCCGCCAGGACGCTGAAGTCGCTGTCGCTGGCCGCGACCACAACCGGCGCCACACCGGACCTCTTGAGGCCGTAGCCGAAGCCGCGGGCGAACCGGTCAGTGGCGTAGCGCAGCTCTTCGGCGGTCAGCACCGGTGGCAGGCCGAGCGCGCCGCGGATGTCCTGCTCGTGCGTGAGGACGTCGACAGCAAGAGCGGCAGGCACGACGCCGGCCCGAGCACCGCTGAGCATTTGCGGCACGTTGGCCGTCCACTCCTCGATCAGATCTTTCGCCGTCAGATCGCGGCGGGCGGCCACCTGCTCCGCGGTGATCTCGTCGGTGGGCATCCCGGTCAGCCGGCCGGCGAGAGCGTCGCTGGGGAGCGCCGCGAGATGCGCCAGCACATCGTGGACTGTCCAACCTGGCGTCGACGGCACGGGCGTCGCGAGCTGGTCGTCGGTCAACGTCGACGCCAGCTCGGCGAGGCGGGCATGGCCGGATGAGTAGTGACGCGCGATGTCCTCACCACTCATCGGCACCGTCATGCAAGAACCTCCCGGCCCAGAACCTTTCGACGCATGACGAGACCGATGCCGATCAGCACGACGCCGGCGACAGCGACGCCCGCCGGCGCACCTGTCGTCGCGAGGGAACGTCCACTGCGAAGAGCGCCAACGGCGCCGCCGGGCTTGCTCGGCAAGCTGGTCGACACACCGCTCGCGGCCAACGGATAGATCCAGACACCACGTCCGTACGTCGCCGCAACGAGGTCCTTGCGGTTGGCCGAGATGTTGATGCCGAAGACCCTGGTCGTCGGCAGGCCGGTGCCCAACCGTTGCCACTGCTTGCTGCCGACCTTCGCCACGAAGACGCCGTAGTCGGTTGCCGCGTAGACATGCGTGCCGATCACCTTGATGTCCCACACGTTGCCCTGCGGGAGGTTGCCGGTCATGTCGGTGACGTGGTCACCGGCGTCCGTGCTCATGAAGACGCGCCCGGCGGTTGCGCCGGCGAAGTCGACGCGGATGACGCTGGGTGTGATGGTCGCGATGTAGACACGTCGCACGTTGCGGGGATCGGCGGAAAGCCCGTAGATCTGCCGCTGCGACATGCCGATCAGCTTCGCGAAGTGCCAGCAGTTCGACGTGCCGACCTTCGCCGTGCACCCGGTCTTGACGTTGGTGGCGAGCGCGCGGTCGAGCGACTTCACCGGGAGCTTCACCGACGAGGCGCAGACGGCACAGCCCGAGACGTACATGAACGGCCCTTGCAGATCGAGCGCCTCCGCCAGCCGTGAAGTCCCGCCGACGGTGCCGAGATCGAAGACCTGGACCCAGTCACCGGTGTCGGGGGTGACGCCGTCACCCGATGAGGTCGCCGCACCCTTCGTCGTCTCGTAGACGACGCTCGTCGCCAACGCGATGTGGTTGCTGTCGAACGGATCCATTGCGGTTGCGCCCGGCTCGAACGTCGGGTTGCCACAAGTGCCGCTCGCCGGGCACGGCGTGATGTCCGTGGTTGTCTTGCCGCCATCGGTCGTGACGACGATGTCGCCGTTCTCGTTGCAGTAGAACGTGTTGGGGTCGGTGCGCGAGACGCCGACCCACGTGCCGTCGCCGCCGCAGACCTCGTAGGAGTTGTTGGATCCCGGCGGATAGAGGTTGGTGCCGTTGTCCTGCAGGCCGGCGATGACCTCGCCGTTGCTGCCTTCGACAGCGCGATAAGGCAACAGCTGGTTGAGATGGGCTGCCGAGGTCCAAGCGCCGTTGGCGAAGCTTGCGGAGGCGGCGTGGTCCTGCCGGAACACTCCCCCGTCGTTGCCGATCCACAGCCGCGTTGCACCCGAACCCTGGTCGACAACGGCGACCCCGTGCTGGTCCGGATGCGTCACCTGTCCCCCGATGAACGGCAGCGGACTCGGACAGGCACCCGGCGGCGTGACACCGGTTGACTCGATCCCGCAGGCCGACACGTAAGCGTCGATCGACTGGAACGGGAGCGGCTTGAGCAGGGCACCGGAAACCGGCACCGAGGTGGTCGCGTCGGCCAGGCTCTGGTAGACCTCCTCCTCGCCGATGAGCAAGTGGTTGCCGCTGGGGTCGAAGGCGATCCAGCCGTTGTACCAAGCCTGGATGCCGGTGTCGTAGCCGAGCGCGCTCGCGGCGGACAGCACCGCCTGCGTGCTGCCTGGCGCCGCGGTCAGCGACTCGGACGTCGCGATCTCGTCCCAGGTGGCGCCACCGTCGGCGGAGCGGTAGATGCCGTTGAGGCTCGTCGGGTGCGGGATGCCGAGCGGGTCGGCCGGGTCGGCCGGACCGAACACGCCACTGGACCGGTGACCGGCGTCGGCGACAAGTGCGAAGAGGTACTTGCCGTCAGGGCTGAACGTGAGCCGCGTGCGGCCGATCGGATCGGACGAGATGTGTCCGTACGGCTGTTCCCAGCCGGTGACGCTGCTGCTGACGTCGACGCGCTTGAAGCTGCCGACCTTGCCGTCCGCCGTCGACTTGTAGAGGCCGTTGCCGGGCGCCGCTTGCGTGGTGGAGCCGTCCGGGTTGGTGATCGTGACGTTGCCGGCGACGTAGCCGACAGCGGCGTACACGGTGTAGGTGCTGCCCGCCCCGGGCTTGACGACGACGTCGCTCGTCCAGGAGCCGACCGGCGTGCCGGTGGCCGGCTTGCCCGTCTTGGGATCGGTCGGCAGCAGGACGTTGCTCCACGTCACGCCGTGGTCGGTCGAGCGGAACAGACCACCGGTGGTTGCCGCGAACACCGTGCCGTCCGGGCCGACCGCGACCTGCTGGCCGGCACCGTGCACGGACGATGACGAGGCATGCCAGGTGGCGCCGGAGTCGTGCGAGTAGTAGGCGCCGAGGCCGGCGAACTCCCCGCCGCCCTGGAAGCCTTGCCCGGTGATCGCGTAGACGTTGTTGGGGTGCGCGCGGTCGACCGTGATGGCGGAGACGGGCATTCCCGGCACACCGGCCGCGGCGGTCCAGCTCTTGCCGCCGTTGGTCGTCTTGTAGACGCCTCCGCCGGTGCCGATGTAGGCGATGTCACCGACGGTGCTGCGCGGATCGGTGGCAATCGCGAGCACGATGCCGGTGGTCGGGAGCCGGCCCTCGTCGGTCGCGTAGTTGGGGTCGTTGAGGAGCTGTCCGGTGGGACCGACTTGTCGCCACCGGCGGGCGCTCGGCGCGGTCGCGGCGTTGGTGGCCTGTGCCATGGCTTGCCGCTCGAACGACACCGGGTCGACACCGGCGGGGGCTGCTGCAAGCGCAACCGCGTCGGCCGCGTCGAGTTGTGGCGCAGGCTCGGCGTGAAGGGTGTGCAGAGCCTTCGTTGCAGCGTTGACCCGGCTCGCGCTCGGCGCGGCCGGCGATGCCGCTGCTGCCAACGTGCCGGTGGCGACCAGCACGACGCCTACTGCTGCAACTCCCCCACCAACCGCACCGCGTCGCCGTCGCCCTATGCGCATCGCGCTGTCACCCTTCCCCCGTACGCCGCCCCGCCAGTGTCCCGAAGGCTACTTCGCGTACTCCGTTGCGCGGGACTCCCGCACCACGGTGATGCGGATCTGGCCGGGATATGTGAGCTCCTCTTCGATCTGTTTCGCCACATCCCGGGCGATCACCTGCGCCGCGATGTCGTCCACCTCGTCCGGCTTGACCATGACGCGGATCTCCCGGCCCGCTTGCATCGCGAAGACCTTCTCGACGCCCGGCTTGTCGCTGGCGATCTCCTCGATCCGCTCCAGCCGCTTCACGTAGTGCTCGAGGCTTTCCCGTCGAGCGCCGGGACGACCACCGCTGATGCCGTCAGCGGCCTGGGTCAGCACGGCCTCGACAGTGCGCACCTCGACCTCGTTGTGATGCGCCTCGATGGCGTGCACGACGTCTTCGTGCTCGCCGTACTTCCGCGCGATCTCCGCACCGATGATCGCGTGACTTCCCTCGACCTCGTGAGTGAGCGCCTTGCCGATGTCGTGCAGCACCGTGCAGCGCTTCATCAGGACCGGATCGAGTCGGAGCTCGCTCGCCATCATGCCGGCGATGTGTGCTGCCTCGATCAGGTGCTTAAGGACGTTCTGTCCGTACGACGTCCGGTAGCGCAACTGCCCGAGCAACGTGATGAGCTCGGGATGCATGTCGGTCAGGCCGACGTCGACCAGAGCGTCCTCACCGGCACGCACACAGAGTTGTTCCACCTCGGCCTTGCTGCGGTCGTAGACCTCTTCGATCCGATGGGGATGAATGCGGCCGTCGAGGACGAGCTTTTCCAGCGTGAGCCGGCCGACCTCTCGACGCACCGGGTCGAAGCACGACAACAGCACGGCTTCGGGGGTGTCGTCGATGATCAGGTTGACGCCGGTGGTGGACTCGAAGGCGCGGATGTTGCGGCCTTCGCGGCCGATGATGCGCCCCTTCATGTCGTCGCTCGGCAGGTGCAACACACTGACGACCGACTCCGACGTCTGCTCGGACGCCACCCGCTGGATGGCCAAGGTCACGATCTTGCGGGCCCGCGTCTCGCCCTCGTCCTTGGCTTCCTGTTCGATGTCGCGCACGATGAGCGCGGCTTCGCGCTTGGCCTGCGTCTCGATGGTCTTGACCAGCTCCGCCTTGGCATCGGCTGCCGTGAGCCCGGCGACACGCTCGAGCTCTCTGCGGTGCTGCTCCTCGCTCTGCTCGATCTCGGCTCGCCGGCGCTCGAGAGCCGCCTCGTGCTCGGCGAGTTCCCGGTCGCGGCCTTCCACCCTCCGCTGCTCGCCGTCGATGCGTTCCTCGCGCTCGATCAGGCGCTGTTCACGGCGTTCCAAGTCGGCCTTGAGCTCGTGCATCTCGTCTTTGATCGCCCGCGCTTCCTCCCGGAGCCCGTGCACCTCTTGTTCGGCGGCGCGACGGGTTTCCTGGGCGGACGCACTCGCGGCCGCCTCGGCCTCGCGGCGGATCTCCGCGGCCTCGGCTTCGGCGTGCCGACGGAGCGCTTCTACGTCGACCGATTCGGTGGTGGTGGCGGCGGTCGGTGTAGCGGTCAGCGGGGCGGCGGTGGTGGTGTTCAGGCGGGACATGACCCGCAGGAGCATCGCGACGAGAACGACGACGAGGAGGCCGACGACGACCAGGACGGCGACAAGCGCACCCATGGCCGCACCTCCTCTCGATGCGGCACGCGCGCAACGGTGCGTGCCGGTTCGGCAAGGAGGCCGTCAGTGACGGCGCAGCGACCGCTGCGGCGTCGGCGAGAGGTGTACCGGGGCGCTCCGGGCCCCGGGGGTTGTCATCCGGTCGAGCGTTGCGTGCCTGTCGGCGAAAGATCGATGTCGGTGGGTAGAACTATGTCGACGCATCCGAAGCGCGGCGCGCCACGGACGGTTACTCCTTGGTGACATTGAGGCTAAGCCCGCTCCTGGTCCGCGGCAAGCAACTCGCCAAGACCGGTCGCGCCTAACCGCGAGGGGCCTCGTCGGCCGCGGTGTCGACAGCAGCACGGGCAACCGACAGGGCGAGGCCGTGCCCGAAACCTTTACGCGCCAACATCGCTACCAACCGGCGCAACTGTGTCTCTCGCGGCAATCCCGACATGCTGCGCAGGCGCCGCTCCGCCAGCGCTTGCGCCGCGGTCTGTTCGTCGTCGGACGTGACGACCGACACGGCATCGTGGACGGTCTGCTCGTCGACCCCTCGCCGGCGCAGCTCCTGGGCCAGCGCCCGCCGACCGAGACCGCGGCCGCTGTGACGACTTTGCACCCACGCAGCGGCGAACGCATCGTCATCGATGAGACCCACGTCTTCGAAACGGTCGAGCACGGCCGTCGCGGCGTCCGCTGGGACGCCGCGACGGGCCCTTGCCCGCGCGAGCTCAGCCCGGGTGCGGGGCTGAGACTCGAGCAAGCGCAGCGCGATCGTTCTGGCCGCCCCAGCGGCCTCGGGCCCGGTCGGGTCAGAAGTCGGCCGGGACGGCATCGGGCACCAAGTCGATCGGTGCGTCCAGGTCCGCCGCACTCTCCTGGGCGGGCAGGTCGACCCGCGCGCCGATACCGAGCTTCTCCTTGATCTTCTTCTCGATCTCGTCAGCGAGATCCGGGTTGTCGCGCAAGAACGCCCGGGCGTTTTCCTTGCCTTGGCCGAGCTGATCAGACTCGTAGGTGTACCAAGCACCCGACTTGCGCACGATGCCCTGATCGACACCGAGGTCGATCAGGCTGCCCTCGCGGCTGATGCCGGCGCCCCACATGATGTCGAACTCCGCCTGCTTGAACGGCGGAGCGACCTTGTTCTTCACGACCTTGACGCGGGTGCGCGAACCGACCGCGTCCTGACCGTCTTTCAGCGTCTCGATTCGCCGCACGTCGAGGCGCACCGAGGCGTAGAACTTGAGCGCCTTGCCACCCGTGGTCGTCTCCGGGCTGCCGAAGAAGACGCCGACCTTCTCACGGAGCTGGTTGATGAAGATCGCCGTGGTGCCGGACGTCGCCAAGGCTCCGGTGATCTTGCGCATCGCCTGCGACATCAACCGCGCCTGCAGCCCGACGTGCGAGTCACCCATCTCGCCTTCGATCTCGGCCCGCGGCACGAGCGCCGCGACCGAGTCGATGACGAGGATGTCGAGCGCTCCGGAGCGGATCAGCATGTCGGCGATCTCGAGCGCTTGCTCGCCGGTGTCGGGTTGCGACACGAGCAGGGCATCGGTGTCGACGCCGAGCGCCTTTGCGTACTCCGGATCGAGCGCATGCTCGGCGTCGATGAACGCCGCGATGCCCCCGGTCCGCTGGGCGCTGGCGACAGCGTGCAGCGCAACGGTGGTCTTGCCGCTGCTCTCCGGTCCGTAGATCTCCACGATCCGGCCGCGCGGCAGTCCGCCGATGCCGAGCGCGACGTCGAGGGAGATGGCGCCGGTCGGGATCACCTCGATCGGTGCGCGTGTCTCGTCTCCCAGGCGCATGACCGCGCCCTTGCCGTGCTGCCGCTCGATCTGTGCCAGCGCGGTGGAGAGCGCCTTGTCACGGTCGATGCCTGCCATCTGCACCCCTTGTGTCGCGGTCTTCGCTGAATCGCGGGTGGGTCTCCTGCGAGTTGGTCGCGGCCGACGCTAGGACCGAGGTCCGACAGTTCGAGGGCTCCTGCGATGTCTGTGGACGGCCGCGCAGAATTCACAGTAGCCGAACAGATGTTCGATTCAAGCCGACACGCCGCGGCGCACCAGCCCCCATCAATGACGGTCGGCGATCGGGACCTCGAAGTGCTCGCAGACGGCCAACCAGACCTCGCGCACGTCCTCGCCGGCCTCGAGTGCCTGCTGCGGCGTGCGGTTGCCGAGCCGCCCGATCACCTGGTCGCGCGCGACGCTCGCGGCGTACGCCGGCCCGAACCGGGACTCCATCCGGTCCCAGAAGTCCGTCACGCGCACCCTTCCACGGTATGCCGCGCTGGGGACATCACCTCCCGACGGCAACCGGAACGCCCCGTCGCGCGTCTACGCTGAGGACAGGCCGCCCGGGGGGCGAAGCGTGAACGCGCAGAACGAGTCCTTCGACGCGTTCGTGCGCGCCCGGTTGCCGGCGCTCCTGCGCTTCGCCCACGCCGTCTGTGGCGATCCCGACACTGCGGCCGACCTCGTCCAGGACGCGCTCGAACGCACCGGCGTGCGTTGGCACACCATCGAGCGCGGCGGTGACCCAGAGGCCTACGTCAAACGGGCGATCATCAACGGGCGCACCTCGCGTTGGCGCAAGCTGCGGCGCGAGTCACTCGTCGACATCGTGCCGGAGACCCGCGAGCGATCCGAGCAGAAACCACACGACGACGAGCTCTGGCGGCTGCTGAAGACCCTGCCGGCGAGGCAACGCGCCGTGCTGGTGCTGCGTTACTACGAGGACATGTCCGAAGAGCAGATCGCGCAGACGCTCGGCTGCGCGCCCGGCACGGTCAAGAGCCAGGCGAGCAAGGGCCTGGCCAAGTTGCGGGCAGCTCTGGCGGATTCCGACGGCGCCGAGGCCTCATGGACGACCTAGAGCAGCGCCTGCGCGCATCGCTCTCGGACGAGCGGCTCGAGGTGCTGCCGCGCGACGACGCCCTGGAGCTGATCCGGGCCGGCGTGCGGCGGCGGCGCCGCGCGCGCGTCACCGCCACCAGCGCGGGGGTGTTTGCAGCCGCACTGAGCGCCGTCGTGGCGCTCGTCCTCCCGAGCGTGCTCTCGCGTACGTCGGGACCCCCAGCACCGCCGGTCACATCGCTGACCAAGCAGTTCCGCATCGCCAAGACGCTCGCGCTGCCCAACACGGTGAAGAGCGTCGCGGCGCTTGCCGTGTCGCGCGGCACCATCTGGGTCGGCAGCACCGGTGCCCTGATCCGGATCAACTCGGTGACGGCGGCCCTGCACGCGTTCCCGTTGGGTGGCACCCCGCAGTCGATCGCCGCCACGCCGTCGCACCTCTGGGTGGCCATGCAGGTCGGATCGACATGCATGCTGCAAGAGCGCAACGCGGTCACCGGCTTGGTCGTCATGAACCACTCCGCACCGTGTGCGCCCGCGGCCCAGCTGACCGTGACCGCGAACGGCGTGGACGCGTGGCTGCTCACCGCCGACGCCAACGGTGTGCAGCTGGCGCGCTACTTCGCCGGGCAGAACAGGCCGGCCGCAACCGCCTTGATCGAAGGCGCCCCGTGGGGGCTCCATCCCCTCGCCATCGGCGGCAACGACGTGTTCGTGCTGAGCTGGAACAACAACGCCGGCCTCGTCACGCGGCTTTCCGCGTTCACGTTGGAGACGGAGGGCACCGGACAGCTCCCGAGCGACACGTCCCGGCTGGCATACGGCACCAGCCGCCTGGTCACCGCCGGGCTGGACGGCGAATACTCCCTCGACGCCCAGACCTTGACCGGTGGACGGGTGGCCAACGACGTCACCTACGACCTCACCACCGGCAACTCACTGATGTGGACCGTCACCCGGAACGACGCGACATCCGCGCTCGTCGCTCACGACCCGGTGACCGGTGCACAGCTGGCCGATGTGGTCGTGGACGGCGCCGTCGATCACGCCGTCGCGGACGGCACGCAGCTGTTCGCAACCCTGCAGCGCCCGCATGCCGTGCATGCGGTCATCGACGTCACGCCGTCGGACGGCTAGCTCTCCCTCGCCGGGAAGTGTCGGACACCGGGGCGACAATGGCCAGGTGCCCGCGCCCGACCGTTTCTCGGCCTCGACCCGGGGCTGGTTCGACGCGTCGTTCGCAGCGCCGACCGCGGCACAGACCGGTGCGTGGGAGGCCATCGACACCGGGCAGCATGCGCTGGTCATCGCCCCGACGGGATCCGGCAAGACGCTGGCGGCCTTCCTCTCCGCCCTCGACCGTCTGCTAACGACCCCTTCTCCGGACGACCCCCGCCGCCGCTGCCGAGTTCTCTACGTCTCACCACTCAAAGCGCTCGCGGTGGACGTCGAGCGCAACCTGCGCGCGCCGCTGGCAGGCATCACGCACTCCGCAGCGCGGCAAGGCGAAGTGGTCGGAGACGTCCGGGTGGCCATGCGCACCGGGGACACACCGGCCGAGGAGCGTCGGGCCTTTGCGCGGAAGCCCGCTGACATCCTTATCACCACACCGGAGTCGCTCTTCCTGATCCTCACGTCACAGGCACGGGAGTCGTTGCGCGGCGTCGAGACGGTCATCGTCGACGAGGTGCACTCGGTCGCCGGCACCAAGCGGGGTGCGCACCTGGCGGTCTCGCTCGAGCGCCTCGACGCCTTGCTCGATCAACCCGCTCAACGGATCGGGCTGTCCGCCACCGTGAGACCGGTCGACGAGGTGGCGCGCTTCCTCGGCGGCGCCGCGCCGGTCACCATCGTGCAGCCGCCGGCGGCGAAGACCATCGACGTCGACGTCGTCGTGCCGGTCGAGGACATGACCGAGCTCGGCGAGGTCACCGACCAACCCCGCGAGGGGTCCGCCGCCGGCCCCGACAACCGACGCTCGATCTGGCCCTCGGTCGAAGAGCGCATCGTCGACCTCATCCAGGCACACCGGTCGACGATCGTCTTCGCCAACTCGCGCCGGCTGGCCGAACGCCTGACCAACCGTCTCAACGAGATCGCCTACGAACGGACGTACGGCGAAGCGCTGCCGCAGCACAGCGCGCCGGCGCAGGCCATTGGCCAGTCAGGTGCGGCACTCGGTGCACCAGCCGAGATCGCCCGTGCCCATCACGGCAGTGTCAGCCGCGAACAACGGGCGCTCACCGAAGAGGCGCTCAAGCGCGGCGAGCTGCCGTGCGTTGTCGCGACGAGCAGCCTCGAGCTCGGCATCGACATGGGTGCCGTCGACCTCGTCGTGCAAGTCGAACCGCCGCCCAGTGTCGCGAGTGGCCTGCAACGCATCGGACGGGCCGGCCATCAGGTCGGAGCTGTCAGTCGCGGGGTCATGTTCCCAAAGCATCGCGGTGACTTGGTGCCGGCGGCAGTCGTCGCGCAACGCATGCAGGAAGGAGGCATCGAAGCGATCCGGCCGCCACGCAACCCGCTCGACGTTCTCGCCCAACAGGTCGTCGCGATGGTGGCGATGGATCCCTGCTCCGTCGACGACATCGGCGCACTCGTTCGCCGTACGTCGTCGTTCTCGTCGTTGCCGGAATCGGCATTGCACGCAGTGCTCGACATGTTGGCCGGGCGCTACCCGAGCGACGAGTTCGCGGAGCTGCGTCCGCGCTTGGTGTGGGACCGCACCACCGGACAGCTGTCGGGGCGTCCGGGAGCGCAACGGCTCGCAGTGACGAGCGGCGGCACAATTCCCGACCGCGGCCTGTTCGGTGTCTTCCTCGTCGGTGAGAAGTCGTCGAGGGTCGGCGAGCTCGACGAGGAGATGGTCTACGAGTCACGCGTCGGCGACGTCTTCACTTTGGGCTCGACGTCGTGGCGCATCGAGGACATCACCCATGACCGGGTGATCGTGACACCTGCTCCCGGCCAACCGGGACGGCTGCCGTTCTGGAAGGGCGACGCGCCGGGCCGTCCGATCGAGCTCGGTCGCGCGCTCGGCGGTTTCGTGCGCGAGCTGCAACGACTCGACGATGCCGGCGCGCGACAACGACTCACCGAGATCGGTCTCGACGCGTGGGCGGTCGACAACACCCTTGCGTTCCTCGACGAGCAACGCGAAGCAACCGGCTACGTTCCTGACGATCGCACCATCGTCGTGGAGCGGTTCCGCGATGAGCTCGGTGACTGGCGCGTCGCCGTACATTCACCGTTCGGTGCTCAGGTGCACGCGCCGTGGGCATTGCTGCTGACCGCGCGCCTGCGGGAGCGATTCGGCATCGACGTGCAAGCAATGCACACGGACGACGGCATCGTGGTTCGATTGCCCGAGACTGATGAGGTGCCGCCACCGGAGATGGCGGTGTTCGAGGCCGACGAAGTCGAACCGCTCGTCACCGAGGAGGTCGGTGGCTCCGCGCTGTTTGCGTCGCGGTTCCGCGAGTGCGCGGCGCGTGCGTTGTTGCTGCCGAGACGCAATCCCAACCGGCGCACTCCGCTCTGGCAGCAGCGTCAGCGCAGCGCACAGCTGCTGTCCGTGGCGTCTCAGTACGGCTCGTTCCCGGTAGTGCTGGAAACGATGCGCGAGTGCCTGCAAGACGTGTTCGACGTTCCAGGACTTGTCCAGCTGATGCGTGACGTCGCGGAACGCGTCGTGCGCATCGTCGATGTCGAGACGGTGCAGCCGTCGCCGATGGCGCGGTCACTGTTGTTCGGCTACATCGGTCAGTTCATGTACGAAGGCGATCAACCTCTCGCCGAGCGCCGGGCAGCCGCGTTGGCGCTCGACGCGACTCTTCTGGCCGAGCTTCTCGGCACCGCCGAGCTCCGTGAGCTGCTCGATCCTGACTCTGTGACCGACGTGGAAGCCGAGCTGCAACGGCTCACGCCGGAGCGCCGGGCGAACGATGCCGAAGACGTCGCCGACCTGCTGCGACTGCTCGGCGACCTCACCACGGACGACCTCGTTCTGCGCGGTGCGACGCCGCAGATGCTTGCCGCGCTCGAAGAGCAGCGACGGGTGCTGCGGGTGCGGATCGGGGGCGACGAGCGTTGGATCCGGATCGAGGATGCGTCGCGGGTGCGTGACGCGCTCGGCACGCCACTTCCGGTCGGCGTACCGCAGGCGTTTCTCGAACCCGTGGGCGACCCGCTCGGCGACCTGCTGTCGCGTTACGCGCGCACCCACGGGCCCTTCCACGGCATCGACGTCGCGGCACGCTTGGGGTTGGGGCTCGCCGTCGTTGAGCAAGCCCTGCACCGGCTGCAAACATCCGGCCGGCTCGTGCAAGGCGAGTTTCGCCCCGGCGGCGTCGGACTCGAATGGTGCGACGCCGAAGTCCTGCGCAGCATGCGTCGTCGTTCGCTGGCCAAGCTGCGACACGAGGTCGAACCCGCGCCACCGCAAGCGCTGGCGCGGTTCCTGCCGGCGTGGCAGGGCATGGGCGCGCATGCCGGTCGAGGACTCGACGGATTGCTGCGCGCGATCGAGCAGCTGCAAGGAGCGGCTGTGCCCGCGTCGATGCTCGAGACCGTGGTGCTGCCGGCGCGCGTCGTCGACTACAGCCCCGCACTCCTCGACGAGCTGACCAGTGCCGGTGAGGTGCTGTGGTCCGGGCACAGCGCTCTGCCCGGCAACGACGGCTGGGTGTCCTTGCATCTCGCCGACAACGCTCCCTCGCTGCTGCCGGCGACCACCGGCGACAGTGACTCGCCCTTGCACGCAGCTGTGCTCGCTGCTCTCGAAGGCGGTGGTGCGCTGTTCTTCCGCTCGCTTGCTGACCTGGTCGCCGGCGCCGACCCGACGTTCAACAACGACAACACCGTCGCAGACGCGCTGTGGGACCTCGTCTGGTCCGGACAGGTCACCAACGACACGCTGCTCCCGCTTCGCAATCTGCTCGGAGGTGGCCGCGCCAGACCCGCGCCGCGGGTGCGACCCGGCCGGCGAGGCCGTCCGGTGATGCCGGTGCGCTCCGGGCCGCCACGAGTTGCGGGGCGATGGTCGCGGCTACCGCAACGCGAGAGCGACCCGACCCGACGAAGCCACGCATTGGCGGAGACGCTCCTCGAGCGACACGGCGTGCTCACCCGGGGCGCGGTCACCGCCGAACACATCGCCGGCGGATTCGCAGCGGTCTATCCGGTGCTGAAGGCGTTCGAAGAGTCAGGTCGAGCTCGGCGGGGTTACTTCGTCGAAGGACTGGGCGGCGCGCAGTTCGCCGTCGGTGCTGCGGTCGACCGGATGCGGGCGATGCAGCAGCAGTCGGAGTCGCGGGGGTCCCGCGAGCCTTCGCCCTGGCAGCCGCCAGTTCCCGGTGGTTGGCGCGACCGGAGATCAGCAGGCGAAACCGCTGCGCTGGTGCTGGCCGCGGCGGACCCGGCCAACCCGTACGGCGCAGCCCTCCCGTGGCCGGCCCACGAAGGATCGCATCGACCCGGACGAAAGGCGGGCGCTCTCGTCGTGCTCGTGGACGGTGCTCTGGTTCTCTACGTCGAGCGCGGTGGCAAGTCGCTGCTGTCGTGGACCGACGAGGCGGCGCAGCTGCAGCCGGCGGTCGACGCACTCGCTCTTGCCGTTCGTGACGGCGCGCTCGGCAAGCTCGCGGTCGAGCGTGCAGACGGGGAGTCCGTTCTCACCTCGCCGTTAGGTTCGGCGCTGGAACACGCCGGCTTCCGCCCGACGCCCCGCGGTCTGCGGCTGCGAGCCTGACCAACGCTTCTCGTCCGGCCGCGTAACCATTTGCGTCCTTTGGTCGTTTGCCACTTCAGGGGGCGAGCGAAAGGAACGTTTCCGATGGCCGCAGGTCCGCAGACTCGCCGAACCGCAGTGATCGCCCTGGCCCTCGCCGGGTCCTGGGCGTGTTCCGTGGGCATCGCTGCGGCCGATCCTGTGCCGCCGCTCCCCGATCCGGGAACGACCGTCACGTCGGTGGAACAGACCGTCACCACGACGGTGCAGCAAGCGGTGCAGCAGGTCACGTCGTCGCCGTCGCCCCTGTCTCCGCTCACGTCCACCACCCCGACGCAGCCCGCCCCGACCAGCGCCAGGGCTCACACCGTCACCAGGCCGATCAGCGCGACGCAGCCGAAACAGCCAGGCGCGGAGGCCCGGCCCACGAGCTCATCCCGGACCGACTCTGTATCGCCGCCGGCGATGCCGTCGTGGCAGCTTCCGGTTGTCGCCCGGCTCGCGGCATTCCAGGCCGAGCCGCCGGCCCTGGCCCAGGGCGCAGCGATCGGATCCGTCCTCCCGGGCGGACAGGTCCGCGGCGCAGCCGTGGACAACATCGCCAACCACAGCGGCTCGCCGTTGCGCGCCTTGCTCGTCACGCTGGCGGCGCTGGCCGCGGCGGCGCTGGCGACCGAGCAGGTGCGTCAGTGGGCACACTTGACAGGTGCCCGAGGGTGACACCGT
>DASSEQ010000150.1:0-52941 GCA_035695245.1 Mycobacteriales bacterium | reverse complement strand
CATCGGACTGACCGGGCAGGCCGTTGGCGGCGGCAACCCGCAGCACCTCGTCGATTACCGGTCGGATCTGCTGCTCCGGTAGCGCCCCCTGGAACAGCGGCACCGGCTGACCGGCGATGACTGCGAACACGGCCGGGATCGACTGCACCTGGAACGCCGCCGCCAGACGCTGGTTGGCGTCGACATCGATCTTCGCCAGCAGCCACGCGCCGTTGCCCTCCGTGGCGAGCTTCTCCAGCACCGGCGAGAGCTGCTTGCACGGTCCGCACCACTCGGCCCAGAAGTCGATGAGGACCGGCACCTGCATCGACCGGTCGATGACCTCGGTCTGGAACGTCGCCTCGGTGACGTCGACGACCTGGCCTCCGGCCGCCGCGGGCGGCCCCGCTGCGACACCGTCGGCAGGCGGAGCGGGTGGTGGGGCAGTCGCCCGGGCCTTCAGCGCCGACAGGTCGACTGCGCTCGCGACGTGCCGCGCCAGTGATGCCGGGATCTGCTGCGCCGCCTGGCGAGGAGGTTGGCTCACGCCGCCCAGCCTACGTTCGCCGCACCCGAGGCAATCGCGGGATATGGCCCATAGATGGGCTCTATCCCGCGATTGGGGTCAGAAGCGGGCGGGTTCGGTGTAGGTGCCCCACTCGTCGCGCAGCGCGTCGCAGATCTCGCCGAGGGTCGCCTCAGCGCGCACAGCGTCGAGCATCGCCGGCACCATGTTGTCGTTGGTGCGGGAGACCTCGATCATCCGCGCGATCGCCTGGCCGACCTCGTCGTTGTCACGCTGCGCCTTGCGCTCGGCGACGAGCTGCTTCTGCACGCGCTCGACCTCGTGCGACACGCGGAGGATCTCCAGCGGTTCTTCGACACTCGACGTGTGTGTGTTGACGCCGACGATCTTCTTCTCGTTCTTCTCCAGCTTCTGCTGGTACTGGAACGCCGCCTCCGCGATCTCGGACATGAACCAGCCATCCTCGATGCCGCGAAGAATGCCCGCGGTCATCGACCCATCAGACGACATGTCCTTGATCCGGCTGAAGATCTCCTCTGCTTGCCGCTCCATCTCGTTCGTCAGCGCCTCGACGTACCACGATCCGCCGAGCGGGTCGGCGACATTCATGACGCCGGTCTCCTCCATCAACACCTGCTGGGTGCGCAGCGCGATCTCGGCCGCCTTCTCGCTCGGCAACGCGAGCACCTCGTCCAGTGCGTTGGTGTGCAACGAGTTCGTGCCACCGAGAACAGCGGCAAGCGCCTCGATCGCCGTACGCACGATGTTGTTGTCCGGCTGCTGCGCGGTCAGCGAGACCCCGGCGGTCTGCGTGTGGAAGCGCAGCCACTGCGCGCGCTCGTCGGTTGCGCCGTAGACATCGCGAAGCCAACGCGCCCAGATGCGCCGTGCCGCGCGGAACTTCGCGATCTCCTCGAAGAAGTCGACGTGGGCGTCGAAGAAGAACGACAAGCCCGGCGCGAACCGGTTGACGTCCAATCCGCGTGACAAGCCGAGCTCGACGTAGCCGAAACCGTCCGCGAGAGTGAACGCGAGTTCTTGCGCAGCGGTCGAACCGGCCTCGCGGATGTGGTAGCCGGAGACGGACAGCGGCTTGTAGCGCGGGATCTCCTGATAGCAGTAGGCCATCAGGTCGCCGATCAGCCGAAGGTGCGGCTCAGGTTGGAACAGCCACTCCTTCTGGGCGATGTATTCCTTGAAGATGTCGGTCTGCAACGTGCCGTCGAGCTGCGAGATGTCGGCGCCCTGCCGCTCGGCCGCGACGAGGTACATGCAGAAGACGGGTACGGCGGGTCCGCTGATCGTCATCGACGTCGTGACGTCCTGCAGCGGAATCCCGTCGAAGAGCACATCCATGTCGGCCGCGCTGTCGATGGCGACGCCGCAGTGCCCGACCTCGCCGAGCGAGCGCGGGTCGTCGGAGTCGCGACCCATCAGCGTCGGCATGTCGAAGGCAACCGACAGCCCGTTGCCGCCGGCGCCCAGGATCATCTTGTAGCGCTCGTTGGTCTGCTGCGCGTTGCCGAAGCCGGCGAATTGCCGGATCGTCCATGCCTTGCCGCGGTAGCCGGTGGCGTAGAGACCCCGGGTGAACGGATATGCCCCCGGCCAGCCGATCCGCTCGAAACCGGGCACGGCCGACTCGTCCGCCGGGCCGTAGACCGGATCAACCTCGACCCCGGACAGCGTGGTGAAGTCGGCGTTGCGCTTGCGGGCGGCGTCGTACCGCTGCTGCCAACGCTCCCGACCATTCGTCATGGGAAAATACTAGGACGTCCTACTAATCTGGTCCAGCAGCGCCGAAATCGGCCGCCTGCACGCGCAGGTGCCGGAGCAGAGCGAAGATCTGCTCCAGCTGCCGAGCGTCGTAGTCGCCCAGGCCGAACTCGTCGCCCATGAGCTCCTCGGTCGCCGTCAGCACCACGCTGCGGCCGGCGTCGGTGAGGCGGGCGAGCACCCCGCGACCGTCCCGAGGGTTGGGCCGCCGCTCGACGAACCCCGCGGCAGCCAACCGATCGATGGTGTTGGTCACGCTGGTCGGATGCACCATCAGGCGCTGACCGATCACCGACAGCGGCAGCTCGCCGGCTCGGCTGAAGTGCAGGAGCACGAGCGCCTCGTAGCGGGCAAAGGTGAGCCCGTGCGGTTTGAGGATCGCGTCGTAGCGCGACAGCAGCAGCTGTTGCGCCCGCATGATCGAGGTCGCGACTCGCATCGGGGCGGCAGCACCGAAGTGCGACTCCCACAGCTCACCGGCGCGTTCGATCGGATCGAACGGCAGGTTGAGCGGTCGCGGCACGCGGACAAGTGTTGCAAGCCGCCGGGCAGATCCGGCGGATTGGCAGACTGGTCGGATGGACTGGAGCCTGCGCGGATGCAGTCGAGAAGGCCACGCGACGTATTCACCCGACGAGCCGGAGTTGCGTGACCGGCTGAAGGCTGAGACAGCGGTCGGTGAGGCGTGGCGTTGTTTGCGATGCGAGACCTTCGTGGTCGGCGCTCCGGCCGGCTCCGGGCCGGCCGCCGAGGCGCCGATCGTGTTGCGTGGCAAGGCGCTGCGCGAGGCGTTCATCCTGCGTCTGCTCGCCATCGAACGCTGGATCCGGACAGCAGTGCTTGCCGCCCTCGCCTTCGCCGTCTTCAAGTTCGAGAGCTCGCAGACATCGCTGCAGCAGTTGTTCGACAAGGACTTGCCGAGGTTCAGAGACTTCGCCCAGTCGTTCAACTACGACCTGAGCAAGAGCCCCACGGTCGCAGAGATCCGCCGGTTGCTGCACTCGAAGCACAGCACCATCCACCTGGTCGAAGCCTTCTTGGTCGGCTACGCGTTGCTGCAGTTGCTCGAAGGCATCGGCCTGTGGTCGTTGAAGCGGTGGGGAGAGTACGTCGCTGTCGTGGGCACGAGCATCTTCATCCCAATCGAGGTCTACGAGCTGACCAAGCACATCACGTACGTGAAGATCGCTGCCTTCCTGATCAACGTCGCGCTGGTCGTCTATCTGATCGTGAGCAAGCGCTTGTTCGGCGCGCGCGGGGGAGCAAAGGCACACCACGCGAAGCGCCAAGCCGAATCACTCCTCGAGGTGGAGACCGCGGCCGCCGGAGCAACGGCATCGTGAATCGCGCCTGCATCGCTCTCGTGATGGCTGCTGCCGTTGCTGCCGGTTGCTCATCATCGAGTTCACATCGAACCGTCGCGCAGCCGTCGTCTTCGCCACCACGGTCAACGTCACCGCTGCCTGCCGCGCCGGCGACGACCGTGTGGCTGTGCCGCCCGGGCCTGCCGTCGAACCCGTGTACGACGGACCTCACCACGACAATCGTCGACGCCAGGGGTGCCCGTCACATCGAAAGGTCACCGCGGGCGATCGACAGGGGGGTGGACTGCTTCTACGTCTATCCGACGGTCAGCACCGAAAGTGGCGCCAATGCCGACCTGCGAGTCCAGCCGGCCGAGCGTCGCACCGCAATTGCTCAGGCAGCTCGCTTCTCCTCGGTGTGTCGGGTCTGGGCGCCGATGTATCGCCAGCGCACGACAAGTGACCTGTTCAACCTCGCCGACGGCGCACCCGACTCACTGCCGAACCGCACTGCTTTCGCCAGCGTCGAAGCGGCGTGGCGTGACTATCTTGCGCACGACAACGACGGGCGGCGAGTGGTGCTCATCGGCCACTCGCAAGGCGCGTCGATGCTGATTCGGTTGATCCGCGCCGATATAGATTCGTCGCCGACGGTGCGCGCGAAGCTGGTACTCGCGATCCTTCTCGGTGGCAACGTCACGGTTGCCGACAGCAAGCTCATCGGCGGGAGCTTCCAGCATGTTCCGCTCTGTTCACGGGCAGGACAGTCGGGCTGCGTCATCGCCTACTCGAGCTTCCCGAGCCAGCCGCCGGTCTTCACGTTGTTCGGCCGCGCCGGCGCGGGCGTCAGCCTGCTTTCCGGCGAGTCAGCCACGAACCGGCAGGTTGCCTGCGTCAACCCGGCGGCGATCGGTGGCGGACTAGCGCCGTTGTTGTCGTATTTCCCGAGCGGCTCCCTGCCCGGCGTGCACGTCAGCACGCCATGGGTCGCGGCGCCGGCGAGGTTCACCGCGCAGTGCAAGCACAACGGCACCGTCACGTGGCTGCAGGTCACGGCGCAACCGCACGACAAGCGGCCCGGGCTCAAGGAGAACCTCGGGCCGGCGTGGGGCTATCACGTCGCCGACCTCAACCTGGCATTGGGCAACCTCGTCGACGATGTCGCCGCAGCGACAGCACATCGCTGAGTCGCGGCATCAGTAGTCGTAGGCAGCGAAAGCGGCGTCGGCCGGAAACAGCAGCTCGGACAGCTGCAAGTAGAGGCGGTCCGGATGAGGCAGAAAGCGCACGCGATGCAGCGCTTGCGCCTCGCCGGCGGACTCCATGACGAACTCGCCGTAGCCGAGCATCCAGCCGAGCGAAGTGCGTCGATAGCTCATGTCCGTGAGCTTGCGCAGCGGCAGCATCGAAACCCGCCGGTTGGCCAGTCCCGACACCAACAGGACTCGCGCATCGGTCACGATGAACCGGTCGACGTTCCAGCGGGCGACCTTCCAGATCGTGCGCCCGCACAACAACACGATCGCCAAACCGAGCAGAGACCGGACCGCTCCGATCGCCGGCAAGTGGCCGCGCAACCAGATCAACACATACATCCCGACCATCAGCTCGACCGCATGTCGAAGCAGCACGATCGGATGACGACGCACCATCACCACGCGGCGTTCGCCGTCGAGCAGGTAGCGGTTGACGCTCAGCCCAACCTCTCAGCCCAGCGCCCGAAGAAATGTCGCGACCTGATGCGCCGCGTGCTGCATCGCCAGGCCGGTGTGCTTCACCGCGTTCGCAGCAGTCGCGGGCGAGACGATGAGGTAGAAGGCCGCGATCGCGACGACGCCCAGCAATGTGAGTTTGCGGGCCATGGTCGAAAACCTCCATCGGGACAATCCGGACGGCGGTCCTCGTTATAGCGCAAATAGGTGAATTTCCCGTGCCACCACGCCGACAGCTGTGGGTCCGTGACCCACTCATTCAGATCAGTCGACCTGGGTTGTCGCAGACGCGGTAGGCAGGCTGGCGATTGCGACGTTGATCGTGACCCTTTCGCCGGTCCGTAGACCACCGTGGCCGGTTGGCGCACCTTCGCCGTATTGCAGCGGCGGAAGTGCAAATCTTGCCTCGTCGCCGCCCGCCACCACCGATGCCCTGTCGCACGGCAGCAACAGCGAGCTTCCGTCCTCCTCGGTGCCCGAAACGCCGTGGGCATCGGTCACGAGCGCCAGATAAGGGCAAGGATCCAGCCGCACGGGAGCCGTGCCGGCATTGCGAATCGTCAAGACGACACCGTCCACCAAGCCACCGTGTGCGGCGCGGCCAGGAACCGACAAGTGCAGACGCAGTGAACTCAAAGCAGGAGATGGTGGGAGAACTCCCTCGCCTTCCCGACCTGCAACCCCGACGACCACTCGCGCGTTCGAGCGGCCTTCGCAACCGAGCGACGTACCGACGACAGGTATCCGAAGGGTGCCGTAGTCGGCGCCACCTTCATCCGGCGCATCCACGAGTGGCACTTCGATGGTCGCAGGTCTCGCACCACACCACGAGCCGACCCACAGAAATCCCCAATTGGCCACGCCACCATTCAGCGCGAGGTCCGGGCGCGGATTCTCCGGCGGGTTGACTATCCCTAGCGGCGCGGCGAAAGGGATCGATAGAGAAGCACCATGTTGGTCGAGAAAGCGCGTCGGGCCAGTCGCGATGTGCAGGGAACAGTTCTTCCCGACCATCGAGATCACGCCCGCGTCACCGCTGGGCGTCGGGCGGAACTCGGCGCGCGCCACGACATCGGTGGGCCGACAGGGCGGTCGTCGCTGTGGAACGGGCCCAAGCACCAACTGAATCTGCGGAGCCGCGATGTGGAACGCAGCAGCGAGGCTGTCACTGGCTGACGATCGGCTTGGCGGAGGAATTCCGATGGCCGACCGCGAGCCACCTGCTCCCACGCTCGCGAGCGGAACAATCACGGCGACGGCCGCCGCAGCGCCCGCTGCACCGATAAAGGCGGTCGTGCGGCGACGCCGTCGTGACCGGCCAGCGCGCGCCAAGGCTTCGCCGTCGACGTCGGAGGCCGGATAGTCCAGCTGCTGCAACCGTCGACGAAGTTCGTCCTCAAAGGTCATGACGCCACCTCTGGCGGCCCTAGCAACTCTCGTAGGCGCGTAAGTCCGCGGGAAGCATGCGTCTTTGCAGCGCCCGGAGAGATGCCGAGCGCCTCTGCCGTTTGGGCCTCGGACAAGTCTTCGAGAAAGCGCAGGACCACGACTGCCCGCTGGCGGGGCGGCAACTGAAGCAAGGCGCGGCGCAGCACGTCGCGCTCAGCTATGCCTGCATCGGCGCTGACCATCGACGGTTCGGACAACATTGCCCCGGTGGGCCGGGCTAGCCGTTGACGACGACGAGACATCAGTTCGCGCACAAGGACTCGGCGTGTGTAGGCATCGACGGCATCGCGACGTCGGATTCGCGGCCAGGCCATATAGACCCGGATCAGCGCCTCCTGCACCGCGTCCTCCGCCTCCGCCGCTCCGCCCGCGATCGCATGGGCCAATCGCTGCAGCGCCGGACCCCGAGCCACGACGTAGTCGCGGAACTCTTGCTCCGCTGTCGCGTCCATCGCTCCCATCCGGCTCGATGTCTAAGAGGGAGGATCTAGGTCGTTCGGTTGACACCCGCAGCCAAAAGCTTCGCGGCCAGGGTCAGTCCTGGCGCAGCGACGCGATCAGGTCGTCGGCGGCGCTGTAGGGGTCGACCTCGCCGGCGACGAGGCGGCCGGCCAGCTGGTCGAGCTGCTGCCCGCCGCGCAGGTCGCCCAGTCGCTCGCGGAGCGCAGCCACCGCGATCGCCTCGATCTCGTCGGCGGCACGCGCGCGGCGGCGGGCATCCAGCCGACCGGACTCGAGCAGCCACTCACGGTGCCTGTCGATCGCAGCCAACACGTCGTCGATGCCTTCACCCTTCGATGCGACCGTCTTGACGATCGGCGGCTGCCAGTCCGAGCTGTCCCGGCTGTCGACCAGGGACAACATGTGCCGGAGGTCGCGCGTCGTTTGCTCGGCGCCGTCGCGATCGGCTTTGTTCACGACAAAGACATCAGCGACCTCGAGGATTCCGGCCTTCGCCGCCTGGATCCCATCGCCCATGCCAGGGGCAAGCAGGACCAGCGTCGTGTCGGCGAGCGAGGCGATCTCCACCTCCGCCTGACCAACGCCGACCGTCTCGACGAGGATGACGTCGCAGCCGGCAGCATCGAGCACGCGAAGCGCCTGGGGCGTCGCCCAGGCAAGACCGCCGAGATGGCCTCGGGATGCCATGGAACGAATGAAGACACCACTGTCCGTGGCGTGGTCCTGCATGCGCACGCGGTCGCCGAGCAGCGCTCCGCCGGAGAATGGCGACGAGGGATCCACGGCAAGCACGCCGACGCGGAGGTCCTGAGCGCGATATTCCCGAACCAACGCGGAGGTCGACGTCGACTTGCCGACGCCCGGGCTTCCGGTCAGGCCTATGACACGCGCGTGCCCGACGTACGGCATGAGTGCGACCGCAACGTCACGCAACAACGGCGATGCGTTCTCGACGAAGGAGATCAGGCGCCCGACCGCGCGCGCGTCACCGGACCGCGCCCGCTCGACGAGGTCGGCGACGTCCGGCACGTCAGGCCGGCACGCGCAACAGCAGCGCGTCGCCCTGCCCGCCGCCACCACACAGCGCGGCCGCACCGAGCCCGCCGCCGCGGCGCTTCAGCTCATAGGCAAGCGTCAACGCGATGCGCGCGCCGGAGGCTCCGATCGGGTGGCCGATAGCGATCGCGCCACCGTTGACGTTGACCTTGTCCGGATCGATGCCGAGCAGCTTCGTCGAGTGGATCGCGACCGACGCGAAGGCCTCGTTGATCTCGACCAGGTCGAGATCGGCGACCGAGACGCCGGCGCGGCCGATGGCCTTCTCGATGGCGTTCGCCGGCTGCGCCTGAAGCGAGGCATCCGGTCCGGCAACGACGCCGTGATGGCCGATCTCGGCGAGCACGGGCACGCCCAGCTCTTCAGCCTTGCGCCGCGACATCACGACGACCGCGGCGGCGCCATCGGATATCTGCGATGAGGAGCCCGCCGTGATGGTGCCGTCGGCGGCGAAAGCCGGGCGAAGCTTTGCGAGCACGTCGACTGTCGTGTCTTGCCGCACTCCCTCGTCGGTGGTCACGAGGACCGGTTCAGCTTTGCGTTGCGGCACCGGCACCGGCACCAGCTCGTCGTCGAACAACCCGTTCTTCTGGGCCCGGGCAGCGCGCTCGTGCGACCGAGCAGCAAACGCGTCCTGCTCCTCGCGGCCGATGCCGAGCTTGGCGTTGTAGCGCTCGGTCGACTCGCCCATCGCCACCTGGTCAAAGGCACAGAACAGGCCGTCGTGGGCCATCGAGTCCAGCAGCGTCCCGTTGCCGTACTTGTAACCCTTGCGAGCGCCGGCCAGAAGGTGCGGTGCGTTGGTCATCGACTCCATGCCACCGGCGACGACGACGTCGTACTCCCCGGCACCGATCAGCTGGTCAGCGAGGGCGATGGCATCCAGCCCGGACAGGCACACCTTGTTGATCGTGATCGCCGGCACCGTCATCGGGATGCCGCCCTTGACCGCCGCCTGCCGTGCCGTGATCTGGCCGGCACCGGCCTGAAGGACCTGGCCCATGATGACGTAGTCGACCTGGTCGCCGGCGATCCCCGCCCGCGACAGCGCCGCCTCGATCGCGACACCGCCGAGGTCGACGGCCTGGAAGTCAGTGAGCGAGCCGAGCAGCTTGCCGACCGGTGTGCGCGCCCCTGCAACGAGAACAGACCCTGGCATGCTGCCACGATAACCGCGTGACAGCTTCTCCCCTGCGGCGGATCGATCATGTCGGGATCGCCGTACGCGACCTCGATGCAAGCGTCGACTTCTACGTGTCGACCTTCGGATTGACTGTCGCCGGACGCGAGACAAACGACGAGCAGGGAGTGCGCGAGGCAATGTTGTACGTCGCTGACGCGCCGGGCGGGGCGTCCTACGTTCAACTGCTCGAGCCACTGGCCGAGGAGACTCCGGTGGGCAAGTTCCTGGCTGCCCGTGGCGAGGGCGTGCACCACATCGGCTACGGCGTCGACAACGTCGCCGCCGAGCTCGAGCGCTTGCGCGGTGAGGGAATCCGTCTGGTGGACGAGCGCCCGCGCCATGGCTCGCTCGGTGCGTCGATCGCCTTTCTGCACCCCAAAGCCATGACCGGGGTCTTGACGGAGCTCGTCCAGACAGCGCAGTGACCGACGACGCGGGCGACGAGACCCAATCGCCGCCGTTATCGGACCCGGCCCTGGACACGGGCGCGCGTCGCTACGAAGCACAGGCCGACGAGGACAACCCGTTCGGCGTGCCGGGGCGACAGATCTCCCGGGACCATCCGTTCGTCATCGGCTTCACCGCCGCGCTTGGCGTAGCACTGGCGGCGTTGTTGGCCGAGGCCGTGATCAACACGCGTCAGGTCCTGATCCTGATCGTCATTGCTGCCTTCCTCGCCGTGGGTCTCGACCCGGCAGTGCGGTGGCTGGTGCGAAGGGGGATGCGTCGCGCGTTCGCCGTACTCGTCATCATCGTTGCCGCCCTCGGTTTCTTCGGCGGCTTCGTCGCCGCAGTGGTGCCACCGATCGCCCACCAGTCGACGCAGCTCGTCAAGCACGCGCCGGACTACGTGCAACGGCTCGACCACAACCCGACGTTCAAGAAGCTCGACAACCGCTACCACATAACCGAGAAGGTCAAGGAGCGAGCGGCGAAGGGCGTCGACCTCAACGCCCTCGGTGGTGTCGTCGGCATCGGCCGAGCCATTCTCGGCATCTTTGCCGCGACCCTGACGGTCATCATCCTGACGATCTACTTTCTTGCGAACCTGCCGGCGATCAAGTCGGTTGCCTACCGCGCGGTGCCGCGCACGAGACGCGCGCGAGTGGGCCTGCTGAGTGACGAGATCCTCAACCGGTTCGGTGGCTACGTCCTCGGCAACCTCGCCACGTCGCTGGTCGCCGGTGTCACCACCTTCATCTGGCTGTTCGCCTGGGGCATCCCCTACCCGGTCGCGCTGGCGATGTTCGTCGCGATCACCGACCTGATCCCGCTCGTCGGGGCGACGCTCGGAGCCATCGGCGTGACCGCCGTGGCGCTGTTCCACGGACTCGGTCCCGGCATCGCCACCGGCATCTACTACGTCTCCTACCAGCAGTTCGAGAACTACGTCCTGCAGCCGCGCGTCTTCAAAAGGACGGTCGACGTCGCGCCGGTGGTGACCATCGTCGCGGCGTTGCTGGGTGCTGCCCTGCTCGGGGTGCTCGGCGCGCTGCTGGCGGTGCCGATCGCCGCCGCCGTCCAGCTGATCCTCACCGAGGTCGTATTCCCCCGGCAGGACCAGGCTTGATCACGCTGGGCTTGATCACGCTGGGCACATCTGCGCTCACTCCCTGCTAAATAGGGCGTTTCGGACTAATACCACCGGGGAAGGTCCGTGGCAAGTCCGCGAGCGCCGGGTCGCGGCAACCAATTGTCAAGGGTGTCCCACGGAGGAAGCCATGCCCGCCAGCCCACGAGGTGCCGTTCGACGGATCCTCAGCACCGCCGCGATCACCGGCGCAGCCCTGACCGTTTCGGCGGTAGCCGCTTTGCCCGCACTCGGCGACTCCCCGCACAGCCAGGGCTCGGACCCGGCCGGCAACAACGGCACGGTGTTCATTCACCAGGTCGCGAAAGACTCGCATCCGCACAACCAGCCGCACGTCACGTGCGACTTCTTCGTATCCTTCTTCGGTTTCGACAACCAGCAGTCGCTGTCCATCTCGTTCACCGGCCAGGCGCCGACCGGGAAGGACAAGGCGCTCACGGTCAACGACAAGACGCCGACGACGCTGCCGTCGACCACACCGGCCGGCGGCGCCGGCAATGACTACGACGGCGATCTCGGGCCGTTCGGCGACAAGAACCTCGGCATTGCCAGCACTCTCGGTGCACCGGCGCACGAGGGCTGGCACATCAAGCTCACCGTCGACACCGGCCAAGGCGGGGGCCACAAATACAAGGTCTTCTGGTTGCAGCCGTGCAACAACGGCAGCGTTGCGGGCGCGTCGACGAGCAACACACAGACACCCGCCAACGTCCAGGGCAGCAACGTCCAGGGCAGCAACCAGTCCGCCGGCACGCTGACCGGCGGAGCGCAGGTCGAGGGCGAATCGGCGATGGCACCGCAGGCTGCGAGCAAGACCGGTGTCCAGAGTGGTTCGACGACGGGTGGGGCACAGGTGCTCGGCGAGCACTTCACCCGCAAGGCCGGGCCGGCAGGCGCGCAGGTGCTCGGGGAGAGCGCCACCCGCGCCGGCTCACTGCCGTTCACCGGAGCCGAAATCGGCCTCATGTCGGCAGCAGGTCTAGCACTGCTCGGCGGCGGCTCGGCACTCGCGCTGTCAGCTCGACGCCGACGTCGCGCCACGACGACGCACTGAAGTCGCGCTACGCCGGCGGCCACTCTCGCGGAAGCGGAGCGGTCGCCGGCGTGATCGCGTGGACGACGGCATCCAGCACCGTCTCGGTGTAGCCGACGAACAGATGCTTGGCGCCTTCAACGGCGACGACGTGAGCCTGCGGGACGAGGGCGAAACGGCGACGCGCCTCATCGGGGCGCAGGTAGTCATCCAGCTCGGGCACGATCGCCGTCAGCGGTCGACCGGCGTCCGCCCACCGCTGCAAGTCGGCGTCAGTTGAGTAGCGGAGCGGGGGTGAGATAAGCACTGCACCCTGCACGGACGGGTCCAACCCGTAGCGCAACGCAAGATCGGTGCCGAAGGACCAGCCGACCAACCACGGTGGCGGCAAGTCGTCGTAGTCCACCAGATCGAGCGCGGCGGCGACGTCCAGCCGCTCGTCCTCTCCCCCGCCGAAGCGACCCTCGCTGCGGCCTTGGACCGACGCGGTCCCCCGCGTGTTGAAGCGCAGCACGGCGTAGCTGGCGAGAGCCGGCAGGCGGTTGGCGGCCTTGCGGAACAGATGACTGTCCATCATCCCGCCATGCGTCGGCAGCGGATGCAGCATCACCAACGTCGTGACCGGGGCCCGGCTCGCCGGCAACGCCAACTCGCCAACCAGCGCTAGTCCGTCCGCCGTGTGCAGGGTCACCGGCCGACGCGACGCCGGCAGCACGGTGTTGGCGCGGATCTCAGCCATAGCCGCGCCGTCGGTCCCGCGCAGTCCAGCACGGTCGATGCCAGTGCCGGCGATGCGCCTCGTCGCCGCTGCGCCAGGCGACAACGTGGGCGAGGCCCGGCGCGATCTCGTGGTCACAGCCCGGGCAACGGTAGGTCTTGACCGCGGCCTCGCCGGTCACCGCGCGCACCAGCCAGGTGCCATCCGCATGTTCCTCGGACGCCGCAAATGCGTCCGGCCGCAACGGTCGGGCGTCGTCGGACCGGCGTCGGGCCCGCCGCGGACTCATTCCGCCGTCGGCAATGCCTGCATCAAGGGCGAGGGCGTTCGGCCCATCCGCACCAGCGAGTCGGCGACAGCTTTCGGCCCGATCTCTTCGAGCAGCGCGAACGGCCCACGCGGATAGCCGCAGCCCAACCGCATCGCCGTGTCGATGTCCGCCGGGGTGGCGTAGTTGTCGTCGGCCATCCGTACGGCGTCGTCGAGGTGCGGATAGAGCAATGTCTCCACGATGTACGACGGCGACTCTCGCTCGGCCAGCGACAGGGGCTCGGTCACGGTGAAGGCGAGTGCCGGCTGCGGCTCGTCGCTGTCGTAGCGGTAATAGCCACTGCCGGTCTTGCGGCCGAGCCGGCCGGCTAGCACCAGGCGTTTGAGCAGTGGCGACGGGGCGTAGCGAGCGTCGCGCGTCTCGTCGTACATGACCTCGAGCACTTCCGTGCAGACGTCGAGCCCGATGAGATCCATCAGGGTCAACGGTCCCATCGGGAAGCCGGCCGCCCCGATCATCGCCGCGTCGATCGCCGATGCCGTCGCATGCTGCCGCTCGCACATCCGCGCTGCGTCGTTGAGGTAGCCGAACAACAATGCGTTGGCGATGAAGCCAGCCCGGTCGTCAACGACCACTGGCGTCTTGCCACATCGTCCGGCGAGACCGACAACCGCCTGGAGGGCATCGCCGTCGGCGAGCACGGTCCGCACCACCTCGACCAGCTTCATCACCGGCGCCGGGTTGAAGAAGTGCATCCCGATGACCCGGCCCGGCCGCCGCGTCTCGACGGCCAGAGCGGTCACAGCGAGCGACGAGGTGTTCGTCGCGAACACCGTGTGCTCGGCACAGATCTCGTCGAGGTCGTGCAGCAAGCCCGCCTTGAGTTCCATCCGCTCGGGCACGGCCTCGACGACGAGGTCGACACGATCGAGGTCCTGACGTGCCGTCGTCCAGCGCAACCTGCCGAGCGTTGCGTCCTGGTCCTCCGACGAGAGCCGGCCGCGCTCGACCGCCCGTTGCAGCGACTTCTCGATCCGACTGCGGCCGGACGCGAGCAGCGAATCATTGATCTCGACGGCAACGACGTCGACTCCGTGCCGAGCCATGACCTCGGCGATGCCCGCACCCATCGTGCCGAGTCCGACGACGCCGACCGCCTCAACCTTCATCCCGCGCAGTCTGTCGCACCGAGCGACGTCACCGGTGCGCCAGGGCGCGGTTGACTTGGTCGAACCCGCACGGCGCGAGGGAATTCCTGATACAACTCGGATCGGCCGACGGGAGGGCACCGGTGGCAAGCCGTGAACCGTTGCTCCGCGTCTCCGTCAGTCTTGACGGCGACAACGCGGTCCTGCGGCTGGACGGCGAGCTCGACGTCGCAAGCCACAGCGTCTTGGCCGATGCGTTACTCGAGATCGAGCAACAAACGCTTCGGCATCTCGTCATCGACGCCGAGCGGCTGACCTTCGTTGATGCGGCGGGCTTGCATCCGCTGCTGTCCGCCAAGGCGCGAATGCCCGCTACGAGGATCGAGCTGCGCAACGTGCGGCCCCAGATACTGCGCGTGCTGCGTCTGCTCGATCTGGCCGACGCGTTCGACGTCGACCCCTGAGCGGCTACCAGAGCCGCGGGGTGTCCGGCTCGATGCCCCGGAGCTCGTCGTAGTCGAGAACGACACAGTCGATTCCGCGTTCCGCGGCGAGCACTCGGGCTTGCGGCTTGATCTCCTGTGCCGCGAACATGCCGCGCACGGGTCGCAGCAGCGGGTCGCGATCCAGGCGCTCGAGATACCTCGCCAGCTGCTCGACTCCGTCGATCTCGCCGCGGCGTTTGATCTCGACCGCCACGTGTCGACCGTCAGCGTCGCGGCACAGCAGGTCGACCGGGCCGATGTCGGTCGGGTATTCCCGGCGTACCAATCGCCATCCGGCACCGAGGACCTCGCATCGCTCGGCGAGCAGCTGCTGCAGGTGCGCCTCGACACCGTCCTTCACCAAGCCGGGGTCAACGCCGAGCTCGTACGACGCATCAGACACCACCTCCGCAATGGTGATCGTCAGCGTCTCCCCGGCTTTGTTGGTGACCGTCCACTTGTCCGCCTCTTCGCGCAGCGAACAGGGCGGCGTCATCCAGTTGAGCGGCTTGTAGGCGCCGCCGTCGGCGTGGATCGAGATGCTTCCGTCCGCCTTGACCAGCAGCAAGCGAAGCGCGAGTGGCAGGTGGGCAGTCAGCCGCCCCGCGTAATCCACCGAACAGCGAGCGATGACGAGACGCATGGCGCCAACAATCTAGCTAGGCCGTGGCGAGTGGCGGCGCGGGCAGCCCGTCGTCCCGGTCAGCGGGTGACGCGGGCTTCGTCCCAGACTGCCTCGGAGGTCTCGACGACCGACCCGTCGGACCTGAAGACCAAGAACCGGTCGAACGAGCGCGCGAACCATCGGTCATGGGTGACCGCGACAACCGTGCCGTTGTAGGCCGCGAGACCTTCCTCGAGAGCCTCGGCCGAGAGGACATCGAGGTTGTCGGTTGGCTCGTCGAGCAAGAGCAGAGTCGCGCCCGAAAGCTCCAGCAGGAGGATCTGCAACCGGGCCTGCTGGCCACCGGACAGCGTCTCGAAGGATTGCTCCGAGGCCCGTGCCAGCTCGTAGCGATCGAGCGCGCGAGCAGCCTCTTCACGGCCCATGCCGTCGCGATGCTCGTCCCCGCGCCAGAGGATGTCGAGCAGCGTGCGGCCGACGAGCTCCGGATGCTCGTGCGTCTGCGCAAACCAACCGGGCCGCACGCGGGCTCCCAGCCTGGCCGAGCCGCTGTGCGCGACGGGAGCGATGTCGAGGTCTTCGACGGGTCGGTGCTCCGCATCGGGATCGCTGCCGCCGGCGGCAAGCAGACGCAGGAAATGTGACTTGCCGGAGCCGTTCGCGCCGAGCACAGCAACGCGCTCGCCGTACCAAACCTCGAGGTCGAACGGGTGCATGAGCCCGGTCAGCTCGAGCCGCTCGCACACGACAGCGCGTTTGCCCGTGCGACCTCCGCGCAAGCGCATCGTCACCGTCTGCTGCTGTGGCGGCGCCTGCGGCGGTCCGGCGTCCTCGAACTTGGTGAGACGTGTCACCGCTGCCCGGTAGCGGCTCGCCATCCCGTCGTTGTAGGCGGCCTTCTGGCGAAGCGTCGTCACCAACGTCTTGAGCTTCTCGTGCTCTTCGTCCCAGCGGCGCCGCAGCTCCTCCAGACGCGCGAACCTGTCCCGGCGCGCTTCGTGGTACGACGCGAAACCGCCGCCGTGCACCCAGGCCGTGTTGCCGGCGGCACCCAGCTCGAGAGTCACGACGTGCGTGGCCGTGCGGGCAAGAAGCTCGCGGTCGTGAGAGACGTAGAGAATCGTCTTCTGGCTGTCGGCGATGCGCTGCTCGAGCCACCGCTTCGCCGGCACGTCGAGATAGTTGTCGGGCTCGTCCAGCAGGAGCACTTCTTCCGTGCCGCGCAGCAACGCCTCCAGCGCAAGGCGCTTCTGTTCGCCACCCGACAGCGTCCGCACCTCGCGCCACCGGGCGCGATCAAGGGAAAGTCCGAGCGCCTCCGTCGTGCAGACGTCCCAGCGCACCTCCGCGTCGTATCCGCCGGCGTCGGACCAGTCCGCGAGCGCGTGCGCGTAGCGGAGCTGGGTCTGCTCGTCGTCGACTTCCATGAGAGCCAGTTCGGCTGCGTCGAGCTCGACGGCCGCCTCGCGGACCCGCGACGGTGCAACCGACAGGAGCAGGTCACGGACGGTCGACTCGTCGCGCACGGAACCGACGAACTGGCGCATCACACCGAGTCCACCGCTCTGAGTGACCACTCCATCGCTCGGCGCAAGGTCACCCGTGATGAGGCGCAGCAGCGTGGTCTTCCCGGCTCCGTTGGCCCCCACCAGCGCGGCCTTCATGCCATCACCGACACGAAAGCTGACCTCGTCGAGCAAGGGACGGCCATCGGGCAGCGTGAGACTGACCCGCTGCACATCGAGATGACCCACGAGGAGCGAGTCTCGCCTGCTTCCGGGGCCGCCGTCAGCCTGTTTAGCGCTCGACCCGCACTCGTGACAGTTCGGACATTTGGCTATCAACTGCTAGCCGGCACCGGTTGGACGTATCGGTCGAACAGGTGCAGGCTGGGCCGGTCGGTGCCGGCTTAGCAGGAAGCCGGAGGTGCTCGGTGCCCGTCCCCATCGCGTTGCGCGGTTTGATCGCGTTCGTCGATCGAGCCCTGGCGCCGGCGACCGCGACGCGCAATGCCAAGGATGCTGCCGCCAGCCTCGCCGAGCAGCTCCGCCAAATCGACGAGGTGGAGCGAGACATTCGCTGCGCCGAAGGAGGCGGGCCGAGCGAGTGATGCCCGAGGAAGCTCCGCCACCGGGCACCTCCTGTGTCGTCATCGACTGTCCTCGCGCCGCGACGTTGTATGTCCGCATCGCCGAGAGCTCGAGCCTCGAAGACGAACCCAACAGCATTGCGATGTGCGACGAGCATGCGGCGAACTGGCGCGACGGTGACCCGAACTAACCCAGCGTCTGAACGAGGCGCCCCGCATCCGCTTGCCATTCGGTGCGGCTGCTCACGATGCGAAAGCCGAGAGCGGTGTTGATGCCGATCATGGGCGCGTTGGAGTAGGCGTTGTCGGTGCGGACGCGGGCCACGTTCGGGCGCTCCGCCCGAAGTCGTTCCAGCATCGAGCCCTTGACCCACTTCGCAAGCCCGCGGCCGCGGTGCGCGACGTCGATCCCTGTGTTCTGCTGAAAGGCAACAGCGGGCTCCGACGGGTCGAACGTGATTTCGGTCCCGCCCACGCAGACGTCGTCCGCGTCGTGCACGAACATCGTCCACCGTTGCTGGCCCGCCTCGAGCATCGCTCGGTCACGATCGGCGACGAAGTCACTGTCCAGCTTCACGTCGCCGATCTGAAGGTTGTCCCGCGGCGCAGACTGCATGATGCGGTGAAACGCGACGGCGTCCGCACGCGCATGCTCGGGATAGACCCCGTCGATGACGTCGATTCGGTAGCCATGGTCGCGGGCCTTCGACGCGCGCGACCAGTCGGCGACCATGGTCCAGTCGACATCAGCCAGCGCGAGCTCGCTGGTGCGATTCACTCGACCGACGGAGGCGCCAACCCGTCTGGAGAAGGCTTCGCCGGCGGGGGTTGCGTCGTACGTCGACCACATGAGAGTGGATCGATCCTCCGCGACAGCGACGGCACAGATCTCACGAAGGAGCATTGTCCCGATCCCCCGCCGCCGCTGATCAAAACGCACCAGCACGTCGCAGTGCATCACGCGATCGTCGGCGGCCGAGTTGTACCAGCAAAAACCGCAGGCCAGCGCTTCACCTGCCTCCGACTCGGCCAGCCACGCGTGATCGTGGAAGGAGGACGGCAGGTTGCGCGCGAAGGAGATGTAGCCGTCCAGCTGCTGAGGCATTCGGTGCGATCCGCACTCGGCCGCGACGACACTCTCTACCGCATGCAACGCCACCAGCTCCTGGTCGGTCCCGTTGCGGAAGCCGACCCGCCTGAGCCTCATGTCAGCTCTTCTCGAAGACAGCGACCTGTGATGCGCTGGTAGACGTGAAAGGAGCGCGGTGCCAGTCGGCCCATCGGTCGCGTAGCCGCAAACCGGCGAACACGCCCATCAACTCGAGCTCTGCCGGCCACACATAGCGGTACGGGGCGGAGTGGCGGACGAAGCGGTCCTGCACCCGGATCCAGTGATGTGACCATGCGATCTGCCCGACGAGGTCGTCGAACGTCTCGATGCCGACGTGGTCTGGCTCGAGCGTGAACACCCGGGCCGTTTCGCCCGGTGGCACCTTCTGCAGTTGCGGCACTATCAGCTCGACGACAAACGCGCCGCCGGTCCGCAGATGCCGTGCCGCGTTCGCGAAGGCGGACAGCTGTTCCTGCTGCGTGGTGACGTTCATGAGGCTGTTGGCGACGGTGTAGACGAGGCTGAAATCCTCGCCTACCCGAGTCGTGCACATGTCGCCGACGGTGACCCGCACCCGCGCTGCTCCGGGCTTGGCGTTGAGTCGGGCGGCCATGGCCGGCGACAGCTCGATCCCCTGCACGCTCACCCCACGCGCGGAAAGCGGCAGCGCTACGCGACCGGTGCCGACCGCGAACTCGAGCACCGGACCGCCATCGGCGAGGTCGTCGAGCAGGTCGACCATTGGGTCAACGACCTCAGGTGCGAACTTGGCCTCGTAGGTCTCGTCATAAGCCGCTGCGATCTCCTCGTCCCACACCACCAACGCCACGCACCGAGACTTGCCGGGCCGCAGCCGCACCGCAAGCGAATTCCCGTCGCACTCGAGACGACCGGACGAAGCTCACGTCCTGAGCGCTGGAGCCATCGCGAGAGAGGTCTCTTGCACGACTTCGACCGACGGAGCGTCGGAGACCAGAACTCCCGCAACGCGGAGCGGACTGGTTCGTGATGTCGCTCTCCGGTGGTGAGCAGCGCCAACCACGCCTGGCCGCAACAGCGCAAACGACGCGCAATGGAATGACACATCGCGATCAACCACGTTGCGACGTGCCAACCGCACCATCTCCGCGCCGATGTCCACGGCCGTGATCCGCAATCCGCGCCCGGCGAGACGGCTGGTCAGCTGCCCGGTGGTCAGCAGCTCGTGCACGACGTCGAGGGGATAGCGCTGGCGTGTGGCGTCATACAGCGAAGCCACGCCGTCGAACAGGATCCGGTTGCGCTCGCGGCGCAGGCGCCGTTCAGGCGTTTCGTCCGTCATCGATTGCCGGCCAGCGAGATCTCGATGAGCCACACGACGAATGCAGCGGTGGCAAACACGGCACCCGCAATGGTGACGCCGTCCCATCCGTGCGCGGCGTAGAGCTCTGCGGACAGGGCCGATCCGGCCGCACCCCCCGCGAAGTACATCGCCATGTACGCCGCGGTCAGCCGGCTGCGGGCCTCCGCGCGGAGCCGGTAGATGGCGCCCTGGTTGGTGATGTGCAGTCCCTGGGTGCCGACGTCGAGCAGCAGGATTCCGGCAACCAGCCAGCCGATTCCGTCCCGACCGAGCCACAGCAACACCCACGACAGCACCAACAGCGCCGAGGTGATGCCGGTCGTGCTTCGTTCACGTCCGGCGTCGGAGAGGCGACCGGCCATGGAAGCCGCGACCGCACCAGCGGCACCGATGAGGCCGAACAACCCGATGACAGCCGGCCCGAAGTGGTAACGATCGGCGAGCAGAAACGCGACCGACGTCCAGAGCACGCTGAAGGTGCCGAACGTGAGCAACCCGTAGAGCCCGCGCAGACGCAACACTGGCTCATCGCGAACGAGGTGCAGCACCGTCTTCAGCAGACGGCCGTAACCGGTGTCGATCGCTTCGCGGTAACGCGGCAACCGAGCCCGCAGGACGAGCCCTTGCACGGCCATGACACCAGCAGCGACGAAGTAGACCACCCGCCAAGTGCCGGCTTGGGCCAGCGCACCGGCGACTGTGCGCGCCAACAGGATACCGAGCAGCAAGCCGCTCATCACGATGCCGACAACGCGGCCGCGTTCGAAGTCGCCGGCCAGGCTCGCCGCGAACGGCACGAGCACCTGCGCCATCACGCTGACCACGCCGACCGCGAATGCCGCCGGCAGCAGGACCGCCGAGCTGGGCGCAAGTCCCACCACGACCAAGCCCGACGCAGCAAGCCAGGAGAGTGTCACCACCAGGCGACGTCGCTCGACCAGATCGCCCAGCGGCAGCAACAGCACGAGACCGGCGGCGTAGCCCACCTGAGCCACCGTGACCATCAACCCGGCGACGGCGGCCGACATGTGTAGGTCGTGGCGCATGACCGGCAACAGCGGCTGCGCGTAGTAGTTGCTCGCGACGGCGGCACCGGTTGCGGTGGCCATGATGGCAACGAGGGGCCGGGAAAGCCGCCCGTCCGCCGCGCGCGGCGCCGCTTCGGAGATCGCGGTCACCCGGCCAGGCTAGAGAGCGGGTGGAGGCGGTATGAAATAACCAAAGGAGCACCGACCTGAGACCGAAGGAAGGCCGACGTGTCTGAGAGCGAGAACCCGGTAATCCCGCCGCCCACCGCGGATGGGGCGAGGCCTAGGTCAAATCGGGATTGGTGGCCCAACCAGCTCAATCTGCAGGTGCTTCATCAACACTCGGAACGCGCGAATCCGCTCGGCCCGAATTTCGACTACAAGAAACAGTTCCAGGGGATCGACCTCGAGGCGCTGAAGCGAGATGTCGTCGAGGTGATGACGACCTCACAGGACTGGTGGCCCGCTGACTACGGGCACTACGGACCGCTGTTCGTGCGGATGACGTGGCACGCCGCAGGCACGTATCGCATCCACGACGGCCGTGGCGGTGGCGGTGCCGGCGCTCAAAGGTTCGCACCGCTCAACAGCTGGCCGGACAACGCCAACCTCGACAAGGCTCGTCGCCTGCTCTGGCCGGTCAAGCAGAAGTACGGCCAGCAGATCTCCTGGGCGGACCTCATCATCTTCGCCGGCAACTGCGCGCTCGAGTCGATGGGCTTCAAGACCTTCGGCTTCGGCTTCGGGCGCCCCGACATCTGGGAGCCGGAAGAGATCTTCTGGGGTCCCGAGGACACCTGGCTCGGGGACGAGCGTTACAGCGGTGAGCGCGACTTGGCCAACCCGCTCGGTGCAGTCCAGATGGGTCTCATCTACGTCAACCCGGAGGGCCCCAACGGCACACCAGACCCGTTGGCGGCTGCACGCGACATCCGCGAGACGTTCCGCCGAATGGCGATGAACGACGAGGAAACGGTCGCGCTGATCGCCGGCGGGCACACCTTCGGCAAAACGCACGGCGCGGCGTCCGCCGACTACGTCGGACCGGAGCCGGAGGGCGCACCGCTGGAGCAGCAGGGCCTCGGCTGGAAGAACACACATGGCACCGGCAAGGGCAAGGACACCATCACGAGCGGGCTCGAGGGCGCATGGACGCCGTCGCCGATCACCTGGGACAACAGCTTCTTCGAAACCCTCTTCGGCTACGAATGGGAGCTCACTGAAAGCCCCGCCGGTGCCAAGCAGTGGAAGCCCAAAGGCGGCGCCGCGGCCGACGCGGTGCCTGACGCACACGACGCGTCGGTGCGACACGCGCCGATGATGGCAACGACCGACCTGGCGCTTCGCACCGATCCTGATTACGAACGCATCTCGCGTCGGTTCCTGGAACACCCGGACGAGCTCGCCGACGCATTCGCTCGTGCTTGGTACAAGTTGTTGCACCGCGACATGGGCCCGCTGACGCGCTACCTCGGGCCGTGGGTGCCCGAAGCGCAAATCTGGCAGGACCCGGTGCCGCCCGTCGACCACGAGCTCGTCGGATCGGACGACATCGCCGGCCTGAAGCAGAAGATCGCCGCCTCCGGGCTCTCGACCGCCCAGCTCGTGATGACGGCCTGGGCGTCGGCGGCGTCGTTCCGCGGCACCGACAAGCGCGGTGGCGCCAATGGCGCGCGAATCCGGCTTGCGCCGCAACGCGACTGGGAGGTCAACGAGCCGGCGCAGCTCGGCAAGGTGTTGCAGACGCTCGAGGAGATCCAGCAGGAGTTCAACAGCTCACAGTCAGGGGGCAAGAAGATCTCGCTGGCGGACCTCATCGTCCTCGCCGGTTGCGTCGCCGTCGAGCAAGCGGCAAAGAGCGCTGGCCACACCGTCACGGTTCCGTTCACACCAGGACGGACCGACGCGTCGCAGGAACAGACCGACGTCGAGTCCTTCGAAGTGCTCGAACCACGCGCAGACGGCTTCCGCAACTACGTCCGCGCCGGCCAGAAGCTGCCACCGGAGCAGCTGCTGCTCGACCGCGCCAACCTGCTGACGTTGACGGCACCCGAGATGGCGGTGCTCGTCGCCGGCATGCGTGCGCTCAACGCCAACGTGGGCCAGAGTGCGCACGGCGTGCTCACCGACCGTCCGGAGACGCTGACCAACGACTTCTTCGTCAATCTCCTCGACGACAGCGTCGAATGGAAGCCGTCGGCGACAGCAGAAAACGTGTACGACGGCCGCGACCGCGCCACGGGCGAAACGAAGTGGACCGCAACGGCAGTCGACCTTGTTTTCGGCGCCAACTCACAGCTTCGTGCGATCGCCGAGGTCTACGGCAGCGTGGACGGTGCGGACAAGTTCGTGCACGACTTCGTCGCGGCTTGGGACAAGGTCATGAACCTCGACCGGTTCGACATCGGCTGAGGCTCAAGGAGTGCCAGGCAACGCCCGCGGGTCCATCACGATCACGCGGGCGCCCGACGACGTACGACGTTCGTCGGTTTCGGCTGGCTTGTCAGAGCAGACGCATGCATTCGCGTAGCGCCAGCCCTCAGGTGCGGCGACGCGGAACCACACGTCCTTGCCGTCCATGCGCTCGCTGACGCCCCAGTCGTCGGAGAGCTCCTGAACGAGAAGCAGTCCCCGTCCGCCGGCGGCCTCTGCGCCACGGTTGGCCACGCGCGGCCGCGGTGTGCGCGGGTTGCGATCACGCACGGCAAGCTCGATCACACCTTCCCCGACCGACAGCACGACCTCCACCGCCGTGCGCGCATGCAGCACCGCGTTGCTGACGAGCTCGGACACGACCAGACGGAGATCGTCGACCACCGCCGCAAGGTCCCACCGGTTCAGCAGGTCGGTGACCCACCGGCGGGCCTCGCCGGCAGACGCGGGCTCGGGCGTCAGGGTCGTCGTTTCAAGCCGGCACACTCTTCCCCCCTCATTGACGCCCCCCTCATTGACGCCCCCTCGCCCCCCTCATTGACGCCCCCCTCGCCCCCCTCATTGACTGGCCCTTCCCACCCCTGCCGTCACGACCCGGTGCTCTCCGGTTCGCTGCGGTGCAGCAGCGCGGACACTCGCTGATGCGTCACCCCGAGCAGCGCCCCGATCCGCCGTCGTGGCAGCCCGTCGGCAGCCAGCGCGTGTGCCCAGGCCCGTCGAAGAGCACTGCTCGCCGCGCTCACCTGCGTGGCACTCGCGTGCAGCAGTCCCAGGACAGTCTTGATCCTGTCGCCCGAATCCTGCCCGTTGCGCTCGGCGCGGGCAGCCTGTCGAGCCACCGTGGCTGCGTTGCGCTGCGCGTCGGCAGCCTCGTCAGCGGCGCCCGCCGCTGCGTCCAAGGCGCCAACCAGGGCTTCACGTTGCTCTGCCATCACACCTACGCCTTCGACCCTTCGGCTGCCCATCTGCGGCAACCAGGCGTTGCCGGCATGCCGGGTCTACCCCTGCGGACGGTGCTTAACCGGTGCGCGGCGACGCGGAGCGCAGTGAACCGCCGCTTGTCGACGTACGTGTCCTGACACGTGCGCAGACGGGGCAGATCCCTCGCTGCCCTCGGGGCGGCGCTTCTGGCGACAGCGTGCGGAGGCGGGTCACCAGCGGTCACTGGCGGTCCGACCACCGCGCCATTGCTGTCACCGTCGAGCGCCGCGGGCAGCCCGACACCGACTCCGGCGCTGAGCAAGCACCCGGCCACGGCGCCGCGGAGCCAAGCGGCCACGAGCACTGCGACCACCCGAACCAGTGCAGCGACTGCCGTTCACACCACCGCGCCCGCACCCAAGAAAACGACGGCGCAACCCACGCCGAAACCCACGCACACGGCGCCGACGGCCTGCGCGGTGTCCGGCAAGACCGCTGCGTTGACGATCATCAACTCCGGCGTGAGCTGGCAGTTCTCGCCGCAGACCGTGAACATCGGCTGCGGCACCAAGATCACTGTCACCAACCGGTCCAACGCCGACCACACGTGGACCGGCCACTCATGGGACTCCGGCAACCTGTCGGCGGGCACCGGGAGCTACAGCTACGTCTTCCGGTTCGCCGGCTCGTACTCGTTTCTCTGCTCGTACCACACCTACATGACCGGGAAGGTCGTGGTCAGTGCCACCTGAGCCGCTGCGCCCAGCCAGCGGCTGAGGGAAGACTCAGCTAGCCGCAGCCACGCCACCGGTCGCGCGATCCAAGCAGAGCACCCGGTGCAGCCGGGTCGCCAGGAGCAGTCGCTCGATCCGATCCGGCACGTTGTGCAACACAAGCCGGCGTCCGGCGCGCTCGGCGCGACGGTGACAGCCGACCAGCACACCGAGCCCGGTCGCGTCCATCAGCTCGACGCCGGACATGTCCACAACGACATCGTCCACGCCGTCATCGATGGCATCGCAGAGCGCGGCGCGAACGTCGCCGACGCAGATCGAGCTGAGCTGCCCACGCAGCGAGAGCAGGCAGCCTGGTTGCAACACCTCGATCTGCACGCCCACCTCCCACGCGAGTTGTGTCGTTCAACGGTAGGGACGTCGAAGCGACCCAATCGGTTGCCACGCCGAAGGTCACATGAATCACGATCCGGCCCAAATCAGGCAGGATTCATACCAAAACGTCGTCAACCCGTCGGCGGATGTGCCCGCCGAGGCTGCTGAGCGACTCGACGAACTCCTGGTAGCCGCGGTCGACGTGGTGCACGTCGGAGACCACCGTGACTCCCTCGGCAACGAGACCGGCGAGCACAAGCGCCGCGCCGGCACGCACGTCCGTCGCGCGCACCGGCGCGCCGGAAAGCTGCTCGCGGCCACGCACGATGGCGTGATGACCGTCGGTGCGCACGTCAGCACCCAATCGAACGATCTCGTCGACGAACATGAAGCGGCCCTCGAAGACGTTCTCGGTGACGAAGGCCACGCCATCCGCAACGGAGTTGAGCGCGATCGCCATCGGCTGCAGGTCGGTCGGGAATCCGGGATAAGGAAGTGTCACGACGTCGACAGCCTTCGCCCGCTCGTCACAACGCACGCGGAACCCGTCCTCGAGCTGCGTGACCACCGCCCCGGCCTGCGCCAGTTTGTCCAGCGCGATCTCCAAGTGCTCCGCCCGAGCACCGTGCACGGCCACGTCACCGCGGGTCATTGCGGCGGCGTAGGCGAAGGTGCCTGCCACCAGCCGGTCTGGCACGACGGCATGCGGCCTCGGTTGCAGCGCCTCAACGCCGGTGATCTCCAGGGTCGAGGTGCCGATGCCGCCGATCTGCGCGCCCATGCCGGCCAACATCTCGCAGAGGTCGACGATCTCCGGCTCGCGGGCCGCGTTGTCGATGACGGTCGTTCCCTTCGCGAGCACCGCAGCCATGACGAGGTTCTCGGTTGCGCCGACGCTGGGGAAGTCCAGCCAGATCGGTGCACCGGCCAGCTGCGTCGCCTCCGCGACGATGTAGCCGTGTTCGATGCCGACTGTTGCGCCCATGCGCTCGAGCCCGGCGATGTGGAAGTCGAGCGGCCGCGAGCCGATTGCGTCGCCGCCCGGCAGTGCCACGCGGGCTCGGCCGCATCGGGCCAGCAGCGGCCCGAGCACGCAAACGGACGCTCGGATCCGGCGTACGTGTTCGTAGTCGGCCTCGTGCCCGATCTGCCCGGGCACGTCGATCGCGATGTCCGGCGCGTGCCCGGTCACCTCGGCCCCGAGCCCGCGCAGGATCTCGGCCATGTCGGGGACGTCGTCGATGTCGGGGACGTTGGACAGCGTCGTCTCGCCTTCGGCGAGCAGCGCAGCCGCCATCACCTTGAGCACGCTGTTCTTCGCCCCGGTGACGTTGACATCGCCTGCCAGCCGCGAGCCTCCGGTGACTTCGAACGTCTCCATGAACCGATCGTAGGCGCCGGCGGCTACTGTCGCGGGCATGGCCGAACGGGAACGCGAGTCTTCGAGCGTCCACCTGACCCGCATCTACACCAAGACCGGCGACGACGGCACGACGGCACTCGGCGACATGAGCCGGCGCCGCAAGACCGATCTTCGCGTGGTCGCCTACGGCGACGTCGACGAGTGCAACTCGGCGCTCGGCGTGGCGATCGTCCTCGGCGGCCTCGCCGAGGACGTTGCGGCGTTGATTGCGCGAGTGCAAAACGACCTGTTCGACGTAGGCGCCGACCTCTGCACGCCGATCGTCCCTGATCCCAAATGGGTGCCGTTGCGGGTTGACGAATCGTACGTCGAAAGGCTGGAGCGCGCATGCGACGACTACAACGCGCGGCTGACGAAGCTCGACTCGTTCGTGCTTCCCGGCGGGTCGGCCGGGTCGGCTCTCCTGCATGTCGCACGGACGGTCGCACGCCGCGCCGAACGCGCCTCGTGGCAGCTGCTGCAAGCGGAACCTGACGCGACCAACCCGCTGACGGCGAAGTACCTCAACCGGCTGTCCGATCTGCTCTTCATCCTGTCTCGGATCGCCAACGACGACGGCAAAGCCGACGTCAAATGGGTCCCCCGCGGCTCCATCTGACCGTGACTAGCACCGCGACTTGTCGGTAGCGCGGTCAGGCGTCGGTGACGGACTCCGCGAGCACTGACACCTTCTCCTTGGTCACGGACAGGAAGCCGCCGGTGACGTTGACGGTCTTGACGTCGGTGCCGTCGCGGCGGATGCGCACGGGATGCTCGACGAGCACGCCGAGCAGCGGGATGTGGTTGGCCATGATGCCGAGCTCGCCGTCGGTGGTGCGAGCGATGACCATGTCGGCCTCGCCCTCCCACACGACGCGGTCGGGTGCGACCAGCTCGACGTTCATCAAGGTCGCCATCGAAAGACCTACGCCTCGCGCAGCCGCTTGGCGTTGGCCTCGACGTCGTCGAGCCCGCCGCAGAGGAAGAACGCCTGCTCGGGGTAGTCGTCGAAGTCGCCCTCAGTGAGCCGCTTGAACGACTCGATCGTCTCGGCGATGGTGACGAACTTGCCCGGGATGCCGGTGAACTGCTCGGCAACGAACATCGGCTGCGACAGGAAGCGCTGGATGCGCCGCGCCCGGTTGACGGTTACCCGGTCTTCTTCGGAGAGCTCGTCGATGCCGAGGATCGCGATGATGTCCTGCAGCTCCTTGTAGCGCTGCAGGATGTTCTTCACCCGCTGAGCGACGTTGTAGTGCTCGTCACCGAGGTAGCGGGCGTCGAGAATTCGTGACGTCGAGTCGAGCGGGTCGACCGCCGGATAGATGCCCAGCTCGGAGATCGGCCGGGACAGCACCGTCGTCGCGTCGAGGTGCGCGAACGTCGTGTGCGGCGCCGGGTCGGTGATGTCGTCAGCAGGCACGTAGATCGCCTGCAGCGAGGTGATCGAATGGCCACGCGTGGACGTGATGCGTTCCTGCAGCTCGCCCATCTCGTCGGCCAGCGTGGGCTGGTAGCCCACCGCGGACGGCATGCGACCGAGCAGCGTCGACACCTCGGAACCGGCCTGCGTGAACCGGAAGATGTTGTCGATGAAGAGCAGCACGTCCTGCTTCTGCACGTCGCGGAAATACTCCGCCATCGTCAGCGCGGCAAGGGCGACGCGAAGTCGCGTGCCGGGCGGCTCGTCCATCTGACCGAAGACGAGCGCGGTGTCCTTGAGGACGTCGGCCTCCTCCATCTCGAGGAAGAGGTCGTTGCCCTCACGGGTGCGCTCGCCGACGCCGGCGAACACCGAGCGTCCACCGAACTCCTGCGCTACCCGGCGGATCATCTCCTGGATGACGACTGTCTTGCCGACGCCCGCGCCGCCGAACATGCCGATCTTGCCGCCGCGCACGTAGGGCGCGAGCAGGTCGATGACCTTGATGCCGGTCTCGAACATCTCGGTCTTGGGCTCGAGCTCGTCGAGCGCTGGAGCCTGGCGGTGGATCGGCCAGCGCTCCTTCACCTCGATCTGGTCGATCGAGGTGTCCAGCGGAAGCCCCAGCGTGTTCCAGACGTGGCCGAGCGTTGCATCGCCGACCGGCACACTGATCGGCGCGCCGGTGTCGACGACGTCGGCGCCGCGCACCAGGCCGTCGGTCGGCTGCATCGAGATGGCGCGCACCATGTTGTCGCCGATGTGCAGCGCGACCTCGAGGGTCAGCGTGCGGGTCTCGTCGCCAAGGGTCCGGTCGACATGCAACGCGTTGTAGACCTCGGGCATCTCGTCCGGGGCGAACTCGACGTCGACGACCGGCCCGATGACGCGTACGACGCGTCCCGTGCCGCCCTGGCTGTTCGTCGAGGATTGCTCGACAGTGGTGGCAGTCATCAGTCGCTTCCTGTCTTCGCCAGGGCTTCGGCGCCGCCGACGATCTCCATGATTTCCTGAGTGATCTCTGCCTGCCGGGCCGCGTTGGCATCCCGGGTCAGAGACTTGATCAGCTCGTCCGCGTTGTCACTCGCGGACTTCATCGCGCGTTGTCGCGCCGCTTGCTCGCTGGCTGCCGCCTCGAGCATCGCCGAGAACACCCGCGCCTCGACGTAGCGCGGTAGCAGCGCGTCGAGCACGCCCTCCGCGCTCGGCTCGAACTCATACTGCGCCTGCTGCTCCGGTGGCGGTTCGTCGCTGTATTCGACGACCAGCGGAAGCATGCGCTTCGCGACCGCCTTCTGCGTAGCGATCGAGTGGAACTCGGTATAGACGATGTGGATCTCGTCGACGCCGCCCCCACTTCCGTTTGCAGAGTCGCCGCGACTGAACTCTTCGATGAGCGCGTCGGCGACCGCTTTGGCGTCGTCGTACGTCGGTTGCTCGGAAAAGCCGGTCCACTGCCGGGACGTGTCGCGCTGACGGAACCGGTAGTAGCTCAAGGCCTTGCGGCCGACGAGGAACGGCACCGGTTCCTTGCCTTCCTCGCGCAGCAGGCCGTTGAGCGCCTCACCGGCGCGGATGACGTTGGCGCTGTAGCCGCCGGCGAGACCGCGGTCGCTCGTCACCAGCAGCACTGCGGCGCGTGACGGGTTGGGCCGGGGCGTCGTCAGCACGTGGTCGACGTGACCGCTCTGGCTTGCCACCGCCGAGACCACGCCGGTGATCGCCTCGGCGTAGGGCCGCGCGGCCTCGATCCGCTGCTGCGCCTTGACGATGCGCGACGCGGCGATGAGCTCCATCGCCTTCGTGATCTTCTTCGTCGACTGCACCGTGCGGATGCGCCGCCGGTACTCGCGAAGCTGGGCTCCCATCGCGAAATCAGCCCTGCTTGTCCTGCTGCTCGGACTTGGGACGGTGCGCCTGGATCGACTCCTGTCCCTCCTCACCGGCCTCCATTGCAGCGACCGGCTCGTCCTTGACCAGCGGTTCGCCGGTCGAGGTGTCGAAGGTCTTCTTGAAGTCGCTGATCGCGTTCTCCAAGGACTGCACCGTGTCGTCGGAAAGCTGGCCGCTGGAGGAGATCGCGTCGTAGACGCCCTTGTGCCGGTGCTCGACGTAGTCGAGGAACTCCTTCTCGAAGCGGCGGACGTCCTGCACGGGCACGTCGTCGAGCTGGCCGGTCGTGCCGGACCAGACGGAGACGACCTGCCGCTCCACCGAGTAGGGCTGGTATTGCGGCTGCTTCAGCAGCTCCACCAGCCGTGCGCCTCGCTCGAGCTGCGCCTTCGATGCCTTGTCGAGGTCGGAGCCGAAGGCGGAGAACGCCTCCAGCTCGCGGAACTGCGCGAGGTCGAGGCGAAGCCGGCCGGCGACCGACTTCATCGCCTTGACCTGGGCGTTACCACCGACCCGCGACACCGAGATGCCGACGTTGATGGCCGGGCGGACACCGGAGTTGAACAGGTCGGTCTCGAGAAAGATCTGGCCGTCGGTGATCGAGATGACGTTGGTCGGAATGTAGGCCGACACGTCGTTGCCCTTGGTCTCGATGATCGGCAGGCCGGTCAGGGATCCGCCGCCGAGGTCGTCGGAGAGCTTCGCGCAGCGTTCGAGCAGGCGCGAGTGAAGGTAGAAGACGTCACCCGGGTAGGCCTCGCGGCCGGCCGGCCGGCGCAGCAGCAGCGAGATGTTGCGATAGGCCTCGGCCTGCTTCGACAGGTCGTCGAACACGATCAGCGCGTGCTCGCCGTTGTACATCCAGTGCTGGCCGAGCGCAGATCCGGCGTACGGCGCGATGTACTTGAACGACGCGGGGAACGACGCCGGCGCCGCGACGATGGTGGTGTACTCCATCGCGCCGGCCTCCTCGAGGGACGCCTGCACCTGGGCGATCGTCGAGCCCTTCTGGCCGATGGCGACATAGATGCACTTGACCGCGCGCTTCTTGTCGCCGCTCTTCCAGTTGTCACGCTGGTTGATGATCGCGTCGAGCGCGACGGCGGTCTTTCCGGTCTGGCGGTCGCCGATGATGAGCTGGCGCTGGCCGCGGCCGATGGCCGTCATCGCGTCGACGGCCTTGATGCCCGTCTGCAGCGGCTCCTTCACCGGCTGGCGCTCGACAACCGTCGGGGCCTGCAGCTCGAGCGGGCGGCGCTCGGTCGAGGAGATGTCGCCCTTGCCGTCGAGCGGGCGTCCGAGCGGGTCGACGACGCGGCCGAGGAAGTTGTCACCGACCGGGATGGAGAGGATCTCGCCGGTGCGACGGACTTCCTGCCCCTCCTCGACGTGGGTCGCGTCTCCGAGAAGCACGCAACCGATCTCGCGAACGTCGAGGTTCAGCGCGATGCCGAGCACGCCGCCGTGGAACTCCAGCAGCTCGTTGGTCATGGCCGAGTGCAAGCCCTCTACCCGCGCGATGCCGTCACCGGTCTCGGTGACCACGCCGACCTCGTCGCGGCTGGCACTCGCGTCGTACGACGACACGATGCTTTCCAGCGCGTCCCGGATCTCCTCCGGGCGGATTGTCAACTCGGTCAAGGTGAAACTCCCTCGTTTCTTTGAAGAGTCAGACCCGGCCGCCGGAGCGTCCGGTCAGGTGGCGTCGCGCGCCGTCGAGCTGACGCAGCACGCTCGCGTCGAGCAACTCGTCGCCGACCCGCACGGTGATGCCGCCGATGATCGCCGGGTCGACGACCAGCTGCAGGCGCACCTCGTGGCCGAACTCGGAGGCCAGCGCACTGGCGAGCTGATCCTGCTGTTGCTCGCTCAGGGCCACGGCGCTGGTCACGCGCGCGATGAGCCGGGACCGGCGCTGGGCCGCAAACGCGGTGAACTCGTTCAGGACCCGCTCGATGGTGCGGCCCCGCGGGTGCAGCACTGCTCGCTCGACCAGCGCGACGGTCACGTCGGCGGCCTTGCCGTCGAGCAGGCGATGCACGAGTTGCTGCTTGCGGTCGGACGGCAGGTTGCGGTTGGTGAGGGCCGCGCGCAGCGACGGCTCGCCGTCGATGATCCGCTGCACGCGGAACAGCTCGTCCTCGACCTCGTCGAGCTGGCCGTCGGCCTCCGCCTGGGTCATCGCTGCGTCGACGGCAACGGCCTCGAGTGCATCGACGACGTCGCGGGGCTCCGACCAGCGACTGCGGGCCACCCGGCGTACGAGGTCCAGCGATGGGTCGGAGATCTTGCCGCGCAACAGGTTGTCGACGAGCCGCTGCTTCGCATCCGCCTCGATGCCGGGGTCGGCAAGGGCACGACGCAGGGATCCTTGGTCGGTCAGCAGCGACACGACCGCGAACAGCTCGTCGGAGACGGTCTGCGCGTCGGTGCTTGCGGAGTCGCGCAACGCATCGCGAAGCGACCCGAGCGACTCCCGCGAGGCGCCTTGCATCTAGCGACCCGCCCCCGCCTCGGCCTCGATGCCGGAACCGATGCCGGCAATGAAGTCGTCGACGAGCTGCCGCTGCCGCTCGTCGTTGCGCAGCGACTCGTGCACGATCTTCTCGGACAACGCGAAGGCGAGCTCGCCGACCTCGTTGCGCAGCGACAGCAGGATCTGCTGGCGTTCGGTGGCGAGGCGCTCGTCGAGCACCTTCACCTGCTCCTCGCGGTAGGTCTGCGCCTCGTTGCGCGCCTGCTCGAGGATCTGGGCGCGCTCGTTGCTCGCCTCCTCGCGCAGCCGGGTGATCTCCCGGCGCGTCTCAGCAAGAGCCTCTTGGTATTCCTGGCGCGCCTTCTCGGCGTCGTCGCGAGCCTTCTGCGCGTCGTCGAACTGCTGCTTGATCGTCTCCTGCCGCTTCTCGATCGCCTCCGAGATGCGCGGGACGATCTTCTTCCCGAGAACCCAGAGCACGACGAGGAAGCAGAGCAGCTCGAAGAAGAACGTGCCGTTCGGGATCAGGAAGTTGTTCGTCTTGTCGCCGGTGGCGGCGAGTACGACGGCGTGATGCATCGTCGGTCAGCTCACTTGCCGAGGACGAATACGAACAGTGCGGCGAACGCGAGGTTGATGAAGTACGCCGCCTCGACCAGGCCGACGGTCAGGAAGAACTGACCGGTCAGCTGGCCCTGCGCTTCCGGCTGTCGCGCGATGCCGCTGATGAGGGCGTTACCGGCGATGCCGTCACCGACACCCGCACCGATCGCGCCGCCACCGAGAGCGAGCCCGCCGCCGATGAGGCCGCCGGCAGTCGCGACTGCCTGAGTGATGTCCTTTGCTGCCATTGTGCGTCTCTCCCCTTCGAGGACGTTGTGGTGACGAGATCAGTGCTCTTCGGCGGTCGCGAAACCGAAATACAAGATGGTCAGGAACGCGAAGATGAACGCTTGGATGGAAAGGATGAGCCCGACGTCGAACAGCTTCCAGATGACGTTGGCCGGGCCGTAGAGCCAGATCCAGGTGACCGGCAGCAGACCGATGACGGCGAACATGATGCCGCTCGCGAGCACGTTGCCGAACAACCGCAGTGCCAGCGCGAGTGGGTTCGCGATCTGGTCGATGACGATGGCGATGAAGGCGCCCACACCCAGCGGCTTGGCGGTGAGCATGTTGCTGACGTAGCGGCCGCCCTTGCGCCTGAACCCGACGTACGTGTATCCGATCACCACGACGGCGGTCAGCGCGAAGGTGAGGTTGGTGTCCGACGTCGGCGGGGCGAGACGCTCCGGGTGGTGGCCGGACGGGATCCACTCCAGCCAGTTGCAGAAGAGGATGAAGAAGAAGAGGGCGAAACCGAGCGGCACCAACCACGAGGGAACGTCGTGCCCGACGGCATCCTTCACGTAGGTCCGGACCTGGGTGAGCACGGTCTCGACGACGACCTGGCCCTTGCTCGGCACCTCGCTGGTCGCCTTGCGGGCCACCCACCACATGAGCGCCAGGGTGAGCACGGCGGCGATGACCGTGCAATACATCGTGTCGACGTTGAAGGTCATCCCGAGGAAGTGCCACTGCGGGTGGGTGCCGACGTCGATCGACGCCGCCACCGGATGCGCCATGGCGATCATGACCGGATCCGTACGACGCGGGACAGCGGCCTCGCCAGCAGGACCATCAGCAGCACCTGGAAGACCAGCAGGCCGAGGAACACGGTCCAGCCGAGCGGGCGATAGGCGAGGGCGACGAGGAACGCGAACAGGGTGATGAGCCCCAGTCGCTTGGCGCTCGCGGTGGCCGCGGGCCCACGCCACTTCTCCCCCCCCGCTTTGCTGCCGTCGATGAGCTTCTCGGTGTCGGTCCAGAGCCGGCGGGAGTTCCAGCCGCCGAGAGCGAGCCCGACGCAGATGAACATGCCGGCGAGCGGGTAACCGGTGAGAGCGCACGTCACCACAGCGGCGACGCCGATCACCAGCGCCAGCGCCAGGGCGAAGCGGTAGCCGCGCGCGACGGCGCTCCATTGAGCGTCGAGGGCCACGATCAGTCCTTCGGCGTTGACCCCGTATCCGATCCGGGGGTTTGGGATGTAAACGGCCGGATCACAAAGTAGGAACCGGTCGCTGCACCGAGAATACCGAAGGCCAAACCCACGAAAGTGAGCAGGGGTGCGGTTCCGGCTGCCCGATCGACCAGGTAGCCGAGGAATACGCCCAGGCCGATCATGACGCCGCAGATCGCCCCGATCGACAGCAGGTCGGACAGCCCCGGCGCCGGCCTCGTCGCCGGCCGTTCCGGCCGTTGCTCAGGCACGGTTGGCGGGGCGCAACCGCGGGATGTTGCTCGCGACGAGCAAGACCGCGGCCGCGGCCAGGAAACCGGCCAGCACCAGGAGCGGACGGGACCGCGCAAACGCCACGGTCACCGCCCCACCCGCGATGAGCGCCGACCAGAGATACATGATCACGACCGCTCGGGCCTGAGTGTGACCGATCAGCAACAGCCGGTGATGCAGATGCAGCTTGTCCGGGGTCCACGGCGCGCGGCCGCCGCGCGTGCGGCGGAGCACGGCGAGCAGCAGATCGACCAGAGGCACGGCGAGCACCGCCAACGGCATGAGCAGTGGGAGCAGCGCAGGCGCGAAGTCGGCCGCCTTGAGCGCGTTGGGGTCGACCCGCCCGGTCAGGCTGACCGTGGCCGCCGACAGCATCAGGCCGAGCAGCATCGAGCCGGTGTCGCCCATGAACACGCGGGCCGGGTTGAAGTTGTGCGGCAGGAAGCCGATGCACGCGCCGGCCAGTGCGGCCGTGAGCAGGGTTGGCGCTCCGGCCCGGTCGAAATGGTGTACGACGGACAACTCATAGCTGTAGGCGAAGAAAGCCATCGACGCGATACCGACGACACCGGCGGCGAGGCCGTCGAGGCCGTCGATGAAGTTGACCGCGTTGATCGTGACGACGACGAACAGCACCGTGAGCGGCACCCCGAGGTCGGGGCCGAGCGAAAGCGCGCCGTAGCGCGGCACCGGTAGGTAGAGGAACTGCACCCCCTGCAGCACCATGATCCCGGCCGCAAGGATCTGACCCGCCAGCTTGGTGAGCGCGTCGAGGCCCCACTTGTCGTCGGCCGCGCCGATCAGGACCAGCAGCGCGCCACCGGCGAGCGCGCCGCGCGCCTCGCTCGTCTGGAAGACGCGGTGCAGCGTGGGCAACCGGCTCGCGACGAGGAGACCGCCGGCGAGACCAATGAACATCCCCACCCCGCCGAGGCGAGGCGTCGGGATGCTGTGGACGTCGCGGTCGCGGACCTCGGTGTAGGCGCCGATCCGCTCGGCGAAGCGTCGTACAAAGGGTGTGACGAGATACGTGATCGCGGCGACCACCAGCGCCGTGAGCACGTACTCGCGCATCGCGTGCTCTTAACCGCGGGAGTAAGCCGGGTGTCGCTCGACGAGCGTGCCCACCGCGGCGCGGACGTCGGCCGCAGCCGAACCATCCGCGTCGCGCACGGCTCGGCCGATGAGCGCCGCGACCTCCTTCATGTCGCCTTCGGTCATGCCCTGCGTGGTGACGGCAGGAGTGCCGACCCGGATGCCGCTCGCGACTGCGGGCGGTTGCGGGTCGAAGGGGATGGCGTTCTTGTTCAGCGTGATGCCGGCCGCGTCACAGCGCGCTTCTGCGTCACGCCCGGTGACGCCGAGGCCGCGAAGGTCGATCAGGTTGAGATGGGTGTCGCTGCCGCCGCTGCACGGTCGCATGCCCTCGGCGGCAAGGCCCTCGGCGAGCGTCTGCGAGTTGGCGATCACCTGCCGGGCGTAGGCCTGGTAGGAGGGCTGCAGCGCCTCGCGCAGTGCGACCGCCTTCGCGGCGACCGAGTGCATGAGCGGTCCGCCTTGCGAGAACGGGAACACGGCCTTGTCGATGCGGCTGGCCAGCTCCTGCTTGCACACGATCATCCCGCCGCGCGGGCCGCGCAGCACCTTGTGCGTAGTGAAGGAGACGACGTCTGCATGTGGCACCGGCGACGGGATCGCCTTGCCGGCCACGAGCCCGATGAAGTGCGCCGCGTCGACGACGAGCCAGGCGCCGACCTCGTCGGCGATCGACCTGAATGTCTCGAACTCGATCAGCCGCGGGTAGGCAGTAGCACCGCAGATGATCATCTTCGGCTGGTGCTGGAGCGCGAGGTCGCGCACCTCGTCGTAGTCGATCAGCTCGGTGTCCTCACGGACGCCGTAGGGCACGACGTTGAACCACTTGCCGGAGAAGTTGACCTTGCTGCCGTGGGTGAGGTGACCGCCGTGCGGCAGGCTCATCGCGAGCACGGTGTCGCCGGGTTCGAGCAGTGCGGCGTAGACCGCAAGGTTGGCGCTCGCGCCCGAGTGGGGTTGCAGATTGGCGTGCTCGCAGCCGAACAGTTCCTTGGCGCGCGCGATGCCGATCTCCTCGGCGCGGTCGACCACTTCGCAGCCGCCGTAATAGCGCTTGCCCGGGTAGCCCTCGGCGTACTTGTTCGACAGCGTGCTGCCGAGCGCGGCGAGCACCGCCGGGGAGGTGAAGTTCTCGCTGGCGATCAGCTGCAACCCGTGGCGCAGCCGGTCGAGCTCGTCGAGGACGACGCCCGCGATCTCCGGATCCTCTGCCTGCAAGGCGTCGAAGTCAGGTCCCCAGAACGGTGTCGTCGCCATGGCTGGAACTCTAGCCGCGGCTCCTGAAATGATCATGGGGCTGTGAGGGCGACATGCTGGCGATTTGCGCCCAGATCCCCATGATCATTCGTTGGTAGTGCGGGCCTTCACGCCGAACTCGGCGAGTCGCTCCAAGGAGATCGCGCCGTCGCGGAGCAGCCGGAGTTCATCCCCGGTTGCGTCGACGATCGAGGACGGCGTCGCGCTCGCCCTCGCGCCGCCGTCGAGGTAGACGGCCACGGCGGCGCCGAGCTGCAGCCGCGCGTCGAGCATGGTCGTCGCCGGCGGGTGGCCGCTTCTGTTGGCGCTGGACACTGCGAGCGGGCCGGTGCGCTCGATCAGGGCGAGCGCGATCGCGTCGTCGGGCATCCGCACGGCGACGGTGCCACGGGTCTCGCCGAGGTCCCAGGACAGGTGCGGGGTGTGGCGTACGACGACGGTGAGCGCGCCCGGCCACAGCGCTTTGGTCATCTCGGCGACCCGGTCCGGCAGCGTGCCGACCAACGCGGTCAGCATCTCCGGGTTGGCGACCAGGACGGGCACAGGCATGTCGCGGCCGCGCCCCTTGGCCGCCAGCAGGGCGTCGACGGCGCCGGGATTGAACGCGTCGGCCGCGACACCGTAAATGGTGTCGGTCGGCAGGACCGCGAGCTCGCCGCGACGGAGCACGGCCGCGGCAGCCTCGATGCCATCGGTGCGCTCCCCGTCGATCGAGCAGTCGAAGACCTGGGTCAATGACATGGCATCCGCCCCACGGTGAAGCGCGGCCGACCGGTGAGGTCGGGATGATCGGCAACATCCAGCCAGCCGCCGTCGCGGAACACTTGTGGTGCCGACTCCCCTTGACGATCCGAGTGCTCGACGACGACCAGGCCACCCGGCTTGAGCAGCTCGCGAGCGCGCCGCTCGACAACGCGGATCACGTCCAGCCCGTGGCTGCCGGCGAACAACGCCAGATGAGGATCGTGGTCGCGCACTTCCGGATCGACCAGCTCACGCTCGTCTTCCGCGACGTACGGCGGGTTCGACGCGACGACGTCGACCATGCCGACGAGATCAGGCAACGCGTCGGCGATGTCGCCGCAGTGGACATGAGTGCGCGCGGCGTCGACGTGTCGCAGGTTGCGATGCAGCCATTCGACGGCGCACGGATCGCGCTCGACGAGATGCACCTCCGCATCGGGATGCTCATGCACGACTGACAAGCCGATGGTGCCGGCGCCGGCGCACAGGTCAACGACGAGCGGGCGTTTCACGGCCCGAATCTCGGCGAGCACCGCGTCGACCACGACCTCGGTCTCGGGTCGCGGCACGAAAACCCCCGGCCCGACGTCGAGAACGAGGTAGCGGAATCCCGTGGTGCCGATCAGGTGTTGCAGCGGGACGCGCTGCGCTCGTCGTCGTACCAGCTCTTCGAAGTCCGCGCCTGACTGTTCTGCATGCCGATGCAGCGCGCGAGCGTCGTGGTCGGCGCTCGGCACGCCGGCGGCGCGCAAGGCAACGATCGCCTCCTGCACGGTCGTCATGCGTCGGCGCCGGCCAACTGTGCCGCTGCTTCGGCGTCGGTCAACGCCTGAATGACGGCATCGAGATCGCCGTCGAGCACCTGATCGAGGTTGTAGGCCTTGAAGTTGACCCGGTGGTCGCTGATGCGGTTCTCCGGGAAGTTGTAGGTGCGGACGCGCTCGCTGCGGTCAACGGTGCGCACCTGCGACTTGCGTGCCGCAGCAGCCTCGGCGTCGGCCGCCTCCTGCGCCGCTGCGAGCAGACGGGCACGCAAGATGCGAAGAGCGGTCTCCTTGTTTTGCAGCTGGCTCTTCTCGTTCTGGCAGGACACGACGATGCCGGTCGGGATGTGCGTGATCCGCACGGCCGAGTCGGTCGTGTTGACGCTCTGCCCGCCCGGGCCGCTCGAGCGGTAGACATCGATCCGCAGGTCGTTGGGGTCGATCTCGATCTCGACCTCTTCGGCTTCCGGGAACACCAAGACACCCGCAGCACTGGTGTGGATCCGGCCTTGCGACTCGGTCACCGGCACACGCTGCACGCGGTGCACACCGCCTTCGTATTTGAGCCGACTCCAGGGCGCCGGCTCGCCCTTGCTCCGCACCGCGATCGTCGCGTCCTTGTAGCCGCCGAGGTCTGACTCGGTCGCGTCGAGCACCTCGGTCTTCCACCCTTGCCGCTCGGCGAAGCGCAGATACATGCGAAGCAGGTCGCCGGCGAACAGCGCCGACTCCTCGCCGCCTTCGCCCGCCTTGACCTCGAGGATGACGTCCTTGTCGTCGTTGGGATCTCGCGGCAACAGCAGCAGGCGCAGCCGCTCTTCGAGCTCAGCGCGCTGCTCCTCCATCCCGGGAATCTCGGCGCGGAACGACGGGTCGTCCTCGCCCAGCTCGCGGGCCGCGCTGAGGTCGTCGCCGATGCGTCGCCACTCTTTGTACGCCGCCACGACCGGCCCGAGCTCGGCGTAGCGGCGACCCAGCGTGCGGGCCTGACCTTGGTCGGCGTGGATGGCCGGGTCCGCCAGCTTGCGCTCGAGCGCGGCGTACTCCGCCACGAGCTCATCCAGCTGGTCGAACACCGTCACACACCTTTCTGGGGGCGCAAAAACGGCGCCGACCCACGGGTCGGCGCCGTCTGCGGAGCTACTTGCCGGACTTCTTCTGGGCGTAACGCTGCTCGAAGCGAGCCACGCGACCGCCGGTGTCCAGAATCTTCTGCTTGCCGGTGTAGAACGGGTGGCACTGCGCGCAGACATCGGCGTGGATCACGCCGTTCTTCGCGGTGCTCCGCGTGGTGAACGTGTTGCCACACGTGCAGGTCACGGTGGTTTCGACGTACTCGGGGTGGATGTCGGCCTTCACGGTTTGCTCCTGTCTGCGTGGGCCGCCGGGTCGCCTGCAAGCCGCAGACGTGAACCGGTGCCTCGAACCAGTGTGCCAGAGCGCTAACGCCGCACGCGAACGCCGCTATTCCTCGCCGGCGAGGTGCGTCGTCTGCTGCACCTGGCGCAGGAACTCGTAGTTGGTCTTGGTCTGCTTCATCCGGTCGAGCAGCAGCTCGAGCGCCTGCTGCATCTCGAGCGCGTGGAGCACGCGGCGCAGCTTCCAGACGATCTGCAGCTCTTCCGGGCCCATCAGGATGTCTTCGCGACGGGTGCCGGAGGCGTCGACGTCGATCGCCGGGAACGTGCGCTTGTCCGCGAGCTTCCGGTCGAGCTTGAGCTCCATGTTTCCGGTGCCCTTGAACTCCTCGAAGATGACCTCGTCCATGCGGGAGCCGGTCTCGACGAGAGCGGTCGCGAGGATGGTCAGAGAGCCGCCGTTCTCGATGTTGCGAGCAGCACCGAAGAACTTCTTCGGCGGGTAGAGCGCGGTCGAGTCGACCCCACCGGACAGGATGCGGCCGCTGGCCGGCGCTGCGAGGTTGTAGGCACGGCCGAGGCGGGTGATGCCGTCGAGCAGGATCACGACGTCGTGGCCGAGCTCGACCAGCCGCTTGGCCCGCTCGATCGACAGCTCCGCGACGATCGTGTGGTCGGTGGCCGGCCGGTCGAAGGTCGAGGCGATGACCTCACCCTTCACCGACCGCTCCATGTCGGTGACCTCCTCGGGGCGCTCGTCGACGAGCACGACCATGAGGTGCACTTCCGGGTTGTTCGTGGTGATCGCGTTGGCAATCTGCTGCATGATCATCGTCTTGCCGGCCTTCGGCGGCGACACGATGAGGCCACGCTGGCCTTTGCCGATCGGTGAGACGAGATCGATGACGCGCGTCGCGAGGATGCTCGCGTCGGTCTCCAGACGCAGGCGCTCCTGCGGATAAAGCGGTGTCAACTTGTTGAAGTCCGGGCGCGCGCGCATCTTCTCCGGATCGCCGCCGTTGACGGTGTCGAGCCGGACGAGAGCGTTGAACTTCTCGCGCCGCTCGCCTTCGCGCGGCTGGCGCACTGCGCCGGTGACCACGTCGCCCTTGCGCAAGCCGTGCCGGCGCACCTGGGCGAGCGAGACATAGACGTCGTTGGGACTCGGCAGGTAGCCCTCGGTGCGCACGAACGCGTAGTTCTCGAGGATGTCGATGATGCCGGCGATCGGGACGAGGACGTCATCCTCTTGGATCACCGGGTCGGCGTCGCCCGGCCCGAACCGGTCGCGTCCCCGGCCGCGGTTGCGCTCGCGGAACCGACCACGCCGTCCCCCGCGGTTGCGGTCGTAGTCGTCGTCGTACGTTCGGCCGCCCTGGCCCTGACCGGCCTGGCCCTGACCGCCTTGCCCCTGACCCTGCGAGCCGCCCTGGCGCTGGCCGCCCTGGCCGTCGCGCTGCTGCCGTTCGCCCTGCGGCCGTTCGCCCTGCTGCCGGTCGCCCTGGGCACGGTCCTCGCGCGGGCGGTCGTCAGCCCGGTCGGAGTCTGCACTGGCGGTGTCGGCGCCCCGGCCTTCATCACCTGACTGCCCGGTACGTCGCTGACGGCCGCCATCAGCACCGGCCTTGGCCGGGCGCGCAGCGCCGTTGGTGCCGCCACCGCTCTGCTTTTCCTGGATGGCGGCGATGAGCTCGCTCTTGCGCATCCGGGCAGTGCCGGAGATGCCGAGGTCGCCGGCCATCTGCTGCAGCTCGGGTAGCAGTTTGCCGGCAAGGCCGCCGCCGCGGCGACGGCTGGCGCCGTTGGCAGAAGTGCCGCCCTCGACGGCAGTGGCCGTCGTTCCCTCGGCGGGATCGTTGCTGTCGTTCACGAATTCAGGTCCTTCCTGGACCGGTGCACCGCGCCTGCATTGGCACGGACATCTTTGCCAGCCGCGACCCGGACGAATGGTCAGTCCGGATAGGTCACCCAAGGAGGCGGGGCTCGCACGTCACCGGGAAGGAAGATTTCCGTAACGGGAGAGCGAGTGCCGGCCAGCATCGGGGCGGCTGTCGCGACACCTAGCGTAGTCGCTTCGTGTCGCGATGGGCAACAACCGCCACGCTGTGCGTATTCCCACGCGCTGGGGCTATTCCATGGGAGGGGTTGCAGCGTGGTCCGGCAGGTCGAGCGGCAGCACCGTGGCGCCGCCCGGGTCGACGTCGAGCGCCAGAGCGGACCAGCCTCGTCGCTCGTGGGCGAGCGCGGCGGCGCGGGTCGCCGTCGTGGTCAGCGCCAGCACCGTCGGCCCGGCGCCGGAGACCACTGCGGGTAGGCCTGCGGCACGAAGTTGTTCGACCAAAGCCAGCGAGCGCGGCATCGCCGGCTCGCGGTAGTGCTGATGCAGCCGATCTTCGGTGGCCGCGAAGGCGAGATCGGGACGGGCCCCTAGCGCCGCTACCAGCAAGGCGGCTCGACCGGCGTTGCGAGCGGCGTCCGCATGGGGCACGACATCTGGCAACAACTTGCGAGCAGCTCTCGTCGACGACGATGAGCCAGGCACGAAGGCAACCGGAGCCAGATCGTCGGCAACCGGAAGCTGCAGCGCTTGGGCAACGCCGACATCGGTCCACGCAACGGTCAGACCGCCGAGCAGGCAAGCCGCGACATTGTCGGGATGCCCTTCCAAGTCTGAGGCCAGCGCCAGCGCGGCATCGTCGTTCATGCGTTCCGCACCGCCCGCGACGAGTGTGCGGGCGGCCACGATGCCGCCCACGATCGCCGCGGCTGACGAACCGAGCCCGCGCGAGTGCGGGATGCGGTTCGCGCACACGACCTCGAGACCGCGAGGCCTTCCCCCGAGCACCTTGAACGTTGCATACATCGCACGTACGACGAGGTTGCGCGCGTTGCGAGCGACGCTTGCGGCGCCCATGCCGGCGACATCGACAGAGAGGCCTGGTTCGTCGGTGACGCGCACGACAACGTCGTCGTACAACGAAAGGGCAAGCCCGAGCGCGTCGAAGCCCGGGCCGAGGTTCGCACTCGTCGCGGGAACGCGCACGCGCACAGGTGCGGCGCGGAAGGTGGGTTTCGGCACGTCAGGCGAGTCCGAGCGCCGCTGCGGCAGCACCGACGTCGGCCGCAATCGTCGTCGGCACCGGCGCGCCCGAGATGGCCCACTCCGGATCCTTCAACCCGTTGCCGGTCACGGTGCAGACGACAACCGAACCAGGACGCAGCGATCCCGCTGCGTGCAGTTGCAGTAACCCGGCGATGCTCGCGGCGCTGGCCGGTTCGACGAAGACGCCTTCCTTGCGCGCCAACAGTCGATAGGCATCGAGGATCTGCTTGTCCGTGACGGACTCGATGGAGCCGCCCGACTCGTCGCGAGCAGCAACAGCCTGCCGCCACGACGCCGGGTTTCCGATGCGGATCGCCGTCGCAATCGTCGACGGGCGGGCGACCGGTGCGTTGTTGACGATCGGCGCAGCACCTGCCGCTTGGAAGCCACGCATGACCGGACGTTTGTCGACGACTCCGTCGGTCGCATATTCGACGTAGCCCATCCAATACGCGGTGATGTTGCCGGCGTTGCCGACCGGCAGGCAGTGCACGTCCGGTGCCATGCCAAGTGCGTCGCAAACTTCGAACGCCGCCGTCTTCTGACCTTCGATTCGGAAGATGTTGACGGAGTTGACGAGCGACACCGGATAGTGATCGGCGAGGTCGCGCGCGAGTTCTAAGCAGTCGTCGAAGTTTCCGTCTATTTGCAACAGTTTTGCGCCATGCACGAGTGCCTGCGCGAGCTTGCCCATCGCGATCTTTCCGCTCGGCACCAGCACTGCGCAAAGCATGCCTGCGCGCACCGCATAGGCCGCGGCGCTTGCGCTGGTGTTGCCCGTCGAGGCGCAGATGACTGCCTGCGAGCCCTCTTCTGCAGCCTTGGAGATCGCAACGGTCATGCCGCGGTCCTTGAACGAACCGGTCGGGTTGGCTCCCTCGACCTTGAGGTGCACATCGCAGCCGGTGAGTGAAGAGAGGTGCTTGGCGGCGATCAGCGGAGTGCCGCCCTCGCGCAAGGTCACGACCGGAGTGGTCGGGGACACCGGCAGCCGGTCTCGATATTCCTCGATGACACCGAGCCATTGATGCGCGCGCATCGCTGTGGGCGTGCTCATGTCTCACCGCCTTCCACTCGCAACACACTCGCAACCGCACGAACGACGTCGAGATCGCGCAGCTCGGCAACCGTCGCCGACAACGCTGCGTCCGATGCGCTGTGCGTCACGAGTTCCAGGGTCGCGTCATCGCCATGGCCTTCTTGGCGCACGGTCTGGATCGACACGTCGTGATGGGCAAAGGCCATCGCCACGTTGGCGAGGACACCAGCCTTGTCCGCGACGTCGAGGCTGACGTGGTAACGCGTCAGCGTCTCCCCCATCGGCCGGATCCGCAATGCGGCGTACGACGACTCCCCCATGCCCCGCGCGCCGATGAGCCGGTTGCGCGCCACCGCGACGAGGTCTCCGAGCACAGCACTTGCGGTGGGCGCGCCACCGGCGCCGCGACCGTAGAACATCAGCTGTCCGGCGGCGTCGGCTTCGACGAACACGGCGTTGTAGGCATCGCTGACCGACGCAAGCGGATGTGTGCGCGGAATCATCGCCGGGTGCACCCGCACGCCGATCGAGTCGTGTCCGTTGCGATCGGGGCCTCGTTCGGCGATGGCGAGCAACTTGACGATGCCGCCCATCTCCTTTGCGCTGGTCACGTCACCGGCAGTCACTTCGGTGATGCCTTCGCGATGCACGTCGCCGGCCGTGACGCGCGTGTGAAAGGCAAGGCTGGCAAGGATCGCGGCTTTGGCAGCAGCGTCGAACCCCTCGACGTCGGCGCTCGGATCGGCCTCGGCGTAACCCAGCGCCTGCGCCTCCTCCAGCGCCTCTTCGAAGCCGGCGCCGCTGTCGTCCATACGCGAGAGGATGTAGTTGGTCGTGCCGTTGACGATGCCCATGACGCGCGTGACGCGGTCGCCCGCCAGCGACTCGCGCAACGGTCGAAGGATCGGGATCGCGCCGCCGACGCTCGCCTCGCAGTAGAGATCCGCATTGCCACGCGCGGCCGCGTCATAGAGCGACGCGCCGTCCTCGGCGAGCAACGCCTTGTTGGCAGTGACGACACTCGCGCCGCGTTCCAACGCGGTGATCAGCAGGCTGCGCGCCGGTTCGATGCCACCGATGACCTCGATGACGACGTCGACGTCGTCGCGCGCGACCAGCGACGCGGCATCGGACGTGAGCAGCGCCTGGTCGATCGGAAGGTCACGCTGCTTGCTGGGTCGTCGTACGGCGACACCGACGAGCTCCACCGGCGAGCCGACCCGGTGCGCCAGGTCCTCACGGTGCTCGTGCATGAGGCGCACGACGTCGCTGCCGACGACACCGCACCCGAGCAGTGCAACCTTCAGAGACTTCGACGTCATCCTTGGTCCAATGCGAACAGGTCGTCGAGGGTCTCCCGGCGTACGAGCACGCGTGCGGTGCCGTCCTTCACGGCGACGACGGGGGGCCGCGGCACAGTGTTGTAGTTGCTGGCCATGGATCGACAGTAGGCACCGGTCGCAGCGACAGCGAGAAGATCCCCCGGAGCGAGATCGGACGGCAGCCATGCGTCGCGCACGACGATGTCGCCGGCTTCGCAGTGTTTGCCGACGATGCGGCAGAGCATCGGCTCGGCGTCGCTCTCGCGTGACGCGAGGACCACGGTGTAGTTCGCGTCGTACAACGCAGTGCGGATGTTGTCGCTCATGCCACCGTCGACACTGACATAGGTCCGGATGCCGTCGACGTCCTTGATCGTGCCAACGGTATAGAGCGACACCGTGCCGGGACCTGCGATCGCGCGACCCGGTTCGACCGCGAGCTTTGGCACGGGCAGGCCGGATGCGGCACACTCGCGCTCGACGATGGCGCGCAGCTGCTTTGCCGTCTCCGCGATGTCGGCCGGATCGTCGTCAGGCGTGTAGGCGATGCCGAGCCCTCCCCCGAGGTCGAGCTCGGGCAACGTGACGTCGAGCGAGTCGCGAATCGTCGCGAGCAGGCCGACGACGCGATGGGCGGCGACCTCGAAGCCGGCGGTGTCGAAGATCTGCGAGCCGATGTGGCTGTGCAAGCCGACGAGCTCCAACGACGGGAGCATCAACACGCGACGAGCCGCCTCGAGGGCGGCGCCGCTGCTCAGCGAGAAACCGAACTTCTGGTCCTCGTGGGCAGTCGCGATGAACTCATGCGTGTGCGCTTCGACCCCAACGGTTACGCGGATGTAGACCTTCTGCCGCACACCGGCACGATCAGCGGCTGCGGCCAGCCGCGCGATCTCCATGTCGCTGTCGAGCACGATGCGGCTGACGCCGGCGTCGACTGCCGCGGCCAATTCGTCCGGCGACTTGTTGTTGCCGTGCACGAGGATCCGGTCGGCGGGGAAGCCGGCGGCGAGTGCCAGCGCGAGCTCGCCGCCGGTCGAGACGTCGAGCGACAGTCCTTCGGCTTCGATCCACGCGGCCACTGCGCGGCAGAGAAATGCCTTGCCTGCGTAGTAGATCTGCGCGTCGTCGCCGAACGCCGCCCGGTGGTCGCGGCACCGCGCGCGGAAGTCGTCCTCGGCGCAGACGAACGCCGGAGTGCCATGTTGGGTAGCCAGGTCGCGCGCGTCCGCGCCGCCGACGTGAAGCACCCCGCTGCGTCGCTCGGATCCCAGCGGCCAGATGCGCTCGTCGAGCGCATTGATGTCGTGCGGCGGTGGGCCGACGACGTGTGGTGCAACACCGTCACCGTGCAGCGCACCGGCGGGATGGGCTCTCATGTCGCAATCACATCCGCTCTGGAGCCGAGACTCCGAGCAGTTTCAGTCCGTTGGCCAAAACCACGTGCGTTGCCTCGACCAGCCAGAGCCGCGCGGTCGTCAACGGTGTCGCCGGCTGGTCGCCCATCGGCAGCACACGGCAGGCGTCGTAGAACCGGTGGTAGGTGCCGGCCAGCTGCTCGAGGTAGCGGGCAACCCGATGCGGCTCGCGCAGCTCCGCGGCGGTCGCCACGACGCGCGGGAACTCACCGAGCGCTCCGAGCAGGTCACCTTCGCGGTCGTGCGCGAGAAGCGAGGGGTCGTAATCGTCACCGCGGCTGATGCCCAGCTCACCGGCGTTGCGCAGCAACGACGCGATCCGTGCGTGGGCGTATTGCACGTAGAAGACGGGGTTGTCGTTGGTCTGCCGGGCCCAGAGGTCCAGGTCGATGTCGATCGGTGAGTCGCTGCTGTAACGGGCCAAGGCGTAGCGGGCAGCGTCGACACCGATCGCGTCGACGAGATCCTCCAGCGTGATGACCGTGCCGTGCCGCTTGCTCATCCGGACCGGCTGGCCGTCCTGGAGCAGGTTGACCATCTGCCCGATCAGGACCTCGACATGCTTGTCCGGGTCGTCGCCGAAGCACGCGGCAACTGCCCGCAACCGGCCGACGTAGCCATGGTGGTCGGCGCCGAGCATGTACACGCAACGGTCAAAGCCGCGCCGCCGCTTGTCCAGGTAGTAGGCACAGTCGGCGGCGAAGTAGGTCCACTCGCCATTGCTCTTGCGAAGCACGCGGTCCTTGTCATCACCGAATGCGCTGGTGCGAAGCCACACCGCACCGTCGGCCTCGAAGACCTGTCCGTGCTCCGTCAACGCGGCGAGCGCGTCAGCGAGCTCGCCGCGGTCATGCAATGTTTTCTCGTTGAAGTAGACGTCGAACACGACGCCGAAGTCGGCAAGCGCCGTCTTGATCTCCTCGAACATGAGCGCGACGCCCTCGCGCCGGAAGAGTTCGACGGCCTGAGGGCCCGGCAAGGTCGGCGCGTCCGCATTCGCATCGACGATCGTCTGCGCGATCGCGTTGATGTAGTCGCCCTCGTACCCATCCGGCGGCGGCGGCTCGTTGCGCGCTGCGGAAAGGAGTGACTGGGCAAACCGATCGATCTGCGAACCGGCGTCGTTGAAGTAGTACTCACGAGTGACATCCGCCCCGGCTGCCTCGAGCACTCTTCCCAACGCATCGCCGACCGCGGCCCAGCGAACGCCGCCGATGTGCACGGGCCCGGTGGGGTTGGCGGACACGAACTCGAGGTTGATCCGCTCTTTGGCGAGGGTGTCGCTCCGGCCGTAGTCGGCGCCCGCGACGACCACGGTGCGCGCGAGCTCGCCCTGCGCCGCCTCGGACAGCGTCAGGTTGAGGAAGCCAGGGCCGGCGATGTCCACCGCAGCGAGACCAGGATGCGAGCGCAGGTGCCCGGCGACGATGTCCGCGACCTCGCGGGGAGGCCGGCCGGCGGGCCGGGCCAATTGCAGCGCGACGTTGGTCGCGTAGTCGCCGTGATCCTTGTTCTTGGGGCGCTCGATCGTTGCCTGTGCCGGGATGTCCACGGACAGCTCGCCAGCCGTCACGGCCGCGCGAATCGCGGCCACAACGGCGTCCGAAACGTCCGCGGGAGTCACTCTCCGAGGCTATCGCAGCGCGGCCATGTTGATCTTGGAGTTACTGCGTGCTCGGAGCGCGTCAGAGGCCGTTGCTGAAGTGGTACGACGAACGTGGCGTCGGCAGCTTGCCGGTCGGGCCGTACTCGATCGCGATCTCCTCGTGCTTCTTCAGCACGATCCGGGTGGGGTCGCCGTCGTACCTGGTGCCGTTGACGAAGACGGCGAGATCGTTGCCGCTTCCGGAGCAGAACCCCGCGATGCATGTCGGGGTGAAGCGGACGCCCCACTCAACGAACACCTGACCGAGCACGAAGTCGGCCGGCACACTGTTTTCTATATGTATGACGCCGGACGCGTCGTGCGTGTGAAGGGGCGACAGCCCGATCGCGCTATGACCTTTGGCAACCCAGCCGAGGTAAGGCGGCACCTCGACCGACTTGCCGTTGATCTCGATGTCGAGATGCGCGTGATAGTGGACCTGCAGCATCTCCTCGGAGTAGGGCAGGCCGGCGGCAGCGACGTACGCCGCTGAAAGCGCGCCGTTGTCGATGACCGCAGGCGGCGCCCATGGCGGAGGCGCCGTCGACATCGTGACGGTCGCGCCCGGCACCGGCAACGTTGCGGGCGGTGCGGTGTATGTCGCTTTCCCGGTGCTCGGCTTCGCCGTCTTGCCGGTTGCAGACGGGGAGCTGTTCGGCGAGGCGCAGGCAACCGCGAGCAGGGCGAGCGCGCAGGCGATTGCTACCCGCTTCAAGCCGGCTCCGCGTCCGCCGCTGCCATGAGCCGACGCACTGTGTCGATGAGTTCGTCTGGGTCGAACGGCTTCGTCAAATAGGCGTCGACGCCGATCTTCTCGCCGCGTTGCAGGTCCGCCTCCTGGGCACGCGCCGACAGCAGCACGATTTTGACGTGCGCTGTCTCCGGATCAGCGCGCAGTCTCGTCGCCGCTTCCCACCCGTCGATGCGCGGCATCATCACGTCGAGGGTCACCACCTGCACGTGCGCATCCTTGACCTTCTCGAGCGCGTCCTGACCGTCAACCGCAGGGACGACGTCGAAGCCTTCGAGCTCGAGGTTGACGGTGATGAGTTGCCGGATGACGTCGTCGTCGTCGACGACCAGCACCCTCCCCGCACCACCCACGAGGGGAGGCTACCGTGCGTAATCGCGCGCGGATGATCATGCTGCCCGCTGCTAGCCTCGTCGGGTCCCTGGCCCCCGTAGCTCAGGGGATAGAGCACCGCCCTCCGGAGGCGGGAGCGCGCGTTCGAATCGCGCCGGGGGCACCAAACGCCCAGGTCAGACGGGGTGGGCAACTCAAAGGGCAAGCGCTCTGCCTGCTGACCTGCGCATAAGTCACCTGGAGGCGGGTGCGCAGGTCGCACGAGTGGTCACGCTCGCAATGATCGCGAGTGGCGTGATTTTCCCTGTCTTCCATCAGTTTTCCATCAACCGAGAACCGCCGCCGAGAGGCGCGTGCACAGTTTGTACGTCTTCTGTCCGGCGAGTTTCATCTTGACGACGTGCTCACCGTTGGACGAAGTCGACGTGGCGCTCGATCTCCCCTGTCCCGACTGCGGCGAGCGGATGTATCCGGAACAGGCTCACAACCGGTGCCCGACATGCCTCTACATAGAGCCGTGCTGCCACGGAGCGCCGCAGCCCTGCCGCGTGACGTCGAACACGACCACTGAGGCTGCGTTGTAGAAGATGAACTTCGCAGAGCGGAGCGACGACATTCATACCGTCATCGCTCGAGTTGCTGCCGGTGCCACCACGTGTCGTCATCATCGAGAGCGTCGATCAAGGCGTTCATGTCGACTTCCCAGGCGGGCGGTTCTCTCCCGCCTTCGCACGCCACCTCGAACCAAACCGCTTTGCCTCCGACTGCCGGGGCGATACCCCAGTTGGCAGACATGGTGGCGACCAGGCGCAGCCCACGACCCGTTGTCGCCTCCGAGCCGTATACCTGCTGCCGGGGGATGACGGCCGAGAGGTCGTGCACCGCCACTCGGACAGTGCACCCGTCGCTGCTCACGACGACTGTGTAGACCGTCTGGGCGTGGATAACAGCGTTTGTTGCGAGTTCCGATACCAGCGCCGCGGCGTCGTCGCCGGCTCCCGCTGCGACCTGATCTCCCAACGTCCTCAGGACAAAACGCCGGGCCACCGAGACACTTTCGGTGACCGGGGGCAGCGTCAGCGTCGTCGCGGCGAACGGGATGTAGGAGTGTGGGGGCTGTTGCAGTGAGGACATGTAAGCGCCTGCGTCCTGGCGCGCTTCGGGAGGGCTCCGATGCGCCATTGTCGGTGTGATGACGCGGGCTGCCAAATCGCGCCCTCGAGGGGGCTGTCTGGTAACCCCAGGGACCCACGCCGTTTCCTAGGCGCAAGCTCGCCGCCACGACAGGAGCGGCTCAAGCCGTTCCACGGTACCCGACTTAGCCGCGCGTGACAGTGACAGATCCGTGGCAGCGCAAGCGCTGCCGCTTGACGCGGTTGTCCGGTCGGCCGTCGGCTGCTATGCCACCTGTCGGCATTGAAGAACCCCGTTGCCGGTCGGACTGCTCCAGCCCAAGAGCACCTTCAGTCGAGCTGACTTTCTCCACGGTCCGCACGATCCAGATCAGCACCGAGCTCGCGAGCCTCGGCGAGATCAAGATCGAACAAGTCGGCAATTCCCGCTTCATCGCCGGCCTCAGCCTCGGTGTCGTGCAACGTTGCCACACCGTCACGTTCAGGATCGGTCGCTGGAGCATCCAGGGATACGTCGCCGGATCGGTCTGGCTGGTCGCCGCGGCTCGTCATGGGGCATGTCCGTTCTAGTTTTCGGTCGATGTCAATGAGCTGCCGCGGCGGCACTGAGCGAGCGATGGCAGCACGAGTGGACGGCGTTCGCGCGCACCCAGGTCAGGCGTGGCCTGAGCGCCCACCTCGGTGACACTGCTGGAAACGAACGTCGTAGGGGCGCCGTCCGGCGGTTGAAGGTACATCTGCGCTTCATTGGCGTTCTGTTCGGTGTCGAACACGACAGCGCCCATCCCGTTGCCGCGGGCATTCATCCACGTTCCGCTCTGAAACCCCGCCAGGGCCGTGGCCTGCGGAACGACGATTTCGTTGAGCATTTTCAGGCCCCTCGGACGTCCCGTCGACAGGCAGGTTGACGGTGATCACGACCGCATGTGACATGTGGCTGCTGCTCTCCATTGAGACGTTCCGCGAGGGTCGCGGCCCTGACCATGCATCCTGGTTGGCCGGCGCGTAATAGCTGGGTCTGGATCCGACCGGTGGTCGACTGCGCCGGCGACATTCAAAGACACGGCGTGCTCACGCGTCGTCCCGCATCGGAGTACAGTCGGGTGAAATAGCACCGCTGACCGTTACGTCCGCACGTCCTCTCCTCGCGGGGGCACGCCACCGCAAACGACGAACTGGACTCTTGCCCGTCGCCCACCGCGTCGGTATTGGGCTCCACGATGAAACCGAGTCTGGAGTAGGAGTGCTCACTGTTACGAAGGCTGCGGCGACGCTCATTCGGTCGCTGGCTGAGAAGGCGGGCCCTCCTAGCCGGCCGGGACTGCGCATCGTCGTCGATCCACTTCACAACAGCCTGTCGATGAGTCTGGCGGCCTGCGCGGCGCCCGGCGAAAAGGTCGTAACCAGCGGCGACATCCAGGTGTTCTTGTCGTCGGACGCAGCGCAACGCCTGACCACACGCACGCTTCACGCGGATACCAGCGGGACGCGTTCCTCGTTCTTCCTTGCCTCCTGAACCGGCTTTCACGACGGAGTCGAAGAGTCTCCCCAACACCGGTTGGGACTGACTTCCGGTTGCGCGAGTCCACACACGTCCATCGCGGCGAACATGGCCAGTTCACGCTCGTAGGACCGGGCCAACCCTTCGGCAGCCCAGCTGGCTATACCTGCTGGCGTGGGCCTGCCGTGCGCGTCGGCAGCGAATGCGTAGGCGATTGCATCTGCGAGCGCCCGGTCGAGATCTTGGTGGCTGCGGCGCGTCGCAGCGAGCGGTCGGCCATTAGGCCGATCCGCGGCCACTGTCGTTCGCAGCGCGGCAAGACCTGCCGTGAGCGCTGCGTATGTTGTCGCCGGTAATGGCCCTGGCGAAGCGGGGTGGGCAGTTACTCGCATCGCCCATGCGCGGCCAGTTCGCAGGTCTCGCGCCTGCTCTCGCGACAGCTTCACGGTTTACTGCTTGACATCTCGCGCAGCGCCTTCTGGGCTGCGTCCGGATCAAGTTCCGGTGGCACGATGTGGAGGATGACGCGCGGGTCGCTGCCGCGGGCGAGCGTTATCGTCGCCGGATCCAGGCTGTGGAACCAGCCGAGTCGCACGAC
>DASSEQ010000149.1:0-8036 GCA_035695245.1 Mycobacteriales bacterium | reverse complement strand
ATCCTCGGCGGTGTCGTCTTCCACTTCCTCGATGGTGACGCCGCCGGGCAGCTGCTCACGCGCGCGCTCGATGCCGGCGTCAACCATCTCGACATCGCCCCGGGATATGGCAGCGCAGAGGAAACGATCGGTCCGCACATTCCGGCGGTGCGCGACCGATTGTTCATCAGCGAGAAGACCACCAAGCCGTCGTACGACGACGCACGGCGGCACCTCGACCGCACGCTGACGCGGCTACAGATCGACAGCGTCGACGTCTATCAGCTGCATGCCGTGACCGATCTCGACGAGCTCGACCGGCGAGAAGGCGCTGTGCGCGCTTTGCAAGCGGCGCGCGACGAAGGCTTGTGCAAGTGGCTGGGCATCACCGGCCACAACACGTCCACTCCGGTGGCGCAACGCGAAGCCCTGCGCCGTCATGACTTCGACACGGTGATGTTCCCGATCTATCCGCGACTATGGGCCGACGACGACTACCGCCGGGACGCCGACCTGTTGCTCGAAGAAGCCGCTGCACGCGATGTCGGCGTGATGGTCATCAAGGCCGCCGCGTCACGGCCATGGGATGGGCCGGACGATCGCAGCGCGACCACGTGGTACGAACCGCAGTCCGACGCCGACGGCGTCACCCGCGGGGTGCGCTTCGCACTGTCGACACCGGGCGTCACCGGCTTCTGCACGCCGGGCGATGCGCACGTCTACGAGCTCGCGTTGCAGGCCGCAGCCGCGTATCAGCCGATGACCGACGAGGAGCGACGCCAGGCCATGCAGACCAGCGACGAAAGGCTGATCTTCCCGATCCCGACCGGGGGCTAGCGGTTGAGCCAGTTGGTGATCAGCCAGTGCGCGATCGATGCGGGCGGCGGCAGCATCGGGCGGCCGGCGCGGAGCTCATCCTTCGTGAACCACTGGACGTCCTCGAGCTCGTGATCGCCCACCGCCGGGTCACCGCTGACCACGCGCGCTTCGAAGCCAAGCATCAGTGAGGCCGGAAACGGCCAGGGCTGGCTGCCGCGATAGGTGATGTCGTCGACGACGACACCGGACTCTTCGACGATCTCTCGCGCGACGGCTTGCTCGAGCGACTCCCCTGGCTCGACGAAGCCGGCGAGCGTCGAGTAACGGCCCGGCGGCCAGGTCGGTTGGCGTCCCAGCAGGCAGCGGTCACCACCGTCGTGAATGAGCACGATGACGGCCGGGTCGGTGCGGGGAAAGTGGTCGGTGCCGTCGCTCGTGCAACGCCGCACCCAACCGCCGTTGACCGGCTCGGTCGGCTCCCCGCAGCGAGGGCAACGCTGATGCGTTGCGTGCCAGTTGGCGAGCGCGATCGTGGCGACCAGCAGTCCGGCGTCCCGGTCGGAGAGCATCGCTCCGACATCGCGCAGTGTTGCCGGCCTCGACCCCAGCTTGCGCGGTGGTGTGCCGACGGCGCCGAAATAGGCCACGCCATCGTCATCGACGCCGAGGAAGAACGGGTCACCGTCGTACGACGATGCGTCGACGAGCAGCAGCCCGTCCTCGTCGGCATTGGCACGACGCTCGTCGTCGACGATCAGCAACCGGCCCGACTCGCGGGCCTGCTTCAGCCACTCGTCATCCGTGCGGTGCTCGGCAGCACGGTCCAGAGCGGCACGCGACAACGCCGGCTGACCCATGGCCGTGACGATAGTGCGTGCGGTGAAAGTCAGGCGGTGAGCAGGTCGGCGAGCTCGTCACGGTCGAGCAGCCGGTCCGGGCGCTTCACCGTGCCGGTGCGCACGTAGAGGAATCCGGCATCGACGGCGCCGGGATCCACGCCGGCGAGATCGGCCCATGCGAGCCGATAGACCGACAGCTGCATCGACGCGGCCCTGAAGTCGCTTGGCACGGCACCGGTCTTGAAGTCGATGACGTCGTAGCCGCCACCGGAGCTTGGATAGACGGCGTCGATCCGGCCCCGGATCAACCGGCCGCCCACGACCAGCTCGAACGGCTGCTCAACCGCCACCGGACGACGGTCGGCCCAGCCATCGGCAACGAACTTCGCCTGCAGCTGCGCCAGCTCGTCGTCGGTCATGTCCGCATCACCGGCTCCGGGCAAGTCGTCCGGGTCGAGCAGCGGGGTCGCGGCGTAGAGCTCCTCCACCCAGCGGTGGAACCGCGAGCCACGCCTGGCCTGCGGCACCGGGCGGATGGGCACCGGCCGGGCGAGCATCTGTGCGAGCTCGTCCGGGTCGTGCGCGAGTGCGACCACTTGGCTCGCGGTCAGCCGCCGCGGCAACATGACCTCCCGCACCCCGCTCCGGCCGCGACGCAGCTCGTCGAGCAGCAGCCGCGTCTCCTCGTCCCACCGGGCGACAAGAGCGCGGTCATCCGGCGTGAGGTGCTGGTCATCCGCAGCCGCCGTGTCCTTTGCGGCCGCTGTCACGGCCGCAGCCGCGTCGCGACGGCGTTGCAGTGCCGCAGCGTCGTAGACCATCGGCCACGGCACGTCGATGGACGACTCGGCGGCGACGGGGTTCGACTCTTCGGCCACGTCATCGACCCACGCAACCACCTGCACGCCACCGGTCGATGCCAGCGACTGCAGCTCACGCAGCAGCACCGACGGACCCACGGGCTTGCGTCGCGTTGCGCCCCACCAGTAGCCGCTCGCCAGCAGGCGGTTGCGGGCACGCGTGAACGCGACGTAGCCGAGCCGACGCTCCTCGTCGGCGTCGTCCTCGAGGCACTCGGCGCGGAACGCGTTGAGCCCTTTCGTCGACCACTCACCGACGCTCGGCAGGTCGAGCTCGTCGCCACGGCACGGGAACGGCAGCACCGGCGCCGACTGCGTCCACCGGCTGCGCCCGCGCTCGCTCGGGAACACCTTGTCGGTCAGACCCGGCACGGCAACGATGTCCCACTCGAGGCCCTTCGCCTTGTGCACAGTGAGCAACTTGACGGTGTCGGCATCGGACACGGTGCCCGCGTCGAGGCCCGACTCTGCGGCGACAGCCGCATCGAGCCAGCCGAGGAATGACGAGAGGTCACTCTCTCCTTCGAGACCGGTGAACTGCGCAGCGTGGTCGAGAAAAGCGGCCAGGTTGGCGCCGCGGGCCGCGGCGACGCCCGCCGGTTGCGCCTCGAGCTCGACGTCGAGGCCGATCCGCCGGATCACCTCCGCGGCGATCTCCACGATCGGCTGACCGAGCGTCGCGCGCAGCTCACGCAGCTCGGCGCGCACGGCCAGCAGTCGCTCGACCGCCTCCGGCGACATGTCGTCGCCTCCCGGCCGCACGACATCGAGAGCGTCGAGCAGCGAGACCACGTCGACCGCGTCGACCGACTCGGTCGCTTTGCGCAACACCGCGTCGACGTCGTCACGATCTGCGGCCTCCGGTCTGAGGGCAGCCAGCCCGCGCGCGCGGCGGCCCAAGGCCGCCAGATCGCGTGGACCGATCCGCCATCGCGGGCCGGTGAGCAGTCGCAGCAACGCAGCGTTCGCGGTCGGCTCCACCAGCACGCGCAACACGGCAACCAGGTCGGCGACCTCAGGCATCTCCAGCAAACCACCGAGGCCGACCACCTCGACCGGGATGCCGCGCTCCACCATCGCGTGGTGCAACAGCGGGAAGTCGGTGCGACGACGGCACAGGACGGCGATCGCGCCGGGCGGCACTGTGTCGACCTCGATCGCGGTCGCGATCTGGGCAGCGACCCAGTCGGCTTCGCTGTCGACCCGATCGTGCAGTGCCACGACGACCTCGCCGGCGTCCTCCGCACCGGCCCGCGCTGCAAGCGATGGCACCTCGACCGGCGGGCGACGGCGCGCTCCTGGCGACACCCGCAGCGGGGCCGCCAGTGCGTTGGCGGCATCGAGGATCCGTCCACCGCACCGGAATGACGTCATGAGCGGCAACGGGTCGTCACCACCGCCGAAATGCTCGCGGAAGCGAAGCAGATTGCCGACGGATGCGCCGCGCCAGCCGTAGATGCCTTGGTTGGGATCGCCGACAGCAGTGACGGCATGACCTTCACCGAACAGCCGTGAGAGCAACACACGCTGGGCGACCCCGGTGTCTTGGTATTCGTCCAGCATCACGACCGGAAAGCGCTCGCGCTCGATGGCGCACACCTCGTCCGATGACTGCGCGATCTGCGCGGCGAGGGCGACCTGGTCGCCGTAGTCGATGAGGTCCAACCTCGCCTTCTCGGCTCGGTAGTCCTCCACGAGCCCGACCAGCTCGTCGCGCGCCTTCGCCGACTGCATGCACTGCTGCAGCTTCTCGGTGAGCTTCGGGGCCTGCTGCACTCGAGCGACGACTCGCTCGTCCATCGCGCGCACTTCATCGGGCGACACCAGGTGCTCGGACATCTCGCCGTCGAGCGCGAGCAGGTAGTCGGCCACCGTCGCGGGCTGCCAGGTCAGGAAGTCGAACGGACCGCTGGCCCGTCGTACGACGCGCATCGCGAGCTGCCAACGACCTGCTTCGGTGAGCAACGTGGTGACCGGCTCTCGACCGATGCGCAGCGCGTGGTCGCGCACGACGGCCGCGGCGTAGGAGTGATAGGTCGCGATGGTCGGCGCGTCGTCGTCGGCGTCGGCAAAGGTTGGTTCGGTGCGACCGGCGCCGAGCCGGCGAAGCGCAGCGCGCACCGACTGTGCGAGCTGGGCGGCGGCCTTGTTGGTGAAGGTCAGGCCCAGCACGCCGCCGGCCGGCGCGCCGTGATGGGCAACGGCGTGCACGACACGTGCCGCCATGACTGTCGTCTTGCCGGAGCCTGCACCGGCGACGACGAGCTGCGGCGTCAACGGCGCAGTGATGACGGCGAGCTGTTCGGCGGTGAACGGCGTGCCGAGCGCTTCCCGCAGGTAGCCGCCGTCGTCGGTCGTCCTCACGAGACCACCTGGTCACCGGCGTCCTGCGCAGGGCACACGGCCCGGAACGCGCAGATGTCGCACCCGTCGTTGGGGCGAGCCGGGAACTCCTCGGCCCGGATCCCTTTGCCCGTGCGCGCGAGCAGCTCATCCGCCCAGCTGGGTCCGTGGGCAGGCAATGGCGGCTGGTCGCGGGTGGCCGGCAGGCCGGTGCTCATCTCGCGACGCAGGTAGACGAGCTGGGCACCGCCGAGTGCGGCGTCATCCGACAGGACCTCGCTGAAGCCGCCTTCGCGGGCCGCGAGCTGATAGGCGCCGAGCTGCGGATCGGACTCGGCTTCGGCGACCGAACGCACTGTGCGGCCGGTCTTGAAATCGACGACATGCACGCGACCGTCTTGACCGATCTCGAGCCGGTCGGCAGCACCTCGCAGCGTCACGTCACCGATGGCAACCTCGAACTCGACTTCGCTGCCGACGACCGTGCGGTCGTCGCGGGCGTTGAGCCAGCGCACGAGTCGCTGCAGGGCGGCGCGAGCCTCCTCGCGCTCACGTTCACGTTGCCACGTTGCCTCGAAACCGAGCGACGTCCACACGTCGTCGAGCTGCGCGACGAGCACGTCCGCGTCGGCCGGCAACACCCCGCGCGCGACAAGATGCGCCAAGGCGTGGATCACCGTGCCGAAGCCCTGTGCTGCAGTCGACGCAGATCGCGCCTGCGCCTCGTTCTCGAGGAACCATCGCAGCGGGCAGGTGTCATACGCAGCGAGCGCGGAGCCCGACAGCCGGATCGGCTGGTCCGCGAGCCGCACCGGCCGGACGCCCGCTGTCCAGTCACGCAACCCCCACCACGCTTCGGGATCGGCAGCCGGCACCAGCGCGTCACTGGCGTCGTCACGCGCGGCCACCAGCGTCGCCAGGCGAACGGCCGCCGCGTTGCGCAGCGACGTCGCGGCTGATGGGTCTTGCAATGTCCGTCGTAGGCGAGCAACCAGCGACGCCGGTGCGAGCAGCTCGGTGCCGACGAGGCGGGTGGCCGGGAGCTCTCCACCGGCGACTTCCTCGAGAAACCGCGAGGGTAGCGACCCGGCGTCGTCCGTGCTTCTGACGGCGGTGAGCACGAGCCGGCGCCGGGCGCGCGTCATCGCGACGTAGAACAGACGGCGCTCGTCCGCGACCAACGACTTCGTCGTCGGCGCTTCCCTCACCCCATCCAGATCAACACGATCGGCGTCGAGCAGCGAACCCCGGCGGCGCGTGTCGGGCCATGAGTCGTCCTGCACGTTGGCAACGACGACCAGGTCCCACTCGAGGCCCTTGGATCGATGTGCGGTGAGCAGGCGTACGGCGTCGGGCACGCCGGCGCGTTCCTCCTGCGGGGCACTTGGCACCTCTTGCATCCCGAGCTCGTCGAGAAGCGTTTGCACTCCTGCCCGCGGCTCGCGCTCCTCGAGCCGCGCCGCTGCCTCGAACAACGCGACCACAGCATCGAGATCTCGATTGGCGCTTCGCGCAACAGCGCCGGTGCCCGCAGCTTCCGCCGGCAGGCGCCGGCTCCATCCGCTGCCGTCCCAGAGCACCCACAGTGCCTCGTCCGGAGTGCCACCGTCGGAAAGCGACTGCGACGCGCGCTCCAGCAGGTCGTGCAAGCGACGTACAGGCGCTGCGAGCCAGTCGTCGAGCCCGACCAGCTCGCGCGGGTCGACGACGGCGTCGCGAATCAACGTCGCCGAGGGTGCAGGCACCGGGACGCCGGAGGTGCGTTCGGCTGCGCGCAACTTGCGTCCGAGCGCACGCATCACACTCGGCGGACAACGGACAAGTGGCGACGCGAGCAAAACCCGTGCGTCGTCCGGTGTGAGTGACGCGATGCCCTCGTCCGCCACGCGGAGCCCGATGAGCAGCGGTGCGACCGCCGGGTCGCGCGCGACCGGCAGATCGTCGATCGCCACGGTGCATGGCACACCGGCCGCGACGAGCGCCCGTCGCAGCACCGGCAACGAACGCGCGCCTGACCGCACCAGCACCGCCATCTGCGACCACGGCAGCTCACCTTCGAGATGGGCGCGGCGCAACAGGTCGGCGATGCCGGCGACTTCCTCGGCGGGTGAGGGAAAGACCCGCACCTCCGGCTTTCCGCCGTCGGGCCCGCCCGGCTCGAGCGCGCGGTGAGCCGTCACGTCCGCGACCGGCAGGCCGGGCATCGCGAGCCGTGCAGCGATGGCCCGCGAAGCTTCGAGAAGGCGCGGTCCCGTGCGCCGCGAGACGGCGAGGGTGACCACGGGTGCGGGCTCCTCGTCGGCCGAGCGGAAACGCTCGCGGAAGTCCAGGATGTTGCGGACGTCCGCGCCGCGGAAGCCGTAGCTCGACTGGTCCGGGTCACCGACAACGACAAGATCGCGACCACCGCCGGCCAGCAGCTGCAACAACCGCTCCTGCGACGGATCCGTGTCCTGATATTCGTCGACGAGGACAGCGGCATAACGCGCCCGGACGGCATCGCCGATCGACGCCTGAGCGAGGAGCGAACCTGCGGCCGCGACGACTCCGGCGTAGTCGAGCTCCCCGCGCGCATCGAGCACGTCGAGGTACTCGTCGAGAAAAGCACCCGCGGCCGCCCACAGCGGCCGCCGCTCGTCCGTCCCAAGCGCCTGCAGAGCGCGACCGTCGAGCCCGCGTTCGCGCGCACGATCAAATAGCGCTGCCACCTCGCGCGCAAAACCCCGCGTGAGCAGGGCCGGGCGTGCCTCGGCCGGCCACTCGACGAGACCGGCGCCCTCGACGTGGCCGCGCAGGAGTTCGCGAACTCGCACGTCGCGCTCCGCCTGGGAGAGCAGCCGAGGTAGCGCACCAGGATCGGCATGCGCGCGCACCAACGCGTAGCACCAGGAATGGAATGTGTACGCCGCCGGCTCCGCGACCGTGCGGCCGAGCCGTGCCGCGATCCGCTCCTTCAGCTCGTCCGCCGCTTTGCGGCTGAACGTCAGCACCAACACCGAGTCGGGCGGCGCTCCTCGCCGTACGCGCTCGACCACTGCCTCGACCAGCGTTGTCGTCTTGCCGGTGCCCGGCCCGGCAAGCACCAGCAGCGGGCCCGAGACGTGGTCGACGACCTGCTGTTGCGACGGATCGAGCGTCGGCGCGACGACCGGCGCAGGCGCCGGCCGCACCAAGCGGTACGCCGAAGACGACATGC
>DASSEQ010000148.1:0-4093 GCA_035695245.1 Mycobacteriales bacterium | reverse complement strand
AGGCCTGGGCAGCCAGCGCGTCGAGGTCGCGATGATGCGCACGCCGGACGGTCACAGCCGGCTCGAGCTCTCACGGTTTCTCGATCCGCCGGTCGTCGCCGATCACCGGACCGCCCCGGTCAACTCGCTCGGCTACCTGCGAGTGATGTTCGTCGTCGACGACCTGGACGATACGCTCGAGCGGCTCCGCGGGCACGGGGCGGAGCTCGTGAGCAGTGAGGTCGTTCAGTACGAAGACTCGTACCGACTCTGCTACATCCGGGGACCCGAGGGACTTCTCATCGGGCTCGCCCAAGAACTTCATTGAGGTTGGCGACCGTCCCGAAAGTGCCGTTTACCTATGCCCCGGCCCCTCGGTGTCAACGTTTCGGTTCGTCGTTCTTCGGCGTCGTTCTCGTGATGACGTGGTTCCTGTTGCGCGGTGCCGGGGTCAAGGTGGAGCGCCCTGCTGGACAAACGATCTCAACGCCGGCGGCGCACAGCAGACACTGACACGCCGAGCACGACGCCGACGTCTTTCAGCGCATGGCGGCCTCCGGGATTGGGTTCCTGTGATGGTGAACTGCCGCGGGCGCCCAGGCTTACCTTGGCGCGCGAACGTTCGTTCGGTTACAAGAGGTCGACCCCGACCAGCACTGGGACACCCGCGGCGCGGTGCTCGACATCGCGTTCGCGCTTGGCGGTGCTGGTGTCACAGGCGGAGCCACTGACTTGTCTTGTCTTGTGAAACAGCAGGAGAGGAGCAGACGATGAAGGTCCTCGTAGCTGGGGCCACGGGCGCGATCGGGCAGCAGCTGGTGCCGCGCCTGGTCGCCGCAGGTCACGAGGTATATGGCATGACGCGCAGCAAGTCGAAGCAGAAGATGCTCGACGACCAGGGCGTGGTACCGGTCGTGGCGGATGCTCTGGTGCCCGACCAGGTCGCCGACGCGGTGGCCAAGGCACAGCCGGATGTGATCGTGCACGAGCTGACGGCGATCCCGGACGCGCTGGACCTGCGGCGTTTCGACCGTGACTTCGAGCCGACGAACCGGCTGCGCATCGAGGGCACGGACAACTTGCTGTCCGCGGCCCAGGCGGTGGGAGTGAGGAAGTTCGTGGCGCAGAGCTTCTTCGCCGCATATGCGCGGACCGGCGGTCCGGTCAAGACCGAGGACGACCCACTGGACCTGCACCCGGTGAAGAAGATGCGCGGGGTGGCCGCCGCGATCCACCACGTCGAGGACGCTGTGCTGGGCGCGGTGTGGACCGAGGGCGTGGTGCTGCGCTACGGCGGGTTCTACGGTCCGGGCACGTCGATCGCGCCGGGCGCCGAGCAGGTGGAGATGGTGCGTAGGGGCAAGTTCCCGGTGGTGGGCGACGGCGGCGGGGTGTGGTCGTTCATCCACATCGCAGACGCGGCCGAGGCGACGATGGCCGCCGTCGAGCATGCTGGTCGCGGCGTCTACAACATCGTCGATGACGAGCCGGCCCGGGTCGCCGAGTGGCTGCCCGCACTGGCCGCGGAGGTCGGCGCGAAGAAGCCGATGCGCGTGCCGGCGTGGGTCGGCCGACTCTTCGCCGGTGAGGTCGGTGTGGTGATGATGACCGAGCTGCGCGGTGCGTCGAACGCCAAGGCGAAGCGGGAACTGGGCTGGGCACCGGCGCATCCGTCCTGGCGGCAGGGTTTCCTGGTGCCATGACCGACCGGGAGCAGCTGCTGGGCGAGCTTCGGCCGGTCGCGTTCGCGATTGCCTACCGGATGCTCGGCAGCGTCGCCGAGGCCGAGGACGTCGTGCAGGAGGCGTTGCTGCGGGTGCATCAGACACTCGACGCCGGTGTGCAGATCGCCTCGCCGCGCGCGTTCGTCGCGACGATCACGACTCGGCTGGCTATCAACGAGCTGCGGTCGGCGCGGGCGCGGCGCGAGCAGTACGTCGGTGAGTGGCTGCCGGAGCCGATCATCACCGGAGGTTTGGACGACCCGGCCGTGCACGCGGAGACCGCGGACTCGCTGTCGATGGCCATGCTGGTACTGCTGGAGAGCCTGTCGCCGGAGCAGCGTGCGGTCCTGCTGCTGCACGACGTATTCGACTATGGGTACGACGAGATCGCCACGATCGTCGACAAGACCGAAGACAACGTGCGGCAGCTCGCCACGCGCGCCCGGCGCTACGTCGCCGAGCGACGGCCGCGCTTTCAGACGACACCGCAACAACGCGATGAGTTGGCCCGCCGTTTCTTCGCGGCGGTGCAGGAAGGTGACGTCGGCGCTCTGGAGGTCCTGCTCGCCCATGACGTCGAGCTCACCGGCGACGGCGGCGGCAAGGTGCCGGCGTTGGCACGGCCGGTCCACGGTCGCAGCCGGGTGGCGCGGACGCTGATCGCGTGGATGCGCGCCGCCTCGCGTGTTTCCGGCGTCCGGTTGCGGCTGACCGAAGTCAACGGCGGTCCCGGAGCGATCATCGTCGACGGGGAAGGCCGGCTGATCGGCGTTTGGGCGTTGGCCAGCGACGGGGGGCAGGTCACCGGCGTGCACTCTGTCGTCAATCCTGACAAGCTCGCGCACCTCGGCCCGGTCGCCGACTACGAGTCACTCCGCAAGGCGATGAACTGAGCGCCGCGTCGCTTCACGCGCCTTTCAGCCGGGGTGACAACGACCCGGGATGTAGCGGCTTTGAAATCAGGACGCGGGAGTGAGGAGAATTCCGAGTGCACCCGAGCAACTGGGAATAGCCCTCGCCGGCGCTGCCCTGTTGCTGGTTGTCACCGGCTGGTGGCGACCGTTCCGCCGGTGACAGAAAACCTCCGAGGCGGAAGGTCGACCCGTCCGAGGGGCGTGAGGCGAAGGCGTCCACCGACGCCTAGTACCTGCCGCTACTCGAGTCACGTGGCCGACCACCACGTCCACATCGTTATCTGCACTAGCACCAGTGGTCCGGCTGGCGGTGCCTCGCGGTACTGCGGGTACTTGTCGACGAGCGGCCGGACTGCCGCACTGCGGGTTGGTTCGGCCTGGACGATGCGGGCGGTGCCGTCGAGCCGAACCCACCAGAGTTGTGACCATTCGTCGTCGTAGTGGTCGATCAGCACGGTGACGGCGGGGTTTGCGGCGATGTTCCGGAGGCGTTGAAGATCGTGGGTGCGCTTCGGCTTTTGGTCGATTGCCGACACGAGCGTGTCGCCATCCAGGGCGAAGGTCACGGGAACGATGTGCGGACGGTGGTCCTCGCGAACCGTGGCGAGTCGTCCCACTGGCGCCCGGCGTACGCGCTCGTGTAGCGCCTCGGGCGGCGCCCCGCGGCCGACAGGTCTCACCGTGTCAGTTTCCACCGCCGGCGTCACGCCCCCTGCCAGGTAGGGCTCTCCGGCGGTTCGCCAGAGGCACGCCTGCTGGGGGGCAGTCGGGCGCCTACCGTTCGACGAAACTCGGCTCGGGGCCTGAACATCCAGTCGAAGACAGGGTGAAGGGCCGCTTACCGCGATACTGGCCGAGTGCGTCGAGGACTGTCTGGGGTGCGGCGTTGGGTGTGCTGAACGTAGGCCTGGCGGCACTAGCCGGCCGGTGGCTCAACCGAGAGACGACCTTCGGCTGGTACCCGTACACGCCTTGCCCGGGCGGTACGCGGACTATCTGCCAGCATCCGGGACCCGCGGTTGGTCGGCTGTCATCGTTGTGATCGTCGGCTTCGTGATCGTCAACGCGGCCGCTGCCGGCACGTTCGTGTGGCTACGAGCGCGACGACCACCTGCCGAGTAGGTGCCGATGCAGCGTGTCAGCCGCGATCGAGCGCGCAAGCGATCACAACGGTGCTCTATGTTCGGGCACCGCGGGACGAGTCGCCGATCGCAGCCGGCGTCTCCGGTCGTTTGACAAGTGCCCCGACTGGTACCAAACTCTTGTACCAGTTGGAGGTGGGCCAATGGCAATCACTGCCAGCGAGGCGCGCAAGCACCTCTTTCCGCTGATCGAGCAGGTCAACGAGGACAGGACGCCTGTCGAGATCACCTCTCGCCGTGGCGACGCCGTGCTGCTCTCCCGCGAGGAGTACGACGCCCTGCAGGAGACGGCGCACCTGCTACGTGCTCCCAAGAACGCCCGACGACTCCTGGA
>DASSEQ010000147.1:0-21485 GCA_035695245.1 Mycobacteriales bacterium | reverse complement strand
GCCGTGGACAACATCGCCAACCACAGCGGCTCGCCGTTGCGCGCCTTGCTCGTCACGCTGGCGGCGCTGGCCGCGGCGGCGCTGGCGACCGAGCAGGTGCGTCAGTGGGCACACTTGACAGGTGCCCGAGGGTGACACCGTCTGGCTAGCGGCGCGCCGTCTCGACGAGGTGCTCGCCGGCCAAAGGCTGGTCCACACCGACTTCCGCGTGCCGCAGCTGGCGACCGCGTCGCTGTCCGGGCAGACCGTCGTCGGGGTTGTCAGCCGGGGCAAGCACCTGCTCCTGCGGACAGATGCAGGACTGACACTTCACACGCACTTCCGGATGGATGGCACCTGGCGGATCTTCCGTCGCGGCTCACCCTGGTCCGGCGGTCCCGACTTCCAGGTGCGCGTCGTCCTGCGCACCGACGAGTGGGACGCCGTCGGCTACCGGTTGCCGGTCGTCGAGCTCCTGCCGACTGAGAGGGAAGGCGACGTCGTCGGTCATCTCGGCCCGGACCTGCTCGGCGCCGACTGGGACGAGAGCGAAGCGACCCGGCGGCTGGGCGAGCGTCCCGACCGGGAAGTCGGCCCCGCACTGCTCGATCAGCGCAACCTTGCCGGCATCGGCAACCTCTACAAGACGGAGACGCTGTTCCTGTCCGGCATCACGCCGTGGGCGCGAGTGGGCGACGTCGCGGACCTGAACGCCGTCGTACGACGGGCACACAGACTGATGTCGGCAAACAAGGGCCATTGGCAACAATCGACGACGGGCAGCCTGCGCCGCGGCGAGCAGCATTGGGTCTTCGAGCGGGCGAACCGGCCCTGTCGTCGATGTGGGGCGTCAGTGCGCGAGGCGATGCAAGGAGAGCTCGAGCGGCCCGAGCAGGCGCGCATCTGCTACTGGTGTGGACGCTGTCAGACCGGACCAGGGCCGGACGGCAGCGCCGCCGCAAGCTGACCGGCTTGCGTCTCGACCGCGTGCCCGGGGGCGCCGACGAACGACACCAACCAGCGGAGCACCAGCTCCACCGCCGCAGGCTCTGTGGTGCGCCGGCCAGCCGCCAGCACTGTCTGAACGCTCTCGCGCGCGTGCAACCAGGCCGGATCGTCGCTGATCGTCATCAGTCCGGCGAGCACGGCCGGCTCGTCAGCCGCGATCCTCCTCAGCGCCGGGTGGTTCCCGAGCCGTTCGGCGGCGAGCGCCAAAGCTTCAGCAATGTCATCGGCCGCAGCAGCCGTGCAGTCTTCGGCCAGAGAGCGGATGCCCGCGTCGACGGCCGCGGCGTAGACCGCTTCTTTGGTCCGGAAGTGGTTGTAGAGCGTGCCCTTCGCGATCCCGGCGAGCATCGCGATGTCGGCCATCGTTGCGCGGCGCGACCCGTGCTTCTCGACGGCTCGCACGGCGCCGTCGAGGACCGCTATCCGGGTGCGTTGCATGGCGTTGCCGGCGCGACTTCGCACGCCGCGTTCACGCACCGGCGCGGCGCTCGGATCCACACTCATGCGGCGACGACAGGCAACCGGTCAGCAGCAAGTGACAGGGACGCGACCGGCGCCGCGGGCACCCGGCCCATGGCAGTCGCCGACAACGACGCAACCGGCCGGGTGGCGGCCACCTTGGCAGGATCAGCGGCACCGGTGAAGCCGACGGAGGCGAGCGCACCGCGCTCCAACCTGGTGATGTCGTAGCTCACCTCGGCGAGCACGTCAGCCAGGGAGATGCCGAGCGCAGAACACAGCGACGCGAGCAGCTCGCTCGACGCCTCTTTGCGGCCCCGCTCGATCTCGGACAGATAGCCCAGGGAGATCCGGGACGCGGCAGCCACGTCGCGCAACGTGCGCGATTGACGCAGCCGGTGCCGCCGGAGGACGTCGCCGAGCAGTCTGCGGAACAAGACCATGAGGCCACCTCCCTGCCGGCGCAACGCCGCGTTCTTCGAGACTACCCGTGACGCGCGACGGTCTCAGCGATAAGAGTCAAGGCCGCATCCACTGCGCCGCTGCGGATCGCGTCACGATCACCGGAAAGGAGCAACGAGCGCACCTCGCCGGCGCTTCCCGGCACCGATCCAGGACCGGCGATCGCGACGTGAACGGTGCCGACCGGCTGACCGTTCTGCTCGTCCGGTCCGGCCACGCCGGTCACGCCGACGCCGTACGTCGCGAACAACCGATCCCGAGCGCCGGCCGCCAAGGCGGCCGCGACGTGGGCCGACACCGGTCCTTCCGCGTCGAGCAGCGGCTGTGGCACTCCGGCGACAGCCGCTTTGAGATCCGTCGCGTAGACGATGAAACCGCCGCGGAACGTCGCGGACGCCCCAGGTGTCGTCGTCAGCGCAGCGCCGAGCAGGCCGCCGGTCAGCGACTCTGCCACGGCCACGGTGGCCCCGCGAGCCAGCAGCAGCCGATGCACCTCGGCAGCATCGGTCACTGGTGCTGGGCCAACTTGCGAGCCCGCTTCATCGCCGCCCGCTCACTGGTGCGACGCAAGCGCAGTGCGCGCGCTACATAGTCGACGCCGGTGACGACAGTTATGACAACCGCGACGAAGAGCACCCAGTAGCGGCCGGTCGCCGCCCAGCCGGTGAACGGCAGCAGATAGCAACCGATCGCAATGTTCTGCAGCAACGTCTTGATCTTGCCGCCGCGGCTTGCCGGGATCACACCATGGCGGATCACGAAGAAGCGAAGTCCGGTCACGCCGAGCTCGCGGGCCAGGATGACGATCGTCACGATCCACGACAGGTCGTCGAGCGCCGAGAGCCCGACGAGTGCCGCTCCGGTCAAGGCCTTGTCGGCGATCGGGTCGGCAACCTTGCCGACATCGGTGACGAGCCCTCGGCTGCGAGCAATGTCACCATCGATGAGGTCGGTGATGGTCGCCGTCGCGAACGCGACGCATGCCCAGATGCGCCAACCCGGCGAGTGACCGCCGTGCCAGAACAACAACACGAGGAACACCGGCACCAGCAGCAATCGCAGCAGTGTGAGCCCGTTGGCGATGTTGACGACGTGTGCGGTCTGCGCCGGTTGAGCCGCCGGATCGGCGGCCAACCGACTCATAGTGGCACCGCCGTCAGGTCCACACCGGCCGCTTCGGTCACTCGAGCCCGCACGATCTGACCGACGTCGGGCGTCGGGCCGCCGCGAAGGTGCGTCACGCCGTCGACCTCCGGCGCCTGATGCTCGGCGCGCCCTTCCGGGATGCCGTCCTCCACCGACTCGACGAGGACGTCGACGACGCTGCCCACACGTTCGAGCCCACGCTGCGCAGTGAGCTCCTCGGCAAGGTCAGTGATGCTTTGCACACGTCGCTCGCGCACATCGCGTCGCACTTTGCCCGGCAAGGCCGCTGCTTCCGTGCCGTCCTCGTCGGAGTATGCGAACACGCCAATCGCGTCCAACCGAGCTTCTTCGAGAAACCGCACCAGCGTGTCGACGTCCTCGCGGGTCTCGCCCGGAAAGCCGACGATGACATTGCTCCGGCAGCCGGCCAGCGGCGCCTTCGACCGGATGTCGGCGAGCAGGTCCAGGAAACGTGCGGAATCGCCGAACCTGCGCATCCGCCTCAGCACCGACCCGCTGGCATGTTGGAACGACAAGTCGAAATAAGGAGCGACACCCGTGGTGCTCGTCATCACCTCGACCAGCGACGGGCGCATCTCCGCCGGCTGCAGATACGAAACGCGCACCCGCTCGATGCCGTCGACCGCGGCGAGCTGTGGCAACAGCTTCTCCAGCGCCCGGAGGTCGCCGAGATCCTTGCCGTAGGACGTGGAGTTCTCGCTGACCAGCACGATCTCGCGCACGCCTTGCCCGGCAAGCCACTCGGTGTCGGCGAGAACTTCGTCCGGACGACGCGAGACAAAGGAGCCACGGAACGACGGGATCGCGCAGAACGCGCAACGCCGATCGCAGCCGGAAGCGAGCTTCACCGGTGCGACCGGACCCTGATCCAGCCGGCGGCGCAACACGGCTCGGGGTCCGCCGGCATGACCGGGAATGCCGATGTCGATGGCCGCCGCGTTGCGGTGGACGGGTGTTACCGGCAGCAGTGCGCGGCGATCGCGGGGCTGGTGCGAGACCAGTGGACGCTCGGCCAACACGTCGTTCAATCGCTCACCGATGTCGGCGTAGTCGTCGAAGCCGAGCACCGCGTCGGCTTCCGGCAGGTCGCGCGCCAGCTGTGCGCCGTAGCGTTCGGCCAGGCACCCCACCGCGACGACCTTGCTCGGGCCGTCGGCTGCCTCGAGCAGCACATCGATCGAGTCACGCTTCGCCGACTCGACGAATCCGCAGGTGTTGACGACGACGGCATCGGCGGGTCGGTCATCATCGACGACGGTCCAACCGGATTCGGTCAGGCGAGCCGCGAGCTCCTCGGAATCGACATCGTTGCGGGCGCAGCCGAGGGTGACGAGCTTGACCGAGCGGGTCACGTCAGGCGAACTGGACTTCGCCGCCGGGCTGCACCGTCACGTGCGCGACGTTGCCGGACGAGTGCGGAGAGCCGAAGTCGTGGTTGTCGGCGACGAGCTGCACGGCCGGCGCGTTGCCGATGACGATCCGTAGACCTTTGGCGTCGCGGAACACTTTCGAGTCACCGCGATTGAGCAGCCCCTGAAAGAGCAACCGACCAGACAGCGTCTCGACCTGGAGCCAGGTCGTGCTGCCGGTGACTCGGATGAGCGCGATCGCGTTGTTGGTGGTCGGGAGCTGGGCCAGTGGTGACGATGGCAGCGACGGCCGCACCGACGGATGGCTCGGCTGCGGGCTCGACGACGACTGCACCGTCGACGTCCCCTGGTTGGCTTCGTTGCCGGAGTGGCTCGGACTGCGATGGACCAGGCCGTACGCCGCGAGCACGCAGATCGCGACCAGCGCAGCCGCCATGGCCCCGGTCCAGTTGGGCGGCCGCCGATCGGCGCGGGCGGCGAGGTCCGGCTCGGCCGGCTGGTTGGGCACCGGGACCGGCAGGGACTCCTGCGCGTGCGCCCGGTCGTAGTCGGCGACCAAGGGCTCGGGATCGATCCCGACCACGCGAGCGATGCTCCGCAGGTGGCCGCGTGCGTAGACCGCGCCGCCACAGGGCTCGAAGTCGTCCGCCTCGATCGCCCGGATCAGCCCAGCGCGGATCCGGGTCGAAGCACTGACATCCTCGACCGACAGCCCACTCGCCTCGCGAGCGCGAGTGAGCTCTTCGCCGACGGACACGGGACGAGCCTCCTGGGGAAGGATGTGAAGCGACGTCAAGTCTAGTGAACCTGGCGCCTTGTCGACCTAGGTACTTGACCGCCCCTGGTCACTCTCCGCGAAGCGTCGTGAGAATGCCGTCGAGCTCCTCGGGACGCACAAGCACATCTCGAGCCTTCGAGCCCTCGCTCGGCCCGACGATCCCGCGGCTTTCCATGAGGTCCATGAGCCGGCCGGCCTTGGCGAAACCCACGCGCAGCTTGCGCTGCAGCATCGAGGTCGAGCCGAACTGAGTCGTGACGACGAGCTCGGTCGCCTGACAAAGCAAGTCGAGATCGTCACCGATGTCCTCGTCGATGTCCTTCTTGGCGGCGGCCGGAGCGGTCACGTCGTCCCGATATGCCGGTGCCAGCTGCTTCTTGCAGTGGGCAACGACGGCCTCGATCTCCGTGTCGGAGACGAACGCACCCTGCAGCCGCATCGGCTTGCTCTCGCCCATCGGGAGGAACAAGCAGTCACCGCCGCCAACGAGCTTCTCGGCGCCCGGTTGGTCGAGGATGACCCGGCTGTCTGCGAGGCTCGCCGTTGCGAACGCGAGCCGACTCGGGACATTGGCCTTGATGAGCCCGGTGACGACATCGACGCTGGGCCGCTGCGTCGCCAGCACCAGGTGGATGCCTGCGGCGCGAGCCAGCTGAGTGATGCGCACGACGGCGTCCTCGACGTCGCGGGGAGCGACCATCATCAGGTCGGCCAGCTCGTCGACGATCACGAGGAGATAGGGGTACGGCGCGAACTGACGGTCGTCTCCCGGCTGCGGTGACATCTTGCCGGCGCGAACCTTGGTGTTGAAGTCGTCGACGTGGCGAACGCCGGCCGCCTCCATGTCGTCGTACCGGAGCTCCATCTCCCGCACGACCCACTGCAGCGCATCGGCTGCCTTCTTCGGGTTGGTGATGATCGGAGTGATCAGGTGCGGGATGCCCTGGTAGTGAGTGAGCTCGACCCGCTTGGGATCGATGAGCACCAACCGCACCTCGTCCGGCGTGGAGCGGGCCAGGATCGAAGTGATCAGGCTGTTGATGCACGTGCTCTTGCCCGCGCCGGTAGCGCCGGCGATCAGCATGTGCGGCATCTTCGCGAGGTTGGCCGCGATGAAATGACCTTCGACGTCCTTGCCCAGGGCGACGACGAGCGGGTGGTGCTGCCCGGTCGCGACCGGGCTGCGCAGCACGTCACCGAGAGCGACCATCTCGCGGTCGGTGTTGGGGATCTCGATGCCGATCGCGGACCTGCCGGGGATCACGTCGATGATGCGGACGTCAGGGCTCTTCACGGCATAGGCGATGTTGCGGAGCAGCTGTTTGATGCGCTCGACCTTGACCGCGTGGCCGAGCTCGACCTCATAGCGCGTCACGGTCGGCCCGCGACTGAACCCGGTCACCGACGCGTCGACCTCGAACTGCGCGAAGACCGCAGTGAGGGCCTCGATGACCGCGTCGTTGGCCTTGCTGCGAGCTTTGGCGGCCGGCCCTTCGCGCAGCAGCTTGGGCGGCGGCAGTTGGTAGTTGCCGTCGCCGAGGGCCAACTGCTCGGGTCGACGCGGTGCCGGCGTGCCGTCAGGCAGGTCCCGCACGATCGGAATCGGGCCGGTGTCCGCGAACGCGGGATCGATCGGCACTTCCTCGGCCACCACGGGTGAGGCCGAGAACGGTGTCGTCTCCGAGCCGTTCAGGTCGAGCGAGTCGCCCTTGTGCCGCCGCCGGCGCTTGCGCTTCGGCTCGGCTTCGTCGATCAGGTCGAGGCCGGAGTCGGGTCCGGCATCCGCTGCCGGGTCCGCGAGGTCGTGCCGGAGCCGGCCGAGGACGCGAGCCTTCACCGCGTGCAGCGGTGTGCCGCTGACGACGAGCGCGCCGAAGACACCGACCAGGAGCAGGATCGGGATCGCAAGGTAGGTGGTGAGGGCGCTTCGCAGCGGCGACCCGGCCAGCACTCCGAGCACGCCACCGGCGCCGCGGCGCGCGTTGCCGCCGGAGGGGTCGCCGTGGATCAGGTCGAGAAGCCCGAGGAGTCCGATCGTGATGGCGATCCAGCCGATCGCCACGCGGCCGCGCGGGGCGTCGGCGCGGGGGGTGCGCAGCAGCCGCCAGGCAGAAGCCGCCAGGAGCACTGGCAGCAGCATGACCGCTGAGCCGATGAGGGTGCGGAGCGTCCAGACGATGCCGTGACCGAGCGGGCCGCCCGCCGACGCCCAGGCGCCGACGGCGACCACAAGCGCAGCGGCGAGGCAGCCGAGTCCGAGCCCGTCGCGGCGATGCGCCGGGTCGAGCTCGCGCGCGCCGCCGCCGACGTGGCGAGCCGCGCCGCCGACCACGTGGGCGAGCAGCATCCACACGGCGCCGAGCAGCCGGCCGAGCGCGCGAACGATCTTGGTCGGCACACCAGGGCCGGCCTTTGGCCGCCGCTTCGGCGGGGTGCGTCGTGGCGCCGACCGCGTGGGTCCTGACCGGGACGGAGCCGCGGCCGTGCGTGCGCCGGCCCGCGGCCGCGTCGGCGTACGCGTAGCCACGCTCGAAGCCTAGCCGCCTATGTCACATGTGCCCCACAAGTCACACCCCGGCGCGCCGACCCGCCAGGATCGCGATTTTCGCCGTGGATCGGGCCGGACAGCCGCCTGAGCCGGTTAGTCGGCGACGACGACCGCAGCGTCGGGGAGCTGCGCCTTGCCGACCGAGGGGAACTCGATTCCGCTGTCGGCGAGAAGCGCCTCGCCGCGAGACCGGGCCAGCTTGCTGTACCAGAGCGTGAAGACGAACAGCCCGCCGAAGAAAGCTCCGCCGAGGATCGGCGACACCGCGAGGAACGGGCCGGTCGGCAAGGTGATCGCGAGCAGCACGCGGGCGCTCGCTTCGATGATCAGCCCGATGCCCCAGACGCCGGTGATGATCAGGAACGTCCGGCGCGCCGTCGGCAGCTCGAACAGCTCGTCGTACGCCGAACGCTTCTCCGGATCGTCACCGGCGGACAGAGCCTTGCCGAGGTGGAACATCAGCGGCTTGTGCATGCGCAACGTGGTGAGGCAGATCACACCGAACAGAGCGGTGAAGGCCGAGTCGCGCACCTTCAGGACGAACGCGTTACCGCCGAGCGCCACCGAGGCGATGATTCCGGCGATGAAGCCGAACAGCGTGATGCTGCCGATCGCGTCGAGGGTTCGCTTGCGGATCCATTCGACGACGACCCAGGCAGCCGGGATCGCGCCGGCGATCATGAGGGCGGGGGCGTCGCCGCCGACGTGCGGGCGCACCACGTAGTAGACCGCGAGCGGGATCGCGGCGCCGAAGATCGTGCTGGGCGCCATCGCCCGCAGCGAGGGCGCGCCGGGCTCCCACTCTTTGTCGGCCATCACTACACCTCGACGACGACGGGAATGATCATCGGACGCCTCCGGTAGGTGTCGGACACCCACTTGCCGAGCGTACGGCGCACCAGCTGCTGAAGCTGGTGGATGTCGTTGACGCCTTCGCGTGCCGCACCGGCGAGCGCCTCCTCGATCAACGGACGGACCTCCTCGAAGGCCGCCGCGTCCTCGGAGAACCCGCGGGCGAGGATCTCGGGGCCGGCCGTGACCTTGCCGGTGACCGAGTCGACGACGACAACGACCGTGACGAAGCCTTCTCCGCCAAGAATTCGACGGTCGCGCAGTGACTCCTCCCCGACGTCACCGACCGCGAGCCCGTCGACGAAGACGTAGCCGGCCGGCACTGCACCGACGATGCTGGCGTGACCGTCGACCAGATCGACCACGACCCCGTCCTCGGCGCACACGATGTTGTCGCGGGGCACGCCCGTCGCGGCGGCGAGGTCGGCATGCGCGCGCAGGTGGCGCCACTCGCCATGGATAGGCATGACGTTGGACGGCCTGGTCAGGTTGAGCACGTACAACAGCTCGCCGGCCGGCGCGTGCCCGGAGACGTGCACCAGAGCGCTCTCCTTGTGCACGACCTTCGCACCCCATCGGGTGAGGCCGTTGACCACTCGCCATACGGCGCTTTCGTTGCCGGGGATGAGCGAGGACGCGAGCACCACCGTGTCGTCCGGTTCGATGCGCACCTGGTGATGGTCGCGGTTGGCCATTCGCGAAAGCGCCGACATCGGCTCGCCTTGCGAACCGGTCGAGATCAGCACGACGTCCTCGGGCCGCAGGTCGTCGAGCGCTTCGATCTCGACGACGAGGCCGGGCGGAATGGTCAGGTAGCCGAGGTCGCGGGCAATGCCCATGTTGCGCACCATCGAGCGACCGATGAACACGACCTTGCGGCCGTGCGCTTGCGCCGTGTCGAGGACCTGCTGCACGCGATGCACATGGGAGGCGAAGCAGGCAACGATGATGCGTCGCGAAGCCGCGCGGAAGACGTCGTCGAGCACCGGCCCGATCTCGCGCTCGGGTGTCACGAAACCGGGGACTTCGGCGTTCGTCGAGTCGCTCATCAGCAGGTCGACGCCGTCGCGCCCGAGCCGGGCCCAGCCGCCGAGATCGGTGATCCGTCCGTCCAGCGGCAGCTGGTCCATCTTGAAGTCACCGGTGTGCAGCACGACGCCCGCCGCCGTACGCAACGCAACGCCGAGCGCGTCCGGGATGGAGTGGTTGACGGCGAAGAACTCGCAGCTGAACGGACCGAGCTGCTCCGTCTGACCCTCGCGCACCTCCAGGGTGTACGGAGTGATGCGGTGCTCCCGCAGCTTGCCGTCGAGAAGAGCCAGGGTGAGCCGGGACCCCACGATCGGAACGTCGGGCTTCTCCCGAAGCAGATAGGGCACTGCGCCGATGTGGTCCTCGTGGCCATGCGTCAGGACGATCGCCTCGAGGTCGTCCCAGCGATCGCGCAGATAAGAGAAGTCCGGCAGGATCAGGTCGACGCCGGGCTGCTCCGGTTCGGGAAAGAGCACTCCGCAGTCGATGATGAGCAGCCGGCCGGCGTGTTCGAAGACGGTCATGTTGCGACCGATCTCGCCCAGCCCGCCGAGCGGAACGATGCGAAGCCCGCCCGGTGCGAGGGGTGGCGGGTCGGACAGGTCCGGGTGCGGGTGGCTCACGTCAGATGGCGATGCCGGCAGCGGCCAGGTCGGCGCTCAGCTGCGCCACTTGCGCGGCGTCCGCGTCGACCATCGGCGCTCGCACCGGTCCCGCCGGCAAGCCCTGCAACCGCAGCGCCGCTTTGACCAGGATCGGGTTCGGCGCACGGAACAGTCCCGTGTAGACCGGCAGCAAGCTCCGATGGATCGTGCGCGCCGTCATCACGTCGCCGGCATCCCAAGCCTGCAGCAGTTCGACCAGCTGGGGGGTGGCGACGTGCGAGGCGACGCTGACGAACCCGACCGCCCCGATGGAGAGCAGCGGCAGGTTCACCATGTCGTCGCCGGAGTAGTAGGCGAGGTCGGTTCGCGCGGAGACCCACGACGAGGCGCCGAAGTCACCCTTCGCGTCCTTGACCGCGACGATCCGCTGATGCTCGGACAGACGCACAAGCGTCTGGGACTCGATCGGGGTGCCGGTCCGGCCGGGGATGTCATAGAGCATCACCGGCAGGCCGGTCGCATCCGCGACCTGGGTGAAGTGCTCGACGAGTCCGGCCTGCGGTGGACGGGAGTAATACGGAGTGACCACGAGCAGCCCGACCGCACCGGCCTTCTCCGCCGCCTGCGCCAGCTCCAGGGTGTGCGCCGTGTCATAGGTGCCGACACCGGCGATGATGTGCGCCCGGTCACCGACGGCTTCGACCACCGCGCGAAGGACCCGGTCCTTTTCATCGTCCGTCGTTGTCGGCGACTCACCGGTCGTGCCACTGATGACGAGACCGTCGTTGCCGGCGTCGACCAGAGCGGTCGCAAGGGCTTGCGCCCCGTTGACATCGAGATCACCGGCCGTGGTGAACGGCGTGATCATCGCGGTCACAACGCGGCCGAACGGTGCCCCTGGATGCTGTGGCGCTGCCATAGGAGAAACCTACTCGTCCACGCTGCGAATTCCTCCAACGGAAGGAAGACCAGCAGGCAAACCATCAACGGAAGGAAGTTGATGCGGATCGTCGCCTCGGTGATCAGGTGGAACGACTCGAGCGCGACAACAGCCCAGATGCGTCCGCGCCGCCCGAGGAACAACACGAGCGGCGTCAGGGCCTCGAGGGCGAACAGCCCCCACTGGGCAAGCAACAACACGAGCGGGTGATGCAGCAGCGGGGTGGCCACGAATGTGCCCCGACGCACGACGGCCCAGGAGAAGGTCGCTCCGAGCAACCAGTGCGGGTGCCCGAAGCGCACGAACTTCGCGTAGGCCGACAGGAAGTAGGTGGCGATGACGGCGACCTCGATGCATCGAAGGGCCCAACCTGCCGCCTCGCTGTCGGTGTGACTCCTCCAGGAACCGCCCCGCACAGTCGGGAGCACGAAGACGGCGACGAGGATCGCCAGGTGGTCGTGGTCGACCTTGCCGTAGGACATGGCAAGGCAGCACCAGTCGAGAAACGCAAGCGCGACGATCCATCCGAACAGTCGGCTCCCCCGTCCGGTTGCGGCCGCGAGAGACGTGACGATGATCACGACACGAAGCGCCTGGACGAACCAAGGCGAAGGCGCCGGTTGATGGATCGCGGCGAGCAGCTCGACGGGGTCGTAGAGCTGGCGGGAGCCATAAGCCTGTGGCACGACCTGCGCGGTGCGAGCGAAGAGGTCGATCGGCACGAACAGATAGACGATCGTTCGCAACACCGCGAACCTTGCCAACGGCACCGGACGGAGCCACCACTGCGCGATCGCATTCACGTGACGGACCAGGTGACGAGCACTTTGCGGTAGCTGGGCCGCGGCACGCGGTCGCGCAGCGGGATCACTGTGTCGACGACGTAGAGGCGCACATATTGCGGCTGGTCCGGATGCAGCCTGCGCTGGGCGACGGCGAGGGTTCGCAACAGAGACGGGTCGCGCTCGATCGCCGGAAGCTGGATCTCGATGTCGGCTCGCTTCACGCCGATGCCCGACGGGCTGAGATGCACCGGCACGTAAGTGCCGGCGGTGGTGTCGGCGAAGACCTGTATCGAGTCGACCTGACCGTTGGGAGCGACGTAGAACGCGTACTGCGTCATCGGCCCGGCGGGGAACATCTTCTCGGCACCGCCGACGGTGCCATAACAAATCGCTCCGGCAGCGCCGGCAGTCGCTATGAGCCGCAGCGTCCTGCCCCGCTTCGACAGCGACTCAGCCACGACGTAGCTCTCGCCATCGGTAACGAAATCCGGTGGTGCTCTGATGCCAGCCCGACGCCGGGTCGCGGTTCACCTCGATCCAGTCGGCTCCGATCTCGGGCGCGAACGTGTCACCGTCGATGTCCGCGTCGATCTCGGTGAGACAGATCCGATCCGCCCGTCCCAACGCCGCCACGTAGATCTGCCCGCCGCCGCCGACCCAGATGTCGTCGTCGATCGTCATCGCCTCGTCGAGCGACGTCACCACCTCCGCGCCGGGCGCGTCGTACGTCGAGTCGCGCGTCACCACGACATTGCGGCGGCCGGGAAGCGGCCGAAACCGCGCTGGCAGCGACTCCCACGTCGCTCGCCCCATGACCACTGTGCCGCCCATGGTCAGGTCGCGGAACCTCTTCATGTCCTCGGGGACGCGCCAGGGCAAGCCACCGTCGGCACCAATCGCCCCATTGGCGGACTGAGCCCAGATGAGGCTGATCACCATCCGCTCAGACAGCGACGGGCGCGCGCAGCGCCGGATGGTGCTGGTAGCCGATGACCTGCAAGTCGGAGTAGTCGTAGTCGAACAGCGACGACGCCTTGCGCAGCTCGAGCCGGGGGAACTCGTACGGCTCGCGGGACAGTTGCTGCCTCACCTGCTCGACGTGGTTGTCATAGATGTGACAGTCACCGCCGGTCCAAATGAACTCGCCGACGTCGAGTCCGACCTGTTGCGCGATCATGTGCGTCAGCAACGAGTAGCTCGCGATGTTGAACGGCACTCCGAGGAACAGATCAGCACTGCGCTGGTAGAGCTGGCACGAGAGCCGGCCGTCCGCGACATAGAACTGGAACATCGTGTGGCACGGCGGCAACGCCATCTGCGGGATCTCCCCGACGTTCCAAGCGGAGACGATGAGGCGCCGCGAATTGGGGTCGCTGCGGAGCAGGTCGAGCACCTGGCTGATCTGGTCGACGTGCCGACCGTCCGGGGTCGGCCAGGCCCGCCACTGGACGCCGTAGACGGGACCGAGCTCGCCGTCCGGTGCGGCCCACTCGTCCCAGATCGTGACACCGTGCTCCTGCAGCCAGCGCACGTTGCCTTCACCGCGAAGGAACCAGAGCAATTCGTACGCGACGGACCGGAAGTGCACCAGCTTGGTGGTGATCAGCGGGAAACCGTGGCTCAAGTCGAACCGCATTTGGTGGCCGAAGATGCTGCGCGTGCCGGTGCCGGTGCGGTCGGCCTTCTCGGCGCCCTCGGCCATCACCAGCCGCAGCAGGTCCTCGTAGGCGGTGTTGACGGGCACGCCTCGAATGCTACGGCGCGCCGACCTAGCGGCAGGAGCGGCGCGCGGACAGTCCGGGCCCGCTCGTCTGGCGGACGTAGGACACCACCGGTGCGCCGCCATTGGCGCTGTTGTCGGCGTACGACGTCACCAAGCAGCCTTGCGGGTCGGCGGCGGTCTCGAAGAAGTCCAACAGGTTGCGGGTGCCGGCCGAGCAGCCGGTGCCGCTGGTGCAGATCATGCCGTGCTGGATGGGCCCGGTGGTGCGGTATTCGGCGAAGTGCCGGCCGCCGTCGGCCGAGAAGGCGGAGTAGACGTACCAGGTGGCACTGGACGGGACGGTCTGCGGCGAGTAGCCATGCGCCGACGTCCCGTAATAGCTGATCGCGATCCGTCCTGCATCTCCGGCCGTGACCCATGGATACGTCGTGGTGGACGGAACGCTGTTAACGCGTCGCGGCACCGACCAGGAGCGTCCCCTGTCGTGTGATGTCGAGAGCATGATCCACGTGTCTCGTTGGGCCGGATGCCGTTCACTCCAGACGACGTAGACGGTGCCGGCCGAGTCGACGGCGTCGGACACGAAGGAGTCGTAGGTGTCGAAGCGCCGGCTCGCGACCACCCTTGGCGTGGGTGCCGACGTCGCGCCTCGCGGCACAACGGAGACCTCGATGCGATCCGGCGTCGTCGAGCTGGCTGCTGCCGGGGTGCAGCTGTCGCCAGTGGTCCCGTCACAGTCGTCCGGCGACCCGGTCGTGTTCCAGACGACATAAGCAGTGCCATTGCGGCCGTCGAGGGCGATCGTGCCCGGCCACTCGTAGTCGCCGCCGGTGTAGAGCTGCAGAGTCGTCGTCGGTGTCACGCCGAGCACGCCGGGCTCCGCCCGGACGAGATCGAGCTCACCTTGCACGGGGTTGCCGATGACGGTGTAAACGGTGCTGTTGCCGTCGACCGCGGTCCACTGCCGGTCGTTCGCCAGCGGGAAGGTCGCGCACCCCGCGATCGGATCGGCGCGCCATGACTGTGCCTTGTCGGTGCTGACGGCCACGGTCGAGCACGCCACGCTGGACAGCCCGGAAGCGACGACCGTGCCGTTAGGCGTGACCGCGACATCGGTGTCGCCACCGCCGGTGGGCACGTCGTAGCTGCCGAGAAACGCCCAGGTGCGACCCCGGTCCAGCGAACGCCAGATCAGGCTGCCGCCGGAGCCCCCAGCCCCGATCGCGTTCGGGGTCCGCACGCCGGCGCCATCCGGCGCCACGATGTATTCGGTGCCGTCGCGAGCTACCGCAATCGACGGCTCACCGGTGGCGTCGGCTGCCGAAACGTCGACATGCAGCGGGCGGGAGAAGTGCCTCGTCGGCGTCGAACCGACCGCCGGCACCGTCGCGGCGGCAACTCCGGCGACAACCAGCGCGAGCGCCGCGCGCCGCAGCGTCACCACCAGATCGGCTCAGCGTCGACGCGTTGAATCTGTGGCTCCACCGGATAGGCAGCCTCGGCCGGAGCGGTCGCTGCCCGTCGGTAGCTCTCCTCTGCGCGCAGGACATATGCGCACAGCGGGCAGTCGTCGGCATCGGCGTCGGACTCTCGCCAGAGCTGGTCAGGCCAGGTGAACCTCGGGCGGGCCGGGCGGCAGAGCATGCGCCCCTCCGGCGACACGGCGTGCTGCCGGCCTGCCGGCACCGCACGCTCGAGCTCAATGGCAAGCAGGTCGGATCCCACGACGTACATGCCTCGTCAACGAGCGACCAGGCCAGAAGTCACGGGCGGGATCGCCCAGAGCGGCGCATTTCCATCGTGATCGCCTTCCAGCGCCGACCCTCCTCCGCCCGCAGCCTCGCATCGTTACGCCGAGCGATCCAGAGCGCCTCCCGCTCCAGCTTGCGGAAGCTGGCCAGCCGCCGCTCGTCGAGCTCCCCGTCATCGATCGCGGCATTGACCGCACAGCCCGGCTCCGTATCGTGCCGGCAGTCGGCGAAACGGCACTCGAGCGCGAGCTGCTCCACGTCGCTGAACGCGCGATCCAGTCCCTCGCCGTCGAGCCAGACACCGACACCACGCAGCCCTGGGGTGTCCAGGAGGACGGCACCACCTGGCATCGGCACCAATTCGCGGAACGTCGTCGTATGCCGACCTTTGCCGTCGGAGCGCACGTCGGAGGTCGCGAGCACATTCCGGCCGGCCAAGGCGTTGACGAGGGTCGACTTTCCGGCGCCGGATCGGCCGATGAGGCAACAGGTTCTGCCGGTGGACAGGTAGGGCGAGAGCGGCAGGTAACCGTCCTGCGCGGATGCGGTGACGCCGATGACGTCGACCCCTGGCGCACTCGCGCGAAGGTCGTCGGCGATTGCTTCCGCATCAGCGACGAGATCGGTTTTCGTCAGCACGACGACAGGGGTCGCGCCGCTGTCCCAAGCCAAGGCCACGAGGCGCTCGGCCATGCCGATCTTCGGCTCGGGAACCGTTGGTACGACGACGAACACCACGTCGACGTTCGCGGCGAGGAGTTGCGCGTTGGAACGTCCGCCGACACCGAGCCGCTTCAACAGCGTGCGGCGAGCGAGAAGGGTGTCGACGTACCACGTGCGGTCGTCGACCGCGAGTGCGACCCAGTCGCCAACGGCGAGCTCCGGGGTCGCACTCGTTGTGCCGACGTGCAGTGGATTGTCGGCAGTGAGCACATCTACTGCACCGCGCTCGACCCGGCGAACCCGAGCGGGCACGGCGCACGCCGCAAGCGCGGCGAACTCAGCGTCGCGCTCGGCGTCCCAGCCCAGCGCGACAAGAGGAAGTGACATCGCGGAACCTTTCGGAGAGAGGTGAGCAGGCGCACGAATGCGCTGAGACAGTCATGCCGCTCACCCCCTCCGACGGCTTTGCGTTGGCCACGAAACGGTACGACGCCGGTGCGTCGCCAGTCACTCGAATTAGCCCGTCGATGGACTAGTGCAGGTGCTCCTTGCGTGAGCACGACGGCCACGGGCTCCACCCGCGTCGGTCATGCAGCTTGCGGGTCGCAGCATCCTGCGTGCGCTTGGTCGCACGATCAGGTCGGCCGCCGTAGCCGAGGCCGCGCCAAGTGCTGCGGTTGAACTGATATGCACCGTAGTAACCGTTGCCGGTGTTGGCGTGGTAGCGATCGCTCGACTCGCACACGCGCAACCGATACATCTGCTTGGCCAAAGTGTCACTGTTTGCACCCGCTGCGATCGGGAGCAACGTCGGCGAGAGTGCGACGGTCGCGATGACACATATGCGCGCGAAACTGCGCGCGGGCGTGTTGAAGCCCACCGTGCGTAACCTTCCTCGGACGCCTACGAGGTGAGCTGTCGGGTTCGGGCGCGAGTGTCGCCCGGCTCCACAACGTGGAGCTTCACCCCGAGGGCACCGCGTGCTGCGGCAACCCGGAGAACGGTGGTTCCCCCGCTCCCGCCAGTCGTGTTTCGGGTGCGACGGCCGGTCGCTGGCAGGATTCGGCGTACGACGACCGTCAGGCGCGCTGCGCGCCCGTAGATGAGTTTACCGAATGCGCCCTCAGCAGCTCCTCGAAGCGGCGCGGATCGGCGCAACGGCGCAGGCGCCAGTGCAGCAGGTGACATCGCCAGGCCAAAAATGCGGACCAGTGCACCGAGCGTCGCGGCGGGCGGAGCAATCCGCGGTCGACAACATCACCGCCGCAGGTGCGCTGGATCACATCGACGTCGCGCGGGATTCGCACGACGACAGCGCGGTCCGGATGATGACGAACGAACCGGAACGCCATGAGGTTGTAGCTGCGCCAGATCGACAGACCCCGGAATCGCCGTCGCAACCGGTAGAACGAGCGGCGGGTGGAGATGCGCATGCGGTCGTCTCGGCGAAGCATGCTGTCAACGACTGCGGCCGGCGACCGCACGCAGATGACGAAGATCGCCTCGGGAAACCATCGAGCCCATTCTTCGAGAAACAGCGTTGCGCGAGGGTTCTTCCAGACCCATGGACCACTGCTGCGGTAGTAGTCAACCAGCTCGCGCGTTGCGTCGTGAAGATGATCCGGTATCCGCAGTTCGTCACGTCGCAGCTCACGAAGTCGCGGACTCAGATCCCACGCCGTGTCATAGGCCTCGAGCAGCCGTCTGTGCAGGACGTGCATCCGCTCGTCTTCGAAGTAGCCCTTGGGGTTGTCCGGAGCGGGTGGCAGCAAGTCCGGCGCCAGGCGATAGCCGCAGTCGGCAAATGCTGCCGCGACCAGCGAGGTGCTGGAGCGGTGCATGCCCGCGACGATGACCCCCGGCGACCGGCCGCCCGTCATAGTCCAAGCGGCTCGTCGATGCCGACGGTGAGACCTGGATGTGCACGAACCCACCGGATGGCGAGAAGAACGCCCGGCATGAACGACTCGCGCGACAGCGAGTCGTGTCGCAGTGTCAGCGTCTCCCCGTGGCCACCGAACAACACCTCTTGATGGGCGACAAGGCCGGCGAGACGCACCGCATGCACATGAATGCCATCGACATCGGCGCCGCGCGCACCGGCGAGCTGCTCCGAGGTCGCGTCCGGCGACAGCTTGCCGTCGCGCGCCGCCGCGATCAGCTCGGCGGTACGACGGGCTGTGCCACTGGGCGCATCGACCTTGTTGGGATGGTGCAGCTCGATGATCTCGACCGAGTCGAAATGTGGAGCGGCCACCGCGGCGAACTTCATCATGAGGACGGCGGCGATCCCGAAGTTCGGCGCGATCAGAGCGCCGGACTTCTTGCCCTGCAACCAAGAGCGCACCCGGTCGAGACGTTCGTCGTCGAAGCCGGTGGTGCCGACGACGACGTGCAAGCCGGCGTCGATGCACCACTCGAGGTTGGACATGACGGCGCCGGGGTTGGTGAAGTCGACGGCAACCTCGGCGTCCCGCAACGGCTGACGATCGTCGCCGTCGTCAACCGCGGCCACGAGCTGCATATCGTCGGCAGCTTCGACGGCACGGCAGACTTCTGCACCCATACGGCCACGGGCACCGAGGACGCCGACCCGAATCATCGCCCGCACCCTACCGAGGTGCAGCCGAGCGCTTGCTCAGGCGAGCTCGTCGAGAAGATCCTGGCTGTAGGTGATCCGACCGGTGAGCTTGGCCGGGTCGCCGCTGCACAAGCGCAGGGCGGCTTCAGCCATGACCTGCGGGTCCTCCGACTCACGGTCTTCTCGCACCAAGTTGTGCAGCACCGTGCCCGGGGTGGGCACGACCAGGTTGGGTGACAGGGCGTTGACGGCGATGCCATCGGCGTAGACCGCAGCGGCGAGGCCGGTCGAGAACCGCTCGAGCGCAGCCTTGCACATGCCGTAGACGGTGCCGCCCCCCATCGCGGCAGCCCACTCCGGCGGCGGGAACGTCGGATGCAGTGCCGCCCGCGAGGAGATGTTGAGGATCCAGCCGGACTTGCGTTCCTTCATGTCCGGCAGGACCAGCTGCGACAAGTGCAGTGGAGCCCACACCTGCACCTGCATCATCAGGTCGAACCGCTTCGGCGGGAACGAGTCGATCGGCAGGAAGTACGTCACTGCAGCGTTGTTGACCAGCACGTCGATCGGACCGAGCTCCTTGCGCGCAGTCTCGACGAGTCGTTCGCGGTCGCCCGCGTCGGCGAGGTTCGCGGCGATCGCGATCGCTTTGCCGCCGGCAGACGTGATCTTGTTCACGGTCTCGTGAATCGTGCCCGGGAGACGCTCGTCGGTCACTTCGGTCGTGCGTGCGGTCACCGCGACGGTCGCGCCGGCAGCGGCGAACCGCTCCGCGATGGCGGCGCCGATGCCTCGGCTTGCGCCGGTGACGATCGCCACCTTGCCGGTCAGGTCACTATTGGTCGCCACGTGCGCCCCTTTCGTCGAATGCAACGTAAACCACCGAAATGGGGTCGCGCACCGGTGGTTGGCTGCGGCGGCAGCAGCCGCCGGTCGTGATCAGGCGACGAACGTGGCCAAGGCAGCGTCGTCGTCGTACGGCCCGATCGCGGCCAGTGCCATGGGCTGATCGAGCAGGGCGATGGCAAGTGCACTGATGTCGTCGATCGTCACCTCGTCGATGCGGGCGAGGATCTCGTCGACCGGCATCAGCTCGCCGTAGACGAGCTCCGACTTTCCCAGCCGCGACATGCGCGAACCGGTGTCCTCCAAACCGAGCACGAGTCCGCCGCGCATCTGTCCCTTGCCCCGTTCGAGCTCTTCCGCGGTCAGGCCCGACGTGGCGGCGATGCCGAGCTGCTCACGGCAGAGCTCGAGCACGTCGCGGGCACGCCCCGGATGGCAGCCGGCGTAGATGCCGAAGATTCCTGTGTCGGAGTAGTGGGAGGTGAAGCTGTAGACGGAGTAGGCCAAACCGCGCTTCTCCCGCACCTCCTGGAAGAGTCGCGACGACATGCCACCACCAAACGCGGCGTTGAGCACTCCAAGCGCGAAGCGCCGATCGTCCAGGCGTGGCAGTCCGAGCGATCCGAGAACGAAGTTGGCTTGCTCGGTTGGTCGTCCGATGACGGTGGACGACGGGACGAACAACGGCGCGCGCCCCCCGACGCGTGGCGGTGCGGGTGCTGCTTCATCCTCGACGGCTACGCCGTCGAAAGCCTTGCGCACCAAGCGAACCAACGCGCTGTGGTCGAGGTTGCCCGCGGCGGCGATGACGAGGTTCGACGGTCGGTAGCGCCGGCGGTAGTAGCCGGCGATCGCCGTACGTGAGATCGACGTGATGCTCGACACCGTGCCGAGCACCGGACGACCGAGGGGGGTGTCCGGCCACACCAGCTCGGCGAAGACATCGTGCACGGCGTCCGCGGGGTCGTCGTCGTGCATGGCGATCTCTTCGAGAATCACGCCGCGCTCGTTGTCGACCTCGTGCGCCGACAACACCGATGACGTCACCATGTCGCAGATGACGTCGACGGCGAGCGGCAGATCGGCATCGAGCACACGCGCGTAGTAGCACGTGTATTCCTTGGCGGTGAACGCGTTGAGCTCGCCGCCGACGGCCTCCAGCTCAGCCGCGATCGTCAACGCATCGCGGCGGCGGGTGCCTTTGAACAGCAGATGTTCGAGATAGTGCGACGCGCCCGACAGTGACAGCGACTCGTCGCGGGAGCCGACCCCCACCCAGACACCGAAAGCGACCGACCGGACGCCGGGAACCGACTCGGAGATGACCCGCAGCCCACCGGGCAGGACGGTGCGTCGGATGACGCCACCGTCCGGCCCGGTCGCGAGCGTGCGTGTGCTGCCGGTTCGCTGCGCACGCGCGGCGAGGTCGATCGGCACGGTCTGCCGCTGCTCTCTGTCTGCTGCCGGTCGTTACTCGGGAGCCGATGCGCCAGCCGTCTCGGCCGGCTTCTCGGCCCCGTCTTCTTCCAGGACCGGCACCAGCGAGAGCTTGCCGCGAGGATCGATCTCGGCGATCTGCACCTGAACCTTGGTGCCGACCGGGAGAACGTCTTCGACGTTCTCCACGCGCTTGCCACCGACGATCTTGCGGATCTGCGAGATGTGCAGCAAGCCGTCCTTGCCGGGTGTGAGCGAGACGAACGCCCCGAACGTCGTCGTCTTGACTACCGTGCCGAGGTAGCGCTCGCCGACCTCCGGAAGCTGCGGCGAGACGATCGACCGGATCGCCCGCAACGCCGCCTCGGCCTTGTCGCCGTCGACGGCCGCGATGTAGATCGTGCCGTCGTCCTCGACAGTGAGATCGGCGCCCGTGTCGTCCTGGATCTGGTTGATGATCTTGCCCTTGGGCCCGATCACCTCACCGATCTTGTCGACC
>DASSEQ010000146.1:0-2813 GCA_035695245.1 Mycobacteriales bacterium | reverse complement strand
ATGCCACTGCGTCCAGATGCTCACCACATGCTCACCGTCCGGCGCGAGCGCGTCGTCGGTCGCCGTCGGCGTCATCACCAACAGCGGTGGATCTTCTGGTGTCCGGCCGGTGAGGAAGGCTCCGTGAGCGGCGCGCAGCTGTTGCCGCGATCCCGCCAACAGCTGCATGCCGACATGGACGTCGGGCAGGTCCACGGCGTACGACGGAAGCCGGCTCGAATGCACGCGCAGCACCATCCCGAGACCTGTGCCGATGCGCAGTCGCCGCAGCGCAGCCTCGGCATCGGCGCCGCCCACCAGGTCGACGGTGGTGGCGACGTGCGTCGCGCAGAGCACGGCGCGAGCAGTGATGCGCCGGCCGCTGCGCGTCTCCACGTCATGCGCGGACGCACGGATGACTGCATCGCCCGTGCTGATGCGCCCTTGGTGACTTTCCAGGCGTCGCGCCAATGCCTGTGTCAGCGCGCCACTTCCACCGCGCGGTCGTCCGGGAGCACGGCGATGCATGAGCAGCGCGGTGGCGACGAGCGGCGCCGTGCCGACGTCCTGCATCGGCGGGCCGGCCTGAGCACCCCACCAGGCGAGCGCCGTCCGCAACCGCTCGTCGGTGAAGGTGGCGTCCAGCAAAGCGTCGCCCGACTGCAGAAAGCTGCGCGCGAGCTCGCCACCGGCGGCGCCGACGTGTCGGCCCAACGGCCAGAAAGCGCGGGCCAACCGCGTCGCTGTCGGCCGATTCGCAAATGCCCGCAGCATCGCGTCCATGCGGGGCGACCACTCGCGCACGAAGCGCGCGTAGGCATCAGCGTCACGTGCACCGCAGACCTGCGCGATCGACTCGCACGTCGCGTCGACGTCGTACGCGAAACGAATGGCCTCGCCTTCGCCGACCCAGACGGCCCACGGATCGATGTCGACGTAGTCGAGGCCGACCTCAGACAGTCCCAGCTCTTCGACGATGCCGGTGTGACGAATCATCACGTGCATCGTCGAGCCGCGATCGACATGCACACCGGGCCATCGTTGGACCGTCGACACCGCGCCGCCGATGACGTCGTCGCGTTCGAGCACCTCGACGTCGAGTCCGGCGCGGGCGAGGTAGCAGGCAGCGACGAGCCCGTTGTGGCCGGCACCGACGACGACCACATCGCGACGTTCACTCAACCGCGCGCTTGCCCATCACGACGTAGACCTCAGTGCTGCCGGGGAACACGAAGCCGGTGAGCAGGTCGACGAAACCGACAGAGCGGTAGAGCGCACGTGCCGGCGACTCGCGGTCGTGCGTCGATAACACGATTGTCTCGCCGACCGCGTGCTCCAACACTGTGCTCAGCACGCGGCGGCCCAGGCCCTGACCGTGCCAGGTCGGCCGCACGTGCAGCTCGGCCAGCTCGAACGACCCCGCCAGCCACTCCTTGGCCGCGCGTCGGCCGAGTGCGCGTGCGACGACGTCGTGCCACCAGTCGCCGGCGCGTCCGCGGTAGCCGTAGCCGAAGCCCACCGGCTCGCCTTCGACCCGCGCCAGCACGCCGACGAAGCCGGGCCGCAGCACGTGCGACGACATGATTTCGCGACGTTGCACGACGAGCTCGGGAGGTCGTTGCATCGCCTCGCCGTAGATCTGCGCGGTCGTCACGACAGCAGCGGAGAACTCGGACGCATCAACGAGGTCGACGGTCGGGGTCGATGCTTCGGTCATGCGACGGCCACCCCACCGATCGACCCGGTCGCTTCGACGATGGCGAAGCGCGCGAACAGCTCTTCGGCATACCACCGTTGTGTCGGGGTGCGCGTGATGGCGTCGGCGTGTGCGGCGGCACCGTGCGCGAAGGCGGTGACGGCAGAAGGGGAGTCCCAGATGCTGACCGTGCCCTGTCGGAGCAGCGGCGCCTCACCGATCCCGAACGCGACCCGACAGCCGCGGGCGCGTCGGATCTCGTGGGCGATCGGGCGCACCGCGCGGTAGAACGCCGTCAGCTGCCCTATCCGCAGCGTCGAGCGGGTGAGTGCCAGGACCGGCCCGTCCCATCGACTGCGGTCATCGACGCCGAACGGTGCGACGCCGTCCCAGGTGCCGCGCGACCACAGTGGTCGCAGCGCCAACCGCGCATGCTCGACGGCATGCTCGTCCCACCATCGTGCGACGGCATCGGTGGGATCGGCGGGGGAGCAGGCCAGAAGCGCCCAGCGGGTCGGTGTCGCGTCCCATGGCGTGAAGGCCGGGCCCGCGGTGCCGAGCAGCTTCGCGAAGGTCACAGCGTCTGCCCGGCGCAGCCGCGCCACCGTACGCCGACCGGCTGCCGCGGCCCGCACGATGTCACGCGGCCGCACTTGCCACACGTCGAGGCGCACGTCAGTCATCGCACCTGATCAGCTGGCGGCGACGTCAGCCGCGGTGCCGGAGGTGAGGCGGACCAGTTCGTCGTACGTCGTCGAGAAGACCGAGTGCGGGGTGCCGGCCGCGGCCCAGACCACCTCGAAGCCGGCGAGGTGCCGGTCGACCACGGTGCGCAGCGGGGAAGGGTGAGCGATCGGCGCGACACCGCCGATCGGGTAGCCGGTCGCGGCCCGGACGGTGTCGGCGTCGGCGCGTCGAACCTGTGCGGCGCCGAGAGCGGCGGCGACCCGGGTGGTGTCGACCTGGTGGTCTCCGCTTGCGAGGACGAGCACCGGCTCGCCGTCGGCAGTGAAGACGAGCGACTTCACGATCGCGCCGACCGGCACGCCGAGCGCGCTCGCCGCTTCCTGCGCGGTGCGGGTCGACTCGGTGAGTGCCCGGACCTCGCCGGTGGCCCCACCTTCGCGCAGCGCGTTGC
>DASSEQ010000145.1:0-13633 GCA_035695245.1 Mycobacteriales bacterium | reverse complement strand
CCGCTCGCGTCGTACGTCGAGTTCAACCACGAGGCCATCCGCGAGATGATGACGCACCCGCGCACCGTGCTCGGCTTGTCCGATGGCGGCGCGCACTGCGGACTCATCTGCGATGCGAGCATGCCGACCTACCTGCTCACGCACTGGGTGCGCGACCGCACGCGCGGGCCACGACTGCCGATCGAGCAGGTCGTCTCGCTGCAGACGTCGCGCACTGCTCGCACCTACGGCCTCACCGACCGCGGCACGATCGAGACCGGCATGCGCGCCGACCTCAACCTCGTCGATCTCGACGGACTGCGGCTGCACATGCCGGAGATGGTCTTCGACCTGCCTGCCGGTGGGCGTCGACTTGTGCAGCACGTCGACGGCTATGTCGGCACGTTCGTCGCCGGCGTGCAGACGCTCGCCAACGGTGAGCTGACCGGTGAGCGCCCCGGACGGTTGGTGCGCGCGGGCCACTGAGCTCATGCCTTCCACGCGATCGGCCGTTCGTGCGCTGCGTCGGCGTCCGGTGCCGACTTGGTGGCGGGACGCCAAGCTCGGCATCTTCGTGCACTGGACGCCGGCCTCGGTGCCGGCATATGCACCGACCGACCACGAGATCGGCGACTTGTTCGCGTCGGATCGTCCGGACGCGCTCGCGGCTGCGCCGTATTCAGAGTGGTATGAGAACTCGCTGCGCTTTCCCGACAGCCCGGTCAGTGCGTATCACCGACAACACTACGGCGACCGCGACTACCGCTCCTTCGTCGACGACTGGGAGCGCGCGCTCGACCAGTGGGACCCGAACGCATGGGCGTCCCGGTTCGCGGCGGCCGGTGCTCGTTACGTCGTGCTCGTCACCAAGCACATGGACGGCTACTGCCTTTGGCCGTCGAACGTGTCGAACCTGCACGCGGCACGCGCGCAATGCCCACGCGACGTCGTCGGCGAGTTTGCGGAGGCAGTGCGCAGCGCCGGCATGAGGTTCGGGCTCTACTACTCCGGCGGCCTCGACTCGACCTTCAATGATCACGCGCTGGGCACGTTCTCGGACCTGATGCTCGCCCAACCGCGGGGTGACTATGTCGCGTACGCGGATGCGCAGGTGCGGGAGCTGATCGATCGATATGCGCCGAGTGTGTTGTGGAACGACATCTCGTGGCCGACGCCGTTGGATCGGCTGGCCGAGCTGATCGACTACTACTACCGAGCGGTGCCCGACGGCGTCATCAACGACCGCTTCGTCCCTTGGTCGCGCGCCTGGCCGCTGTTGCAGACGCGTCCCGCACGGTGGGCGATCAACCGGGCGGTGCGCAGTGCAAACCGGCGCGGTCACGGCTTCGTCCCGCCGGCACCACCGTTGTTCGACGTGCAGACACCGGAGTACGCCGTCTTCGACACCATCCAGGCCAAGTCTTGGGAGTGTGTGCGGGGCTTCGACAAGAGCTTCGGTTACAACCGGGCATCCACCGAGGCCGACTTCCTGAGTCGACGCGACCTCCTTTGGATGGTCTGTGACATCGCGTCGAAGAACGGCAACCTGCTCATCAACGTCGGTCCACGCGGAGAAGACGCACAGATCCCCGATCTCCAGCTCGAGCGCCTGGGTTGGCTCTCGGAGTTCACCTCGGTCGCAGGCGAGGCGCTTTACGGGACAAGGCCCTGGGTCACGCCGGGCGGCCGATCCGGTGCCGACGCAGACATGCGCTTCACCGCCCGAGACCGAGACCTCTACGCCTTTGTCAGACCAGCTGCTACCGACGGCAAGCTCGACGACGTGACGCTACCGGAAGTGGCGTGGGCCACGACCTCGTCGGCCGGACGTCTCGACGGCGGAGACGTGCTTGCCCGCGGCACCGCCGACGGCTTGCTCCTGGAGCTGAACCCGCCGGCAGGCCCGGACGTGCCGGTCGTCGTCCGGCTGGAGAACGTGCTCGCGAGCCGCGCGACGTAGAACGCGCCCATTGTGGGTAGACGATCGGCGTGACGCGTGCCCAGCCCGTGTCCCCGCTCCGTCGCGGGTTGCTCGCGACTGTGCTGCTCTTCGCTGTTGCAGCGCCCGCGACCGCGCTGGCTGCTCCACACCACCGGATCGCGAAGCACTGGGTGGGTGCCTGGGAGGGGTCGCCCGCCTCCGGCGGCGCGGCCAGCGCAGACCAGAGCTACCGCCTGTTCGTGCACACGAGCATCGGTGGCACCTCGCTGCGGCTTCGCTTCTCCAATCGCTACGGCGCGGGCCCGCTGACCCTGCGCGACGTCACGGTCGCACTCCCCGTGACACCAGTGCTGCCTGATGTCGCCGCCAGCACGATTCGACACGTGCACTTTGCCGGGGGCAACGCGATCACGATCGCGCCGGGCAAGGACGAGCTCAGCGCGCCGGTTCCGTTGCGGTTGGGCGGCCAAGCGTGGCTCGCGGTCAGTTTCTACGCTCCCGGCACCTACGCGACGACGACGTTTCACCAGAACGCCTGGGGCCTCAACTGGCAGACACTCGCCGGCGACGGCGACCACGCCGCCGACCCGTCGGGCAGCTCCTTCCGACGGCCGGTCGACTCGTGGACCTTCCTGACCGGCGTCGACGTCATGGCACCGAGCAACGTGAGCACCGTTGTTGCGCTCGGCGACTCCATCACCGACGGCGTCGCGAGCGTCCCCGACGGCAACACACGCTGGCCCGATTTGCTCAACGACCGGCTGGCGGCCCTACCCGGCGGACCGCACTTCAGCGTGGTCAACGCCGGCATCGGCGGCAACCTCGTGTCCAAAGACGTCGACACGGCCGGGGTCGGACAGGCCGCGGACAAGCGCATGCAGTGGGACGTCTTCGACGAACCCAACGTGTCGACGCTCATCCTGTTCGAGGGCGTCAACGACATAGGCAAAGGCGTCGGCGCGGCAATGATCGAGACGGCCTACCAACGGATCCTCGCCGCTGCGCACCGTCGCGGCATCAGGGTGTTCATCTCGACGCTGACGCCGACCGCAGGCAAGGTCAACAACGAGCACATGGACTACGCGACGCTGGCCGGCACGAGGGACCAAGTCGACCACTGGATCGCGACACATCGATCGTCGTTCGACGGCCTCGTGCACTTCGGCGAGGTGGTTGAGAACCCGCTGGCTCCGCAGACGTGGAACCCGGCGTACAGCGCGGGCGACCAAACGCACCCCAACCCGCTGGGCCTCAAGGTGATGGCCGACTCGATCTCGCTTCGACTGTTCCGGCGTTAGATCGCGGCAAGTCTGGCCGTGAAGCCGAGGTATTGCCAGACCATCTCGTCGCCGTCGCGCCGCCGGGTCACTTCGATCGGGATCCCGACGGGACGAAGCACGTGCACCCCGTTCTCGTACGACGCAACCACCGTGATCGGCGTGGTTTTGTCGAACTCGGCAACGTCATGCACGCCGTTGGCCTCGGTGCCGTCGCAACGCATGTCGTGAATGATGCCCGCGGCCGTCACCACGAGGCGGTCGCCACCTTGCTCGATGCGTTGCTCATGACCGAGCACCGGATGGTTCGGATCCTTTGCCCCGTCCACCTCGACCTCGATCACTTTCCAATGACCGCGCAGATCAGGAGCGCCCTCGACGAGCGGGTCAGTGCAACCGGCCAACACTGGCAATGGGAAGGCGTCGCCGTAGCCGCCTGGTGGTGTGTGGGCAACGGGGATCTCATCAATTGACGCCACGTCGTTCGTCCTCATCTGAGTGCCGGCGTGCACGACTATGACAGACGGCCGGCTCTACGCTCGGTTCGTGGTGCTGCCCTATCCCCCGCTGCAGATCGAGGTCACGACGCCGATGCTGCGGTTGCGTGGTGCCACGGACCAGCTGCTCGAAGAACTGATCCCGATCGTTCGCGCGGGTGTCGTGAGCGACGAGGACGCTCCCTTTGACGATCCGATGTCCTTGTATGACAGCAGCCCATCTCGGGAATGGCGCTGGATGCGCGCCATCTGGGCAGCGCGCGCTCGGGTCGAGCCCGACTGGTGGCGGATCAACTTCGTCGTGGAAGCGGACGGAACGCTCGTCGGCGTGCAGGACCTGATCGCCGAGGAGTTTCCGTGTTTCGGCGGCGTCTCGACCTTCTCCTGGCTCGCGCCACCGGCTCGAGGTCGCGGACTCGGGCAGGAGATGCGGGCAGCGGTGCTACATCTCGCGTTCGATGGGTTCGGCGCGCGGGAAGCGACGAGCGAGGCCTTCGTCGACAACGACGCATCCAACGCTGTTTCGCGATCGCTCGGCTACGAGGACAACGGCGTGACCTGGGCCACCCGCCGAGGCCAACCTGCACAGCTACGCCGCTGGCGACTGACGAGGGAACGCTGGGAGCCGCGCCGACGCACGGACATCGTCCTGTCCGGCGTCGCACCAGCTTTGCCGGTGCTGGGCCTGTCGAGCGCCGGATAACGTCGCCGGGTGGCTCCTCGGATAGCGCTGCTGGCGAGCCCGCTGCTGGGCCCGGCATCTTGGGAGCCCGTGCACGAGACGCTGAAGAGTCGCGGATGGGACTCGGTGATCGCGGCTCACTCGGGAACGGCGCCGTCATCCGCGGCCGTTGTGATCGCGAGCTTCATCGAGGCGATCGCGCCCGCCGACGAGTGGATTCTCGTGCCCCACAGCAACGCTGGACTCCTGGCGCCGGCTGTGGCCCGGAACCGTCAGGTGAAGGCGGTCGTCTACGTCGACGCGCGCCTCCCCGAGCCGGGCGCGCACCCGATGTCGCCTCCTTCGTCCCTGGAGTTCCTCGCTCAACACGTCAGCGGCGACGGCAGGCTGGCTGCCTGGAACCAATGGTGGAGCGGCGGCATCAGCCGCCTGTTTCCGACACCCGAATCGGAGCGCCGCTGCACAGCCGAAATGCGTCGCCTGCCGATCGACTACTTCAAGGACAGCGTCGATGGCACCGGCTGGGCTGACGTGCCGTCGGCGTACCTGGCCTTTGGTGAGGTCTACGCGCCGGAGCGCGAGCGCGCCAGGGCTCTAGGCCTGACGGTCGCGACCATCGTCGGCGCCGAGCACTTGCACATGCTCGTGGACCCGGCCGCCGTCGCCGGCAGCATCGAGCAACTCGTTGAGTCGCTGATCGGGCACTAGTCACCAAACGTCTGTTGCGCTCACCGTTTTCGCCCTACTGTTTGACCACTTCATCCGCGTGCGGAGGCGACCGTGACGGTGCTCGCGAGCTTGCGTCGACATTGGCGGCCGGTCGAGTCCCTGCACGGGCCGCACGCCAATGCGGTCGTTCTGTCCGGTGGTGGGAGTCTGGGCGCCATCCAGGTCGGTGCCCTTCAAGCGTTGCTCGAGGCCGGCATCCGGCCGGACGTCTTCATCGGCTGCTCGGTGGGTGCGCTCAACGCGGCGTTCATGGCCGTCGAGCCCTCGCTCGATCGCGTCAAGGAGCTGCGCGCGCTGTGGCTCAGCCTCGACCGCAACGACGTCTTCCCCTCGAGCCGCCGCTCCGTGGTCGGACACGTCGTACGCCGGGACATGCATCTCTACGAGGCCGACGGCTTGCATGACCTCGTCTCCCGGCTGGTGCCGGTCAGTGACCTTGCCGAGCTCGCCGTCCCGGTCCATATCGTCACCACTGACCTGGTCACGGGTCATCCGGTCTGGTGGACCAGCGGTGACCCGCAGCAGGTGCTGGTCGCGAGTGCGAGCCTGCCCGCTCTTCTGCCACCCGTGTCACTCGGCGACAGCCTGCACGTGGACGGCGGCGTCACCTGTCCGGTGCCCGTGCAACGCGCCATCGAGCTGGACGCGCAACGGACGTGGGTCATCGACGTGACCGGTGGATCGCTCGGTCGTCGCGATGCCCGGATGAACGCGTTGGACGTCCTCCTCATGAGCTTCGCGATCAGCAGGTATCGGTTGGCGAAGCTCGAGTTCCCGGAGGCGAGCCCGCGGCCGATCATCCCGATGCCGCGAGTCGACCTGGGACATCACGAGATGCGGGACTTCTCGCGCACCGGCGAGCTCATCGAACGGGGATACGAAGCGGGACAGAAGATGCTGGCGGCGGAGCTCCTTCCCGCAACCTGAGGAAGCGGGCTGGCTATTTCGTGAGGCCGGCCACGAGGTTGATGGTGATGGCGACGAACACCGCGCCCATCAAGTAAGACAGCAGCATGTGCCGGAGCGCGAGCCGACGAATGTCGTTGGTCTTCAGATCGGTGTCAGAAACCTGAAAGGTCATGCCGATCGTGAAAGCCAGATAGGCGAAGTCGCTATAACGCGGCGGCGCTGACTGGTTGAAGTCGACGCTCTCGGCCTGCCGCGCGTAGTAGTGGCGTGCATAGCGAAGGGTGAACACGGTGTGGATCAGAAGCCACGACGCGGACACGGAGACGATCGCCAGCGCGATCTCGAGCAGCTTGGTCGTCCCGGACGCGTTGCCGGCCTGAACCAACACGACCCCCACCGCGACGAGGCTGGCCACGGCGGCAATCAGGCACGCCAAGTCGGCGACAAGGCGGCTGGGGTCCTCCAGCGAGACGTCGGCAGCGGTCTCGGCTGCGTCCAGCCGCCAGATGCTCCGCCAGGTCCAGCCGCTGAACACGACGGCCGCAGCAGTCCAGCCCACCAGCGGGGCGGCGGCAGCGGCCGGCGTCCACACGAGGGCGAAGCCGACGACGAAACCCACGCCGGCCGCGACCGACACTCTGGTCCGGGCGAGGACCGGACGACCGCCCCGATGAGGTGGCTCCGCGGCTGCGCTCTCGGCTCGCACAGGCTCGATGTACCCCGACAGAGATTGATGCGTCCGACCGGCCCAGCCCGGCCGGACGCAAAACGGACATAGCCCGCGACAGCCCAGTCGAAACCTGGCGATTCGGCCGAATCTGCGGCTGTCTCAGCCGGCATCCATGGCGGGTCGGTCCGCGTCGACGATCGACGTCGTCTCGGCGCAGTTGCCGGTGCCGCCGCATCGGTGGCAGCGCGCGTCGACGTCCGGACCGAGGTAGCCGGTGCCCATGCACACCCAGCACTTCCCGTCGCCCAGGCAACCGGGGCAGGCGCGCGAGTGCAAGGGGGGTTGGGTCACAGAACCAGTGTCGGAGATTCGGCGTCGCGTCCCCATCGCACGCTGGGCTGATTTGTCGCCACCCGAACGGGCGATGTCGGTCTGGTCCCGCTGGCAATCAGTCCTGGTCTGGAGGCGAGAGCGGTGCGCGGATCGCCGCGTCGACGCTGTCGTAGCTGCCGAACACGCGGTGGAGCCCCGTAACGCGGAGCACCCTTTCCATGTGCGACCTCACACCCACGAGGCGGAGTTCGCCGCCTGCCGTTCGCGTGCGCTTCAAGGCGCTGACGAGTGCGCCCAGCCCGACCGAGTCGATGAAGTCGACGGCTTCGACATCGACGATGACGAGCGGCGCGTCGACGTCGATGAGGTCAAGAAGCGCAAGCCGAAGCTGCGGGGCGCCGTCCATGTCGAGCGCGCCGGCGACCTCGAGGACGTTCCAGCCGGACATGGTCCGGGCGGTGGTCGTGATGGACACCAGCGCGCCTCCCGTTGGATCGGCGAGTCGAAGGCAACGTATCGGCAGCGTGATTGCGAGCGGCGATTGCCGTGGCGGGACCTGCCTGGATCCGGTGGAAGCCGACGGCTAACGTTTTGGCCCATGGCGATCTACGACGTGCCCGTCCGCGCCCTCGACGGAGCCCCCGCGACACTTCGGGACTACGAGGGCAGTGTCTTGCTCGTCGTCAACGTCGCGTCGAAGTGCGGGCTCACACCGCAGTACGCCGGTCTGGAAAGAGTCCACGAGAAGTTCGCCGAACGCGGGTTCTCCGTCCTGGGCTTCCCTTGCAACCAGTTCGGCGAGCAGGAGCCCGGCTCCGCGTCCGAGATCCAAACCTTCTGCAGCACCAGCTATGGCGTGACTTTCCCGATGTTCGAGAAGACCGACGTCAACGGCGAGGATCAGCACCCGCTCTACACGAGCCTCACGGCACTCGCCGACGACAGTGGCCACAGCGGTGAGATCCGGTGGAACTTCGAGAAGTTCCTCGTCAACCGCCGGGGCGAGCCGGTGCACCGTTTCAGCCCGCTTGTCGAGCCGGAGTCAGCTGAGCTGCTCGCGACGATCGAGCAGCTCCTCGCCGAGTAACTCTCAGGCGCGCTCCCGGCTCGGCTGCTCGGCACTGCGCGGCGAGGGCACGACCGCGCCGCTCGGCGGGATGTTCGCGTTGTTGCAGAAGACGTTGTCCGGGTCCCACTGCTTCTTCAGGTCGGCGAGCCGCTGGTACTTCTTCTCGCCGTACGACGCCCGCAGCCGGGCCTCGTCCCGGTCCGAGCTGAAGTTGACATAGGTGCCGTCGCCGGGGGCGTGCTCGCGCAGCGCGGTCCACAACGTGCGCGCCCAGGCCTTGTCGGCCTGGAACGACTCGTCATCAAACGCGAGCGCCGCGATCGCCAGTGACCATTGGTTGTGCCGGCTGCCGCCGAAGGCAGTGGCGTCATCGGCAACCGCACAGAACGCTCCGCCGAGAGGGAACATCGGCAGGAACGACAGAGGCGCCTTCTTGCGCGGAAAGATGTCCACGAGGATGTCGATGACGTCATCGGTCAACTCGTCGAGATAGATGCCCTTGTCATAGCCGCGCACCCCCCACGGTGCGGTGTCGTCGAGCATCTGCTGCAGCGCGGCATACGGGATCGGTGTCACCAACTCGAACTGCGGGTCCAGGTCCTGAAGCGGCTTGATCGTGCTGGCGTGGTCGGACGCATCGCCCCAGCTGACCACGACGATCGCGAAACCGGTTGCACCCTGCCACTCCTCGGGCACGAACGGGGCGGGCGGGGCCGACATCCCGACCACGAGCGCGGACATTCCGTCGGGGAGCTCGCGCACGTAGTCGCGGGCAAAGCGCAGCGGAGCCGTTGCGTTTGGCGCACTCCAGAAGAACATCCCCAGGTTCGCCATGGGGTTGACCTCGTGCAGCGCGAAGACCATCTCGGTGACGACGCCGAAGTTGGCGCCAGCCCCACGCAACCCCCAGAAGAGCTCCGGGTGCTCACCGGCGGATGCGGTGACCGTGCGTCCGTCTGCGGTGACGAGGGTCGCGGCCAGCAGGTTGTCGCAGGACAAGCCCTGCGACCGGCTCAGCCAGCCCATCCCGCCGCTCAAGGTGAGACCGGCGACGCCGGTGTGGCTCACGGTGCCACCGACAACAGCCAAGCCATGCTCGGCCGTCGCGGCATCGACGAGCGCCCAGTGTGCCCCGCCGCCCACATGAGCCGTGCGGGCTGCCGCATCCACGCGGACCGAATTCATCCGCGAGAGGTCGATCATGATCGCCCCGTCAGCGACAAGCTTTCCCGAGAAGCCATGCCCGCCGCCGCGCACCGTGACCGCAGCGTCGTGGTCCCGGGCGAAGCGCACCACCGCCGCGACCTCATCCGACGTCGCCGGCTGCACCAGCAGCGCCGGCTGCCGGTCGATGTCGCCGTTCCAGATCGCCGCCGCACGGGCTGCGTCGAAACCGTCGTCGCTCGGGCGGAAGGCCACCCCCGAGAACGACCGCACGAACTGCGAAACCGCTGCCTCGTCGAGTGACATCGGAGCCTCCCCGTCAGGACCGGATGTAGCCCGGACAGTAGGGCCCGCGCCGTGCTTCCGTCAGGCAAATGGCGGAATTGTCGCGACGGGACATCGCCGGGGACCGCAACCAGGCCCGCGATCCTCATAGGCGGGTTCGCGGGCCTGGTCACCACATGTCGAAGTCAGCTGAGCGAGCAGCCGAGCTGAGCGTTGCTGAACTCTTCCTGGACGATGTACGGGTTGCCATTCATGGTGATGTTGCTGCCGTTGGACGCTGTCGTGCCGTAGGTGTAGGCGCACTTGTCGCCGATCTCGGCGCCGGTCGAGTCGAACCACGCCGAAAGCGTGGGGTCCGTCACCGTTTCCATCAGCTCGTGCGACGTGATCGAGATCTCGGCGTCAGCGTCCATGTCGTTGTTAGGACTGGCAGTGCCCTGCGTCCCACATCCGGAGAGGTCGGTGCCGGCGTACGGCATCGCAGCATAGAGAACCGTCTGGCCGGCGCTGCTGAAGTCGCCGTGGTAGGCACAGAACGTTGAGAACGAGCACGTGCCCGAAGACTGGCACTCGTTCTCGCCCTCGGCCAGGAAGACAAACACCTGCGAGCCGATGCCACGAGTCCAGCCGTTGGCGGTGATCGCCTTGGTTGCCTCGTTCTGAATGTCGGCATCGGTGAGGGACGACGATGGATACGCACTGGTGTCGATCCACGTGCCGCCTAGGCGGGAGCTGTTGACGATGTGCTGCTGGTTGCTGCCCTGGTAGTACTGCGTGGCCACGCCGTACAAAGTGCTGCCACCGATGTCGTTGAAGAAGCGCGTCAGCAGCGAGTTGTACGTCGACGACACCGTGGAGCCAGTCGGCTCCCAGAAAACGACGTAGTTGGTCGTGCCGGCCTGCTCGACCGGACCGCCGTTGTACTGCAGCGGGATCGGTAGGCAGCCGGGACTTCCGGTGCCGAGACATCCCGTGCCGACACCGAGTGCGGACTGTGTCCGCTCGGCAAGCTGCCGGGTGAGCAGCAAGTGCGTATGCGAGACCACCGAGCCGGCAGCAGCCTGAGCCGTCCCGGCCACGCCGGTCACCGACAAGGCGGCGACCGATACGGCAAGGGTCACCTGGATTAGCCGTCTGCGCACGCAGACCTCCTCTGAAACGAGCCCCCGACGGACGAAAAGTCCGATCGGCTCGATAACGCCCGATTCGGTCAAACGTCGCGGCCGGGCGCTGGCTCAACCCTGCGTCAGCCGGCCCGTCCGCTGCCGTTGGCGGCCCGACCGCCTCGCGGGGCCACGCTCATCTCCACCCGGACGGTGTCGCCTGCACCGATCCGCTCCTTCACGCGCACGTTCTTCTTCACCGGCATCACGTAGCCGCCGTCGCGGGGCAGCAGTGAGGTCTCCCACAACGTGTCACCGATCTGCACCGAGACGGGGATCGCGCCCCAGCCGTAGGTCGCCTCGGCTGCCTCGTCGCGGACGTAGTCACAAACGTCTGCCGGCAACGACAACCAGACGAACGGCGCGGGGCCTCGCCACTCGAAAAGCTCCGCGGTGAAGGAGGTGTCCACGCCGCAGAACGCTAGTGCCGATCAGGTGACGACGGCAGGGCCGCCGCTAGCTTGGGCGCACCTTGTCCGAGCCCACCCCCGCGATCCTCGAGCCACCGCGACGTCGACGTCGCGTTGCGCCGGCCGATGTCCTCTGCGGGGCGGGACTCGTCGCCGGGATCGTGGCGTCGTACGTGTTGGCGGCGCTCACGCCGACACTGTTGCGCCATCACGTGGTGCTGCTCGAAGCACTTGCGGGGTCGCTCGTGTCAATCGTGACCGCGGGCGCGTTCGCGCGCGTCGGCGATCTCTCACTGCCGTTGGTCGTGGCGGCTCCGCTCTGCGGCATCGCCCTCTACGACCTGTTCGTCTGGTGGGCCGGCCGTCGATGGGGGGCACGACTTGCCGAGGTGTACACCCGCCGTCGGCCGCGGGCAGCCGGCGCGATCACACGCGCGGAATCGATCGTGCGGCGGCGCGGGGTCTGGGCGCTTGCTGTCGCTTACTACCTCCCGATCCCGAACGCGCTGGTCTACCTGGCCTGCGGGACCAGCGAGATGCCGCTCTGGACGTTCGTGCTGGGAGACGCACTAGGGACGCTGCTGTGGGTAGCGCTGTTGGTGGGGCTCGGCTGGGCGGTCGGGCGCAGCGCGGTGCATGCCGTGACCACGATCGATCATCACGCCACACAGGTAACGCTGGCTGTTCTTCTCCTCTGGGTGGTCGGCTCATTGATCGCACGCAACCGTCGTCGCCGAAAGAACTAGGGCGCATACTCGGAGGCGTGACCAGCATGAGCCAGGACGTCGCCTTCGCTGACGTTCCATTGCCCGAGCCGGATGCCGTCGTCGATCCGAACTGGCTGCGGCTGCGCGGTGACTCGCTGCTGCCGTCGCTCTATATGCCGCCCACCATGGCCGGGCGTCGGCCGACGTGGATGCGGGCGATGGCTGTGATGCTCATCGGCATCTTCCTGCTCGCGACCGCCCTGGGTCTGTGCCTCACGTATGGTCCGCCCAACGCCGGCTGGTAGCGAAGGCCGGGCGGCACGACGCAGGCGATGTGCACCTCGCCTGCTCGTCCGTGCTGATCAGGAGCAGCAGCACGTGTCACACGTGCAGGCTTCGCACGACTTGCCGCAGCAGCAACACATCAGACCGACACCTCCTTTCGTGGCCGCCAGGTTCCGGGCGTGGGGTCGGGGCAGTCGTCGGCCGGAATGCGCTCGACGAACCGGGAGAGGTCTTCACGGAGCCGGGTGAGCTTGGCGATCTCCGCGTCGATGTCGGCGAGGCGCTGTGTCAGCAGCGATGCCGCAGACCCGCAAGGGCACTCCCCTGTGTCTCTCACGTCGAGCAGCTGCCTGATGTCGGCAAGGCGCAGGCCGAGTCGCTGCGCACCCTGGATGAACTGCAGCCGGTCCACGGCGGTGTTGTCGTAACGGCGGTGGTTGGTGGTCGTTCGGCCGCTCGCACTGAGCAGCCCGACCCGGTCATAGAAACGGATCGTGTCCGGCTTCACCCCGACCGCACGCGCAAGCGCGGCCACCCGCATCATGCCCTCGGCGCTGTCCATGCTCCGAACGGTAAACCTGGGAGTGCACTCCAAGGTCAAGTAGCGAGCGACGTTGGCCAGCGATCAGCCGTCCATTGATCCCATGAGGTGAAGCCGTCGGGCACCGGCCCCGGGTCCGCGTCGCGTAGTTCGTGCTCGTCCGGCTCCTGGAACTGGGTCCGCCATTGAAGGAGATCGCCCTCGGTCATGGCGAATGTGGTTTCTGGTACGGCGGCCGAGCGGCCGGCGACTCGCCGCAGCTGCTCGTCGTGGTCGATCGGCAGGTAGACGAGCTCACATGCCGCTCCGACCTTTGCCGCGAGGTGCTTCAGGGCGGACCGTTCGTCTTTGGCCCAAACCCCGAAGTCGAGTACGACGTTGACCCCGCGCAGCAGCGCGGCCGCCGCCAACCAGATCAAGCGGCCCTCGAGGACATCGCGTTTTCCATCGGCGTCGTTGTGGTTGAACAGCGGAATCATCCACTCGTCCGGCGTGAGGCGAATGGCATCGTGCTCCGCCGCCAGCTGCTTTGCTCGGGTCGTCTTGCCGGCCCCTGGCAAGCCGATGGTCACGAACAGCTTGCCTGGTTGCACCCCATGCCTCCGTCAGCGCAGCTTCGGCAGGACCTCGTGGGCGAGTCGGTCCAGACTTGCGAGCAGTTCAGCACGGTCTGCGTCGCGAGAGCCGGGAATCACGACGAGGTGGTCGAGCCCCAGGTCGACGAGCTCGGAGAGCCGACGCACGCACTCCTCGACCGGGCCGGCGACTGCGAAACGGTCGACGAACTCCTCCGGCAGCGTCTGGGCGTGTCCGGCGGTGCCGCTGGCGTGCTCCCGCACGTCGTACTGGTCTCCGAGCGAGGCGTAGACGTTCGCGTCAGTGCCTTCGGCCCGCGTCGGCGCTGCAGACATGCCGGAGAAGTGCGCGAACGTCGCCGTCCCGCCACGAACGATTTCCCGTGCCACCGCCGGGTCCGGGTGTGCGGCGACGT
>DASSEQ010000144.1:0-6922 GCA_035695245.1 Mycobacteriales bacterium | reverse complement strand
CATCGCTCGTCTCGACCAGGTCACGATCGAGCCTGGTCGGCCTGTGACTGTCGACCGCGAGCCCACGTTCGGTCAGCACCTGCGCGACGACCGGGTTGACCCCGGCGCCGGGCTCGGATCCGGCTGACCGGACCGTGACGGCGTCTCCGCCGAGGTGGCGGGCCAGCTGCTGCGCGGCAACCGAGCGTCCGGAGTTGTGGATGCAAGCGAAGAGAATCGTCGGTCGCATCAGGTCGTCACCTCAACGCTCTCCGGTTCTGGATGCGGTACGACGACGTCGGCGGCAGCATCGCCGAGCGCCGGATACAGCACGAAGACGACAGCGACCGCGGCCGCCCCGCCGACCAGCTGCATGAGCACGAACGTCGGCACGCTGCTCGGTGCGATGCCGGCGAACGTGTCGGACAACGTCCGTGCGACGTCGATCATCGGATTGGCGAAGCTCGTCGACGACGACCACCAGTAGGCGGCGGTGATGTAGGCGCCAACAGCAAACGGCGCAACCGTCATCCTGCCCGATCGGGCGAGACCAAAGATGAGGACCACGAGCCCGAAGGTCGCGAGCGCCTCTGACAGCCAGAGCCCGCCGGACGATCGATGGTGAGTGGAGATGCTGACTGCGTCGACGCTGAACATGAGATTGGCAAGGACCGCGCCGATGACACCGCCCGCGAGCTGTGCAGGCAGATAGGTCGCGAGCTGACGGTTCGTGATGCCACCCAACACGCGGTCGGCGAGGGTCACGACCGGATTGAAGTGACCTCCAGAGGCGGGACCGAACGCGAGGATCAACGCCATCAGACCGGCGCCGGTCACCAGCGCGTTCTCCAGGAGCTCCAATCCGGTGTCGGTCGGCGAAAGCCGCTGAGCAGCGATGCCCGATCCGATCACGACCGCGACCAGGCCAGCCGAACCGAGAAACTCAGCCAACGCTTGACGCGCCAGCAACGAGACGGGACGCATCAGCAGCAGTTCGGGTCGATCACCCGGCAGAGCGCGCCGAGCGAGTCGCGGCGCGCACGGTAGTAAACGTTCATCCCGCGCCGCTCACCTTCGCTGATCAGCCCGGCCTTCTTCAGCACCGACAGATGGTGGCTGACCGTCGCTTCAGTGACCCCAACCGCTGGCGCGAGGTCGCACGTGCAGACTTCGTCGGCGGCGAGCAGCATCGACAACAACCGGACCCGGACGGGGTCAGCAATGGCCTTCAGCCGCACCGCGACTTCGAGCGCGTCGCCCTCAGTCATGGGTGCGGCAGCAACCGGTGAGCAGCAGATCGGTGCCGAGGTGTCGATCACCGGCAAGGTCTTGGGCACGAATTCATCATGCCAACCTTCTTGACATACGTCAAAGAGGTTGGCACCTTGTTCACCAAGAGTTTAGATGAACGTCGAAGACCTCAGGAGGTCGGAATGTCCCGGATCCAGCTCGCGCTCAACGTCGACAACATCGATGAAGCGGTCACGTTCTACGCCAAGCTGTTCGGAACCGAGCCGGCGAAGCGCCGCGACGGCTACGCGAACTTCGCCGTGACCAACCCGCCGCTGAAGCTCGTGCTCCTGGAGAATCCCGGGCAGGGCGGCACTCTCAACCACATGGGTGTCGAGGTTGAGTCCACTGACATCGTCGACGCCGAGCAGACCCGCCTTGCCGAGGTCGGCCTCGCATCCGTCGACGAGCGCGGGACCACGTGTTGCTACGCCAAGCAGGACAAGTTCTGGGTCGAGGGCTCCCCGAGCGGTGAGCGGTGGGAGATCTACACGGTTCTCGAAGACAGCGCGACTTTCTTCAGCGAGGCCGGCGACGGTCCGGTGTGCTGCTCCACCGAGAGTTCCACGGCGACTACTCGCCCCGGGCGACGCGACGCAACCAGCAACATCGCCCTTGCGTAAGCCGCGAGCAGTCAAGATCGTCGATCATTGTCCTGACCTGGCCCCATTTGTGGAGCTGAGGGGACTCGAACCCTGACCCCTTGCATGCCATGGGCGTCCAGACCGTCCGCAGGCATTCGCTGCTGCGCGCCGGCGTTGGCTACAGATTGGCTACCGGCTGTAGACGACGGCTACGACGTGGCCTCTGCCGCTATGTCGGCAACGAAAGCCTCGAGGTACTCGTCTCTCGGCGCGGCTGGGTACGCGTCGTACATCGCTTCGACCGCCTCTCGCGCGCTCGCGAATCCGGTGCGCGGCCACAACGAGACGAGGTCGTCATGATCGCGAGCCCGCCCGGCGAACAGCTTCATCAGGAACGCGTCGCGTAGCCGCATGCCGAGCACCTGGAGCCTCGACGTTTCGAGCAGGACCTCGCACGAGGATTCGTCGAAGGTCTGCGGAGCGAAGGCGGCGGCATGATCGTTCATCCATCGCGGGGCAAGGCCGTGCCTGGCCGCGACGACCTCGACCGCGTGTGCGAGCTCAGGGGCGAGCCGGCGAATTGTGTCAACGTCGACGGTCGACTCGCGCAGATGATGCCAAGCCAACAGTGAGCCCCCGACCAAGATGACCGTGTGCGGAGCCCCGTCATCACCGAGCTCTCGTGCGACCTCGTGAACGAGCGCCTCGATCTGCTCGCGACCGAGCGGTTGGTCAGGCACCGACGCTAACCCGATCCCGCCACAAACTCGATTCGTCGATGATGACGCCTCGATCGAGAAGTTGCCGCGGAGCATTCGCGCGGCGCTGCGTGCGCATGCGAGGCGTTCCCGGAGGTTCCCAAGCCGGCGTCATCTTCGGCGCCGTCCAGGTCCAGCCCGGCCGCGGCAAGCCAGCATCGTCTGCGACTTTCTCGGCCATGCCCGCCAAGAGTGCACGCATCAGGCGCGACTGCGTGTGCGGCTGAGCCGCGATGGCAGCCCCGGTCTCCTCCGGATGCAGAGCGAGGTGGTCGATGAGGGCCCTGAGCGGCGTCAAGTTGGGACGCTCGCCACCTGCATCCTCCACATAGTTATTGGCGAGAGCAGCAAGGGAAGCCCGTCTGCGCGAGGCCGGCTTGGTCGTCAGCTCGAGATCCTCACCGGCCGCCGACAAGACCCGCCGGAGCATTCCGACTGTCGGATCCATCTCCCCCGCCTCGATCCGTCGAATAGTCGTGAAGGAGACATCGGCAAGCTTGGCCATTTCCCGCAGTGAGAGCCCAGCGGAGGCACGAGCCTGAGCGACCAGCGCTGCCGCCCCACTCATGCCTGTAAGCATATATGCGTACAGCCAGCCGAAGCAAGCCGCAGCCGCGGCTGTGGACAACGGCAGCGCTGCTGAGCGAGAGTCGATTACGTTCCGGCCATGCGACGCAATCGAGCGAAGAACGACATCTACATTGACTCGAACGGCTGTCCGACCGAGCGAATTCGAATCGGCGGTCAGGAGATCGTCGTGCATTACGACGACATCCCGGAATCGGACATCACCACGGTTCGCGGCCTTCGCGTCACCACGCCCATCCGCACAGTGATCGATATCGCGCCCGACATGCAGGCCCCAGCGCTTGAGCGCATCATCCGCGACTGCCTGGACCGCCGCTTGTTCACGGTCGACGAGGCTCTGAGCCGGTTGAATCAACCTGACATGGCCAGGCGTGTCGGCGCCCACAGAGTGCTCGCCGCGCTGGCTGCCGTGGCGCCCGAAGACACATGACCCGGGACGTCAGCGGCATGCAGTCAGACTTTCGATGTCAGACTTTCGAGCGTCTGACCCCTTACTTGCCGAGCAATGGCTCCCACGTTGGCTACTCGGACTGCAATGTGGTCACCCGGTGCCGCGCGACGAGAACCCGCGTAAGTCCCTGACCTGCGACTTCAGAAAGTGGAGCTGAGGGGACTCGAACCCCTGACCCCTTGCATGCCATGCAAGTGCGCTACCAACTGCGCCACAGCCCCGAGAAGCGTCGCCCAGTCTACTGACGACCGGCCAAGTGCACACAGGACGCTCAGCGGGCGTCGTCGCCGGTTTCCTCGGCTGGCGGCTGGCCGGCGTTGTGCTCTTCGAGCCGCCACCCACGCCCGATGTCGGTCAGCAGCGACCAGCGGCAGTTGCCGAGCGGCGCCAGGCGCCAGTAGAGATCAGGGTCAAGCCCGAGGAGCGTGCCAATGGTCGCTCGCGCCGTGCCACCATGCGTCACGGCCACCAACGTGGCGCCAGGCCCCAACGAGGACAACCACTCCTCGATACACGCGACCGCCCGCGCTCCCACCTCGGCGTAGGTCTCGCCGTCGCCGCGACGCGCGTCCGATCCGGCCTGCCAGGCGGCGTACTCCGAGGGGTAACGCGTGCGCGCCTCGGCCCGGGTCAAGCCCTGCCACGAGCCCAGGTCGATCTCGCGCAACCGCTTGTCCGGCACCACGTCCAGGCCGATCTCGGCGGACACCGCGCGGGCGGTGTCCATCGTCCTCGAGAGGTCGGAGCTGACGAGGGCGTCCGGCTGCATCGGCGCGACGGCGACTGCCGCCGCCTCTGCCTGGGCGCGGCCGATGACGTCAAGCGCGGAGTCAAGCTGTCCCTGGAACCGTCCGGTCGCGTTCCACTCGGTGCGACCGTGGCGCAACAGCAGGACCCGCCGTTGCTGGAGCGTCATTGCGCCGCTCGCCCTTCTGGCGGCAATGCCTCAACTGGCAACGGCACAGTCGGACAGTCCTTCCAGAGCCGCTCGAGTGCGTAATACGTGCGCTCCTCGCTGTGCTGCACATGGACAACGACGTCGACGTAGTCCAGCAGCACCCAGCGACCCTCGCGTTCGCCTTCGCGGCGTACCGGCTTGGCACCGAGCTGCAAGAGTCGCTCCTCCACCGCATCGACGACCGATCGCACCTGGCGGTCGTTCGGCGCGGACGCCAGCACGAAGCAGTCGGTGATCACCAGCTGGTCGCTGACGTCGAGGATCGTGATGTCGGAGGCAAGCTTGTCGGCGGCGGCGGCAGCGGCCCCCTGGGCCAGCTCGACGCTTCGGGCGGATGCGGTCATCACCTCCAGCCTGCCATGACTCGCGCAGTGCCGCTGTCAGCCCCGGTAGTCACGACCGAGGATGACAACGACGTCGGCGACGTTCTGCCCCTGCGTCGACGCGACAACGTCGCCGATCGGCAGCCCGAGGCGACGTGCCACATCGTCGCCAACTCGGGCCGCAGCAATCGTCGAGTCGAACACGATCACTTGGGAGGTCTTGTAATTGAACGTCGGCGCGTTGCCACTGCCGGCAAAGACATAGCCCGCCGGCAGGAGCCGGTCACATGCCGACTGCACCAGCCCGGGAGTCCCGGTGCCGTTTTGGATGAGCACGCTCGGATGCTTCTGCCCAGCCGACGCAGGCAACGACGCTGCCAGCTGCTGGTTCACCAGACTGGTCACCTGAGCCTGGTCGACCCGATAGGCGTTGGGACCGCCGCCCGTGTCGATCGGCTTCGTCGGCAGGTCCAGTGGCAGCAGCGCATTCGTCTGCTCGTCCTTCGCCAGCGCCGTCAACAATCCGCTCAGCTGCGCCGCGGGCAGCGAGCTCACGGCCCCAGCCCGTGTCAGCACAGCCTGCGCCTGTGCGCTTTTGGCGGGCAACGCGTCGACGACAGCTTGAAAGACCGCTTGGAAGCGACTCAGCACTGCGGTCGCGTCCTCGCCGGCGGCTTGGTACGACGCAAACGCCGAGGCCTGCGACCCGTTGAGGTGCTGTTTGCCCGACTGCAGCACGACGACGGTGGTGCCGCCGGCACCCGGACGCGTGACATTGACGTCGACGTTGACGGTCACCCCGCCGACGGCGTCCACCAGGTGCGCGAGATCAGCTGTCGTCATCGTCCACGTGCCGTCGATGGTCACGTCGCCGAGCAGCTGCGACAAGGCTCGTTTGGCCAACTGCTCGCCATTGGGCAGCGACAGGATCTGACCGAACTGCTGCGTGCCGAATCCGCAAACGTCGGTGATGAGCCGACCTGGCAAGAGCAACTCCAGCCCGTGCTTCTGCTTGACGTCGTGCGCGGCCAACATGCTCGCGAGCGCGCTGCCGTCATCACCGCGCAAGCTGATCAGCACCGTCGTCTGGACGTCCTTCGGCGTGCTGCTGCCCGACGTCGCACGATGCACGCCGAACCCGACTGCGGCCGCCACCACGAGCACCGCAACCACAACGACGACGACGCCGACGACACCGAGCCGCCGTTGACGTTGGCGGCGTTCGGCTCGCAGTTGCCGTCGCGACTTCTGCGCAGCCGGCGCTCCCGACGTCGTCGGTGCGACGGGTGCAGCCGGTTGGGCGGAAGCGGGGGTTGACGAGCGACGACCAGCGCGTCGCTTGCCGGCCATCAGGAGTCCGCCCGGTAGAGCCGTCGTTTGGTGATGTATTGCACGACACCGTCCGGCACGAGATACCAGATGGGCTGGCCCTCAGCGACCCGTGAGCGGCAGTCGGTCGAAGAGATCGCGAGCGCCGGCACCTCGACGAGGCTCACCGACCCGTCCGGAAACCCTGGGTCCTCCAGGTGGTGCCCGGGCCGCGTGACGCCGACGAAGTGCGCGAGCTCGAACAGCTCGTCGGAGCGATGCCAGTCGATGATCTGCGCCAACGCATCAGCGCCGGTGATGAAGAACAGCTCTGTACCGGCACCGTACTCGGACCGCAGATCGTGCAATGTGTCGATCGTGTAGGTCATGCCGGGTCGGTCGATGTCGACCCGGCTGACCGAGAACATCGGGTTCGACGCAGTGGCGATGACCGTCATCAGATAGCGGTCTTCGGCCGGCGACACCACGCGCTCGGTCTTCTGCCACGGCTGACCAGTCGGCACGAAGATGACCTCGTCGAGGACGAATCGGCTTGCCACCTCACTCGCCGCGACAAGGTGGCCGTTGTGCACGGGATCGAACGTCCCGCCCATCACGCCCAGACGTCGCGCCGCCACGCCGAAAGGCTATCGGCGCGGGGCTTCAGATCCCGGGAACCGGCG
>DASSEQ010000143.1:0-2251 GCA_035695245.1 Mycobacteriales bacterium | reverse complement strand
GTCCATGACGTCGATGTGCTTGGCGAAGAAGACGACCTTGCCGGCGCTACGTGCGAGCTGTGCGGTGTAGTCGGCGGCGAGCTCTGCCTTTGCTTGCCCGATGCGTCGCATCATGCTGAAGACGTTGTCGCCGGTGCTGTCATCGTCGGATTCGCGCAGCTCGCGAGCACACACCTGGCGGACGATGCTGGCATCGACTCCGACGATCTGGTCGGCATCCTTGCGCGCGGCCACTGTGCTCTCGTAACGCTTGACGAGTCGTCGTACGAGTTTGCGTTCGGCATCTTTCACCGACGATCCGAGTGCACCTTCGAGCTCCACCGGCATGTCGGCGATGCGTCGCGCGGGGATGTCCTTGGCCACGTCGACCTTCTGCCGGCGCACGATTCCACGTTCGATCACGGTCTGCCGCGCGGCAGGGTAGAAGTCCGAGTCGATCGGCGTCATGCCGTTTTCCTCGAGGGCGGCAACGAGATCCGTGCTGACCTCGCCCTTGTCGGTGATCCAGGCCAGGAATTCCCAGATCGCAAGGAAGTCTTCGATGTCGTTGATCAGCGGTGTGCCGGTCAATGCCATGAGCAACGGGCGCACCGTGCGCTGCCGGATCTTGCGAGAGAGCTCGAGAACATGTTGCGAGCGTTGCGAGTTCTTGTTCTTGATGAAGTGCGCCTCGTCGACGACCATCCCTCGGAACCCGAAGGTGCTAAGCCATCCGACATGCCGATCGAGGATGTCGTAGTTGACGATGATGATGTCGGCGAAGGCGTCGACGTCCTCGCCGTCACCATGGATGACCGTCGACGGGTGCCGCGGCGTCCACGTCGTCGCTTCGCGGGCCCAGGTGGCTTTGACCACGTTGGGCACGACAACCAGCAGCGGGAAGGCGTTGGCAGCTTGTGCAGCGAGCAGTGCCTGCGCGGTCTTTCCGAGCCCCGGCTCATCCGCTAGCAGGAACGTGCGATGGCCCTCCTTGACCGCTTCGAGGACCTGGGCCTGATGCGGCATCAAGTCCAGACCTGCAGCCAGGTGCACGTCGGCCGGCGCCGGCAGCGTCATGCACGACGGTGCACCGGCCGTTGATTGCTCGAACGCGCGAAGCAACGGCCGCACGAGCTCCCAGTCGGCGAGCAGTCGCGGGCGGGTCCGCGGCTGTTGGGCGGCGGAGTAGTCCGGCGCGAGGAACGGGTTGGCGAGGCTCCGCGAGATCGCCGACTGCGGCACGACCTGCCGTTGCGCCCGAGCGGGCTCGATTTCGGCGGGGGCTGGTGGTTCGTCGACGACTGCTTCTTCCAGCCCCGCCTTGACCCGAAGCTCGCGCAGTGCCGAACTCGTGCCTGGCAGCAGTTGGGTGTCATCGGCGAGGAGGGCGAACAAGGTCGCGTCACGGGCGGCGGTGCGCGCCAGGGCGGCCGCCAGGCCCTCGATCCGCTTGAGCTGGGTGCCGCGCTCGACCTCGCTCATCTTGGCTGCCTTCGCCTCGGCGCGGATCGTGCGTAGCAGCAGCGCGATGGCCTGGAACTGCGCCCGGGTGCCCGGCGACACTCGGTGACGGGTGACGGCCTGGTCGACACCGGCGGCGGCGACCGCCAGAACGGCGATCGGGCCTTGATCCTGGATCCGCCGAGGGTTCGGGCTGCGGGGTGGCTGCACTGCGCGCTGTGTTTCTGGGTTGCGCTGGGGCTGCCGCTCGGCACCCTCGTGCCCGGGGACAGGCTGGCCGCCGCGTGTGCGGCGACGAGCTCGTGGCGGCATCCGCCCTCCTTCGAGGTCGACCGAACCCGCGACAGCGCATCGCTGCGCCGACCGCGAGCCGGACGCGAGCCAGAGGCGGCGCCACCGTCGTACGCCGACAAGCCGGAAAACGTGATGAAACTCGCGACACCCGGACGGCGATCACCCCAGGACTGCACCATTCTATGTCCGGCGGGGCCGCCTGTCGCGTGTCATGTCCTCCTACGCCGAACTCTTGACGAGGCCCGAATCCGCAGGGCATAAAAAATGTTGAAACGGTAGGGCCCGAAGAAGTAGGGGCGATCCGGAGAAGGCATCGGCTTGGAGGACCGCTGTCATGTCGTCGCTACGGCAGGACGAGCCTGCCCATGTCGAGTCGTCCGAATCGGTCGCGGTACAGCCGGCCAGCGATGATGCACCGCTCACGGCGCACGCGATACCGCCGACGATGGCGAAGCTAGGTCCGTACGGGGTCACCCGCTGCGGGTTCCCGGTCGAGCACCTCGTGGTGGTCCCGGAC
>DASSEQ010000142.1:0-42608 GCA_035695245.1 Mycobacteriales bacterium | reverse complement strand
CCGCGTCTGGTCGATCGACTGCGGCTAGCCGGGTTCCCACGCCAGGGGCAGCGCATGCAGCCCGTAGATGCCTTGCACGGTGCCGAACTCGGGTTGCCCGTCGAGCCGTAGGGCCTTCATGCGGGGGGCAAGGTAGCCGAGCGCCTCCTCCAGCTCGGCGCGGGCGAGGTTCTGGCCGACACAGAAATGCGCCCCGGCGCCGAACGTCAGAATCCGCTCACCGTCACGGACTGCCGTGATGTCGAAGTCGGCGTTGTCTCGCTCCCGGTTGGCGACGGTGACGCCGACGAGGATCAACGTGCCCGCCGGGAACTCGACGTCGCGATAGCTGACGTCCGCGGTGAGCACCCGTGCGCCGAAAGGCGTCACCGGCTCGTGGCGAAGCACCTCGTCCGCCGCTTGCGTTGCGAGCTCCGGCGTACGAGCGAGGAGCTCCCACTGTTCGGGGTGCTCGGCGAACAACCGCAGGCCGTGGGCGAGCTGCGCGTGGGTCGTGTCGACACCGCCGGCGATGATGTCGAGGATGAGGTTGCGCAGCTCGAGCGCGGACAGCTTGCCGTCCTCGGACTCTGCCTTGATGAGAGCGGAGAGAAGGTCTTCCCGATACGCGGTGCGCCGCTCGGCGACCAGCGCCTCGCACCAGTCGTAGAACTCGATGACTGCCTGCTCGATGCGGGCGCGGTCGTTGAGCAGCGCAGGACCGTCGAACTGGCTCTGCATCCAGTGTGACCACTCGTGCAGCTGCGGCCAGTCCGATCGCGGCGCGCCGATGACAGTGGCGATGACCTGAGCCGGGTAGGGCTTGGCCACGGCACTGACGAAGTCACCGCCGCCCGTGGGCAGGAGATCGGCGCAGATGTCATCGATGATCGTGCGCATCGCCGGACGCCACTGGTCCGACGCGCGCGGCGTGAAGAACGGGTTGAGCAGGTTGCGGAGCCGGCGATGCCGGTCGCCGTCGAGATGCAAGATGTTGTTGTCGATCTCCTCCCGCAGCGCACCGGGCCCGACACCGAACAGCTCCGCGATCAACTGGCCGGGAAACGTCGCCGTCCGGCAGCGCAGGAAGAACTCACCGGCCTCGCGATCCAACGTGAGATAACCGTTGGGCACCCGCGCGAGCCACGACGACTCGGCCAGCCCGCGAAGCGTCGAGTGCAGGTCGTCGCCGGTGATCGAGGCGTCGTCGTTGGAGAAAGCCGGAAGCTCGAGCTCCGCTGCAGCCGTCACGCGCGCACGCTACGCCTCACCCCTGGCGCTTGAGCCGCCCGGTGCGTCGGGCCCAGCGCTCGGCGGCGCTGAACGCCACCAGCGACACCGGCACGAGCACGACTCCGAAAATCGCCAGGACCAGGAGCACTTGGCCTTGATGTGCGACGCCGTGCCCGTCGATGACCGCAGACCTGATGCCCTTCAGCAGGTAGGTCGCGGGTGACGCATTGCTGGCCGCCTGCAGCCAGCCCGGCAGCACGTTGACGCCGTAGTAGACGCCGGAGACGAGCAACACCAACGCCTGCACCATGAACGACATCTGCTCACCGCGCTCGGGATAGAGCATCGGCAGGATGCCGGTCAGGATGCCGAGACCGATGAGGCTGAGGCTGCCGACCACCACGACCAGCAGAGCAGCCAACCAGTCGGCGTGGCCGAGGTCGACGTTGAAGAACGGCAATGAGCACGCGAGGATCAACGCCGTACGAGCTGTCGCGTGCAAGATGCCGAAGACGCTCATGCCGATCAGATGCACCGCGCGCGGGACGGGCGCCATCAACGTGTGCTCGATGGTGCCCTCCCATCGCTCCCACATGATCACGAGGCTCATGTCGTCGAGCACGGCGGACAAGTAGGCCCAGATCAGCGTGCCGATCAGAAGGAACAATGTCAGCCGTCGCACCTGCTCTTGGCTGATGACGCCTGACTGGCCGGCTTCGCGGGCGATGAAGGTGATGGCGAGCGTGTTGACCACGCCGTAGAGCAGCCAGACGAGCTCCCAGCCCCAGTAGCGCTTCCACAAGTTGGTCTGACGTTCGACGAACGCCCAGCCGAGGGCGACGCGTCGAGGCGACCCGGGATAGGTGAGATCAGCCGTTGTCATCAGGATTTCCTTCTTCGTCCTCGTCGAGACGGCGGCCGGTGAACGTCATGAAGACGTCTTCCATGTCGACGTCCTCAACGGCTCTGCCGTCCGCAATCCGTTCCCGCAGCTGCAGCGGCGTGCCCTCGGCGACGATGCGGCCTTCGGCGAGGAACGCGATGCGGTCGCAGAGCAGCTCGGCTTCTTCCATGTCGTGCGTGGTGAGCAGGATCGTGACGCCGTGATCGCGGCGGATATCTGACACGAACCGCTGCACGTCGCGCTTGCTGCGCGGGTCGAGCCCGGTTGTCGGCTCGTCGAGCAGCAGCAACCTCGGCTTGGTGAGAAAGGCGCGAGCCACTGCCACTTTCTGCTGCTGCCCGCGCGACATCTTCAACATCGGTTCGCGTGCACGTCGCTCGTCCAAACCGAGCTGTTCGAGAAGGGAGAGGCTCTCGCGTCGCGTCTCCTCGCCGGTCAGGCCGTAGGCCCTCCCGAAGAAGAGCAGGTTCTCGACCGCCGACATGGGCCGGAAGAACGACGGGTCGGCCGATACGCGATTGATCAGGCGTCGCACTTCGAGCGCCTGGGTGACGACGTTGCGTCCGAACACATGAACATCGCCGCCGTCGGGCAGCAGCAACGTGCTCAGGATGCGGATCAGCGTCGACTTGCCGGAACCGTTTGCGCCGATGACACCGAAGATCTCGCCGGCCGGCACGGCGAACGAGACGTCGTTGACGGCACGGTACGGCGTGCTCGTGCGGCGCGCGATCCGGCGCAGCAGCGGCGGCCCGAAGTCCTTCGTGACCGAACGCACGTCGAGGGCGAGCTGAGAGGTTGCCGAAATTACATCGGCGGCGACTGTTGCATGGGCGGTCGCGGGGACCGCGAGGGATTGGACCACTTGAGACTCCGTCCGGAGAAAGCGATTGCGGGGCAACGCGTTGTCCGCGCCGGGCATGTCATCGACGCCGGGCGCCTCCGGTGGAGGCGGAGCGCGGACCTACAAGTGGTCGAGTCTCGTCACGCGCCGGACGTTACCGCGCCCACTGCGCCGCGTCACCCGACTTTTCACCGGCTCACGCGCTGAGGACGGCGAGGACCTGCTCGTGCAGGAGGCCGTTGGTGCAGACGACGCTGCCCCCGTCGGCGCGTGCTTCACCGCCAAGATCGGTGAAGCGGCCGCCGGCCTCTTCGACGATCGGCTTCAGCGCAGCCAGGTCCCACAACGACACCTCGGGTTCGCAGGAGATGTCGGCGACGCCTTCCGCGACGAGCACGTGCGACCAGAAGTCGCCGTACGCCCTTGTCCGCCACACACCGTTGGTCAGGCCGACGAACTGCGTCATCAGGCCGCGCTTCTCCCAGCCGGTCAGCGACGAGTAGGACAGGAACGCGTGCGGCAGCGAATGCACCCGCGAGACCTGGCACTGCTTCGTGCCCGATGGGGAGCGAGCCCACGCGCCGCCGCCGCGGCAAGCCCACCAGCGACGTGACAGCGCGGGCGCTGAGACCACACCGAGCACGATCTCGTCGCCGGCCTCCAGCGCCAGGAGAGTTGCCCACGACGGGGCGCCGCGCACGTAGCCCTTGGTGCCGTCGATCGGGTCGACGATCCAGCGCCGCGACCCCGAGCCGCTGCTGCCGCGCTCTTCGCCCAGCACCGCGTCGTTGGGGCGTTGGTCCGCGAGCACTTTCCGGACGGCGTCCTCGACTGCGCGGTCGGCATCGCTGACCGGCGTGAGGTCGGGCTTGGTCTCGACCACGAGGTCGGCGGCGGCGAAGCGAGCCATCGTGATCGCGTCCGCCGCGTCGGCGAGCGCGTGCGCCAGCTCCAGATCGGCCGTCCAGTCGGTCACGGCGACAACCGTATTCGCGGGCGGGCACTTGACACGAGAGGCGTTCGTGTAAAGACTGCGGAAATGGCCCCACAAGGCCCGTCTCCTGTTCACACCGCGTTGTTAGACGCGGCCTATGTCGCCGCTGTCAACGGCGACTGGGCGGGCACCCGCATGGTCGACGTCGCCCGCGCGGCCGGGGTCTCACGACAGACGCTCTACAACGAGTTCGGGTCGAAGGACGCGCTGGCACAGGCCATGGCCATGCGCGAGGTCGAGGACTTCATCGCCGGCACCGAAGCCGCGCTCGACGAGGCCGACCCGCACGACCCGATCCAAGCGGTGGGCACGGCCGCGCTCTACACGCTGCAACGGGCCGCGGACAACCCGTTGCTCAAGGCCGCGCTGGTCGACGACAGCGGGTTGCTGCCGTTCCTGACCACCCGGGGCGAGCCGGTCATCGCCGCTGCTCGGGCGAGCTTCGAGCGCTACTACGCGACGCACTGGCCGGAGCTGTCCGAGATCGACATCGCCACCGCGGCGGAGACCATCACCCGCCTCACCATCTCCTACCTCGTGCTGCCGGCTCCGGTGCCGGCGGAGACCATCGCAGCCCGCCTGGCCGACCTGGCCAGGAAGCTCCTCGGGAAGGAAGACGAGCAATCATGAGCAGCCGCGACAAGTACGCCTGCCCCGTCGACGTCACGACCACCTGGAACGTGCCCGGCGGTGCCGACGCTCGCTTCACCTGGGAGTACGACGACGGTCGCGAGCGCCTGCTCAACCTTTACCAAAAGGGCAAGGACAAGCAGTGGGACACGACCAAGCGCATCGACTGGTCGCTTCCGGTCGACCCGATCAACCCGATCGGCATCCCGGACGAGTTCAACCCCTTCGCCGGTATCGACTTCTTCGAGAAGATGAGCCAGAAGGAGAAGGACAACTTCTCCCAACACCAGGCCGCATGGACGTGGAGCCAGTTCCTGCACGGCGAGCAGGGCGCGATGATCGTGTCCGCGCGCATCGTCGAGACAGTGCCCGACCTGGACTCGAAGTTCTACGCCGCGACGCAGACCATGGACGAGGCCCGTCACGTCGAGACGTTCGCGCGGTTCCTGCAGGACAAGGTCGACCTAATGATGCCGGTCAACGACGACCTCGCTGCGTTGCTGAAAGAGTCGATGGACAAGCCGGAGTGGGACTACGCCTACCTCGGCATGCAGGTCCTCATCGAGGGCCTGGCTCTGGCCGCCTTTGGTCTGTTCCGGGACATGGCCACGAACCCGCTGGCGAAGCAGTTGCTCGCCTACGTCATGCAAGACGAGGCACGTCACGTGGCGTTCGGCCGGCTCGCCCTGCGCGACTACTACCAGAACCTCACCGACAAGGAGCGCGGCGAGCGCGAGGAGTTCGTCGTGGAGGGTTGTTGGTTGATGCGCAACCGGTTCCTCGGCCGCGAGGTCTACGAGACGCTCGACATGCCGGTTGACGAGTGCCTGGAGATCTCGGAGAACTCCGAGATGACCAAGATGTTCCGCTCGCATCTGTTCAGCCGCATCGTGCCGTGCGTCAAGGACATCGGTCTGTGGGGCGAGAAGGTGCAGAAGTGCTACGCCGAGATGGGCGTGCTCGACATGGCCGGCTTGAACCTCGACGAGCTGATGAAGGGCGACGAGGATCTGGCCGACCAGATCGACCGCGAGAAGTCGGAGTTCGCGGCGCGCAAAGCAGAGGTCGACGAGGCCATCGCCCTGGGTGCTTCCTGACGCAAAGTCCGTGATGATGGGGCGGTGGATGACGCCCTCGATGCGCTCGCGGCACTTGCCGACGCGGAGCGGCTGTCCGTGGTCGCCGCACTCGTGCTCGGAGCCGCGTCGACCGACGACGTCGTAGCGGCCTCTTCCGTTCCGAAGCGCCGCGTGCTCGAGGCGCTGACGCGGCTGGAGGCCGCCGGACTCGTCGTACGCGACAAGAGCGGCTGGACCTTCGACCTCGATCGGCTGCGGGAGTTGGTGCGCGAAGCGCGGCCGCGAGCCGAGCCGGACGACGTCGGTGATGTCGACGCCCAGACCGGCGCCATCTTGCGCACGTTCCTGCGTGGCGGACGCCTGGTTCAGATCCCGATCCAGCACACCAAACGCGTCGTCGTGCTCGACCACATCTGCCGGGTCTTCGACATCGGCGTGCACTATCCCGAGAAGGAAGTGAACGCGCTGCTGCGCGCCTTCCACCCTGATCATGCGGCGCTTCGCCGCTACCTCGTCGAGGAGGGATTTCTCGCCCGGGACAACAACGTCTACTGGCGAGTCGGCGGCACCGTCGACCTGTAGCCGGCGCCAGCTCGTCGTGGGTCAGCCGGCGTCGCGGTTGACCAGCAGCCGGCGGAGCGAGTCGAGCCGCTCCGGATCGGCGGAACCGGCCGCCACCCATGCGTCGAGCTCGCACACCTCGGGATCGAGGTGATCGCAGTCGCCGGGACACTCCGCAGTGCCGGGAGCAAGGTCGGGGAAGCAGTGCACCAGCCGGTCGCGGCCGATGTGGGCCAGCCCGAACGAACGGACACCGGGTGTGTCGACCAGCCAGCCGGCTTCGTCAGGCAGCGGCAAGGCGATCGCCGCGGTTGTCGTGTGCGTGCCCTTCCCGGTCGCCTCGCTCACCGCGCCGACGCGCTGCACGGCGTCCGGGATCAGCGCGTTGACCAGCGTCGACTTGCCAACGCCGGACGACCCGACCAGGACGGTGACGTGGCCCGGCAGCAGGTCGTGCAAGCGAGACCGGCCGCGGCCGCCGTCGTCGAATCCGGACAGCACCACGTCCAGATCGCCGACCTGCCGGTAGATCGCCAGCAGGTCCTCCGCCGGCCCAAGGTCGGTTTTCGTGACGCAGAGCACCGGTCGGACGCCGGCGTCCTCGGCCGCGACGAGGCACCGGTCCACCAGCCGCGGCTGCGGCGGCGGCTCGGTCACCGAGCAGACGACGATCAGCTGGTCGGCGTTGGCGACGAGCACGCGTTCGACCGGGTCGACGTCGTCCGCCGTACGACGCAGAACCGAGCGACGTTCCTCCACCCGGACGATGCGCGCCAACGTGTCGACGGTGCCGGACACGTCGCCAACGACTGCGACGGTGTCGCCGACCACGACCGAGCGGCGGCCGAGCTCGCGCGCACGCATTGCCGTCACGAGGGTGCCGTCGTCGAGCAGGCAGCCATAGCGGCCGCGGTCGACGGTCACGACGCGGGCCGCCTCCGCCGACTCGTGTCCCGGACGGAGCCGGCTGCGCGGTCGCGACCCACGCCCTGCTCGTCCGAGCCGGTCCTCGTCGTCGACCGGCCGCCGGCTCAGCCCGGCTCCTCTGTGACCGGCTCCTCGCTCACCAGGGCCTGCCACTGTCGGGCGAAGTCGGGGTAGGTCTTGCCCGCCGTCTCGATGTTCTCGACGACGAGATCCGGCACGACGAGACCCAACACTGCCCCGGCCATCGCGAGCCGGTGGTCGTCATAGGTGTGAAAGACGCCGCCCCGCAGCGGTCCCGGTTCGACGGTGAGGCCGTCGTCGTGTTCCGTGACGGTGGCGCCGAGTGCCGTGAGCTCGGTCGCGAGTGCCGCTAGTCGGTCGGTCTCATGCCCGCGAAGGTGGCCGATGCCGCGCAGTCGCGACGGTGCCGATCCGACGGCGGCAACGGCCGCGAGCACGCAGGCCAGCTCGGGATTGTCGGCGAGGTCGATGTCGATGCCGCTGACATGGCCGTCCCCGGACACGACCAGGTCCGTGCCGTCAAAGGCAATGTGACCACCGAGCGCCGCCAGCACGTCGGGCGTCGCGGCACCTGCCTGCAGCGAGTGCGTCGGCCAGTCGCTGATCCGCACTGTGCCGCCGGCGACGAGCGGAGCGACGAGAAAGGGTGCGGCGCTCGACATGTCCGGCTCCACCACGACCGTGCCGCCTTGGAGCCGACCCGGCGCGACCTGCCACTCGTCGGGGCCCACCTCGACCTCGGCGCCCCGCTCGCGCAGCATGGCGACGGACAGGTCGACGAAGGGAGCGCCGGCACGGCGGCTCCCGATGTGCCGCACTCGCACCCCCTCGTCGTAGCGGGGGCTGGCGAGCAGCAGTGCCGAGAGCAGCTGTGACGAGGCCGACGCGTCCATCGTCACCGAGCCGCCGGGGATGCCTCCGGCGCCGACGACCGTCAGCGGCAGGCCGCCCCGACCGCCGTCGTCGATCTGCACTCCCAGCTCACGCAAGGCGTCGATGAGCGCGGCGAGTGGACGCTCTCGGGACCGCGCGTCGCCGTCGAAGGCAACGTTGCCGTCAGCCAGCCCCGCAACGGCGAGCACGAAACGCATGACCGTGCCGGCCAACCCGACGTCGACCTCGGCCGGCCCTCGCAGCGGAGCGGGTCGGACGGTCCAGGCATCGGAATCCTGCTCCACCTCGATGCCGAGCGCCCGCAAGGCGGCGGCCATCAGCTGTGCATCCCGGCTCTCCAGCGGCCGGATGATCACGGTCGGCGCGTCGGCGAGTGCCGCCAGCAGCAGCGAGCGGTTGGTGATGGACTTCGACCCGGGCACGCGCACGGTCGCGTGCACGCCCTGTCGGGCGAGCGGCGCGGGCCAGATGTCCGTGGTCACCTGCCGATCGTTTCATTCGTCGTCGCCTACCGTATTGCCGTGCACCCAACCCAGCGCGGGATCGTCCGTGGCGTGCTAGCCGTGGTCGCCGCGATCGGCTTCGGCGTGAGCGCCGCCTCGTGCGGCGGGGGCAGCAGCTCGACCAGTTCAGCGCCGCCGAGCACACAGCCTCCGTCCACGCCGGCATGCCCATCCGCAGGTGCGTCGCCGTCGGCCAGCGGTCCGGGTCTCACGAAGGCGCTGCAGAGCATGCCGTTCGACCTGCCGCTCCCCAGTGGCATGACCATCGTGAGCACGATGACCACGTCGGATGGCATTCACGTCGTCCGCTTCACCACGACGGACTCCTTGCGCACCGCCGTTTTGTTCATCGTCGAGAAATATCCCAAGGCCGGCTACCAGATCGGTCGCGGTGACGCAGAGGCGACCGAAGCCGACGCGCCTTGGGTGCACGGCCAAGTGCGTGGACTGACCAGGGTCAACGAAGTGCAACCGTGCCAGACCGAGTGGCTGGTCGCGAGCGTCGCGACGACGAGCAGTGGCGTGACCTCGCAGATCCTCGTGCCGCACCCGACATCGTCAGTGACGTCTGCGCTGCCGTTCGGCTGATTCTGCTCAACAGCGCAATAGTCTTCGGCGTGTGAGCGGCGGCGTCGTCCTTCAGGCGATCGTCGCGGGCCTGTCGATTGGTGCCGTCTTCGGCCTGGTGGGCCTCGGCTTCACGCTGGTCTGGTCGCTGACCCGCGTGCTGGCCTTTGCGCACGGCGACATCGTCGTCGGCGGCGTGCTCCTTGCCGTGCTTGCCGTCATCGGCACGACGCCGGTCGCACTCTCGCCCGACGTGCTGCACTCGATTGCACTCGTCGTTCTCACCTTGCTGTTCGGCGTTGCATTGTCAACCCTGTCGTACGTCGTTGCCGTGCGCCCGTTCCTCGGCCGTGGCCGTCGGCCCGACGACTTGCTCGGCTGGGTGGCCGGTGGCGTCACGACCGGCCTCGTGATCAGGACCGCGCTCGCCGTAGCACTGCCCGCCGCTGCTTATGCAGTGCCCGACCCGTTGCATCTCGATGACATCGGTGGCGGCGGTGTCGTGCACTTGCCGGGCGGTGGTGTTGTGGCGACGAGGGTTTTCCCTGTGCTCGCCATCGCCTTGCTCGTCGCACTTGTCGTCGACCGATTGCTGGTCGGCTCGACTCTGGGGCGGGCGATGCGTTCGGTCGCTGAGGATCCGGACGCCGCCACGTTGTGCGGTGTTGCGATCGAGCGGGTGGTGCTCATCGCCTTCGCCATCGCTGGACTGTTGGCCGCGGTTGCGGCCTTGCTTGTCGGTCCAGCCGGTCCGCTCAGTGTCGATCGCGGTGGTGTGCTCGGTCTTGACGGCGCCGCGGCCGCGTTGCTCGGCCGGCTCGGGTCATCACGGCAGGCGGTCGCGGGCGGGCTGGTCATCGGGGTCGCGCAGCAGCTCGTTGCCGTCTCGCCGCATCTCGGTGCGGCGTGGTCCGAGTTGCTCCCGCTCGCTGTCCTGCTCGCGGTGCTCGCGGCGCGTCCCGGCGGCCTGCTCGCGCCGCGCGAGGTGTTCGCCGAGTGATGGGTTTTCGGTGACCACGTTTGCCGCCGACCTCTACCTGCTGGTTGCGGCCTATGGACTTGCGGTTGCGGTCTCGTATGCCGGACTTCCGGTGCTCGGCCAAGGAGCGTTCGTCGCCATCGGCGCTTTCGGCACGGTGCAGATCACGGCTCACGGCGTGCCGCTCGGCGTAGCGGTTGTCGCGGCGGTCGCTCTGGCCACCGTGGCCGGCTACCTCGTCGGGTTCGCTGCGACGCGTCTGGCCGGTGCACCTCTGGCGCTGGCGACCTGGGGTCTTGCCTGGCTCGCCTACAGCGCTCTCGTCCTGTTCCCCGCTCTCGGTGGTGGAGCCGAAGGACTGACCCGCGACGCACCGGCTCACCTCGTGTCACCGGCGCTCGGTCTGCGGCTCACGTTGACGCCCGGCGTGCATGTCGGGATTGCACTCGTGATCGACGTGCTCGCAGCCATCGCGCTGGCGCGAACAGCGCGAGGAGCCTGGGGTCTCGACCTTGCCGCGCTGCGCACCGGCCCGGTGCTGGCGGACTCGATCGGTGTGCCGGTGCAGCGACGCAGGCGCGCCGTGCTCGCAACTTCGGCCGCACTCGGCGCACTCGGCGGGGCGGGCACGGCTGTTTTGCTCGGCGTCGTGGCGGCGCCGGACTACTCGCCGCTGCTGTCGCTGCAGCTGTTCGTCGCTGTGCTCGTCGGTGGCGTCGCCACGTGGTGGGGCCCGCCGATCGGTGTTGCGATTCTCGCTTTTTTGCCGGACACGGCCGACGCGCTCGCCCGTGCCATCAACGTCGATGCGCTGCGGGCCCGATCCGTGTTGACCGCGGTCCTGCTCGTGGCTGTGCTCGTCGTTCGTCAGCCACTGCACCGGTTGCTGACGCGGTCGTCGACTGGTCGGACTCGGGCTGCGGCCGTCGCCGCGAGCGTCGAAAGTGACCGCGGGCCTGATGGTGCAACGGTGCTCGAGCTGCGCAAGGTGGTTGCGTCGTACGGCGCACTTCGCGTCCTCGACGGTGTCGACATCGAGGTGAGGTCCGGCGAGATCCACGCGCTGGTCGGGCCCAACGGCAGCGGCAAGTCCACAGTGCTGCGCATCGCCACCGGTGTGGTCCGGCCGGTCGACGGCGAGGTGCGCATCGACGGTCTGCCGGCGCCGGCCGCCCGCGCCGCCGCACCACGGGTGAAGGCCGGCGTCGCCCGCACCTTGCAGCACACGGTGATGCTCGGCGAGCTGGAGGCCGGCACTCAGGTCGAGGTCGCTTCGCGCGCAAAGGACCGGATGCCGCACGGGGGAGTGCGCGAACTTCTGGCCACGCCTCGGGGCCGGGCCGGACGCACCGATCGTCGAGCGCGTGCCGTCGCCGCCCTGCACGCGGTCGGCATGGACGACCGCGCCGACGCGATGACGAGCCGGCTCGACAGCGCCGAGCAACGGTTGCTCCAGATCGCCCGCGCTGCTGCCACCGGCGCGCGGGCGCTGCTGCTCGACGAGCCTGCCGCCGGCATGTCTGCCGACCAGCGTGACCGGCTCGGTCGAATCCTGCGACACCTCGCCGACCGCGGGTTTGCCGTGATGCTTGTCGAGCACGACATGCGCCTCGTCGGCCGGGTTGCCGACAGAGTGACGGTGCTGGCCGAAGGGCGGGTGCTGGCCACCGGCACACCGGACTACGTGCGTTCACAGCCGGCGGTCGCGCTCGCCTATCTTGGAAGCAGTGCTGCGACCTAGGAGAGGACGGCGCTTGCGTTCGGTTCCGTTTGTTGGAGTCGTAGCCGTCGCACTGGCCGCAGCGGGCTGCGGAGGCAGCAACAGCGTGTCGTCATCGTCACCATCCGTCGACATCATCGTCAGTGCGCCCGTTTCGACCTCGCCCTGGATCGCGGATTTCGAGCGCAACGGTGCGGAGCTTGCCGCCGACCAAGTCAATGCCCGCGGTGGCATCCGCGTCGACGGTCGCAAGCGGCGTCTGGTCATCAAGGTGATGGACAACGCCGGCTCGCCCCAGCAGGCCGCCCAGATCGCACGGGCAGCAGTGAGCGACCACGCTGCGGGACTTGTCATGGACGGCGTCGGTGCGGCGGCGGTCGCCGATGTGACCGACCCGGCCAATCTTCCGACGTTCGTCGTCTTCGACGGTGGCGCGAGCATCGTCGACCCGGTCAAGCGCCCGACCATCTTCCGCCTCGCGCCGGCGGACAAATACATGACGATGCGCCTCGCCGACTACCTCGCCGGCCGCCATCCGCGGATCGCGATCATCGCCGATGACACGTCCTACGGCAGCGACGGTCTCTCGTCGCTGCGGTCGGCGTTCCAGCGCGATGAGATCAGTGTCGTCAACACCAGCACTGTTGCGTCCGGTGCGACCGACGTCAGCGCGCAGGTTCTTGCCGCGCGTCGCGCCGGTGCGACCGAGCTCGTCGCGTGGACCTCGGCGCCACTGGTCGCGGCAACGCTTCAGGCGGCCCGGTCGTCCGGATGGGACGTTCCGATCTGGTCCGGGCCGGCTGGGGAGGACCCGCTTGTCCGGCAGCGGCTCGCCACTCACGCCGACTGGTTCACCGGCTTCGGCTTCGTGTCGTTTCGCATCACTGCGGAGGTCGGCCCGGCCCCGTTTGCTGCTTACCGCAAGGCCTACGTCGCGAAGTTCGGCGAGGATCGGATCGGTCTGAAGCAGAACGGCAAAGACGTCGTGCAGCCACCGGACTGGTCGATGTTCCCGTACGACGCCGTCAACCTCGTCGTGGCCGCCTTGCAGAAGTCCGGCGCAGTCGGCAAGCCACTGCAGGACACGCTGTCCGGCAACGAGGTGATCACGGGTGCCAACGGTGACGAGCGTGGCTACTCGCCGACCACGCGTGAAGGCGTGTCACCGGACGACATGTACTTCGCGCAGTTCCATGGCTTTGTCTTCTCGCCCGTGACCGACGACTTGTTGAGCCAGAACTTGCCGACGGTTCCGCAGACGATCTGATGTGCGGTCGTTACGCCTCGGCGCGGTCGGTCGACGATCTGGCCTCGACCTACGGCATCAGCGGTGACGACATCGACGACCTGCCAGGCGCCGACTGGAACGTCGCGCCGACCAAGCAGGTGCCGGCCGTCGTCGTACGCGACGGACGTCGGGTCCTCACGTCGTTGCGCTGGGGACTGGTGCCGTCGTGGTCCGCATCGCCGGACGGGGCGACGCTGTTCAACGCACGAATCGAGACAGTTGCGGAGAAGCCTTCCTTTCGCGACGTCGTCCGGCGCCGTCGCTGCCTGCTCCCGGCGGACGGCTGGTATGAGTGGGCGCGCCTGCCGGACGGGCGGCGAGTGCCGCATTTCCTGACCAGCACCGATCGCGGCGCCGTCAGCTTCGCCGGCATTTGGGATGCCTGGCGCGACGGCGAGGGTCGATGGCTGCGCTCGGTGGCGATCCTCACCGGAGAAGCCCTCGGACACCTGGCGAGCATTCACGATCGGGCTCCGGTCGTGCTTCCGGCAGAGTCGTGGGGGGACTGGCTGGACACGCAGACGTCGTCGGGCGACATCGAAGCAATGCTCGTGCCAACTGACCCGACGCTGATCGAAGCATGGCCGGTCAGTGACCTCGTCGGCGATGTGCGGGCCGCCGGCGCCCAACTCGCGGAACGCGTTCCGCTCGACGAGCAACCGACGCTGTTCTAAAGGCCGTACGCTCCCCGGGTGCGCACTCGGACGGTGCTTGCAGCGGCGGCCGGCGTCGCCGCCGCGGCGACCGCCCACGCGCTCGACGCCAGCGGCCAGCTGCCGTTCGTGCACGAGTCGGCGGACGTGCGAGACGCGATGGCCCCAGCAGTCACCGCGGCTTGGTTGCTGCTCGCCGGTGGCTTCGCGGCCCTCGCGGCGGCAACCCGGGTCGTCCTCGTCGGCGCACCAGCCGCCTTGGCCGTCAGCGCCTTCCCCGAGCTGTGGGGCAGGCACGACGCCGGGGCAGTTGCCGAACCTGGTGCATTGCTCGGTGCCGCACTTCAGGTCGTGTTGCTGCTCGTCGTCGTCAGCGCCGCCCTCCTCCTTGCCGATCGGCTCACGCCGTCGGTGCGCCACATGGCCTTCACCGCACCGACCGGCAGAGTGGCGCACTGTTCGTCGGGCATCGTGGGTTCACTCCTCGTCCGGCCGGTGCGCTCCCGTGCCCCGCCGTACGCCGTCGCGTTTCGAGGACATGCCTGACTCATCGAAGAGAGGATGCAGATGTCCCAGCGACTGCGCGGTCGCGTCATCGCGACGGCGACAGTAGTTCCGTTGCTCGCGGTGCTCGCCGCCTGTGGCGACAGTGACAAGGAAAATGCGAAGAAGGCGGCCACCGCCGCGTGTCCGTCGACCATCAACCAGACCGTGTCGACGCAGCTGCCGTCGGACCTTCCGGCACCCAGCGGATCTGCCTACGACTACAGCAACCAAGGCAAGACGCAGGTCTGGTTCTTCGCGATCAGCGGCAGCGCCGATCAACTGCCATCACTGCGCGATGCGTATGACCAGCAGCTGACCGGCAAGGGCTACAAGATCGAGGGCACCGACCAGGAGGAAGGCGCGGAAGCGGAGTCGGATTTCAACGGGCCGCATGACGGCACGACGAACTTCCGTCCGCTCTGCACCGGCAAGGTGGTCTTCCGACTGAAGCTCACGTCTTAGAGCTCGCGCCACAACAGCGCCGCGTTGCCGGCGATGGCGACGAGGGCGATGGCCGCGGCAGTGATGCCGAGCGGCTTGGCCCGGATCTCCACGCCGGCGCGCGGCGTTGCTGCCTTCGGTGCGACGACGTAGTGGAACGACGACAGGTCAGGTCCGGGGGTGTCGGCCTGCAGATAGGGGCTGTATTCCGCGGCACGTGCCGCCGCGGCGGCGTTCTCGGTCAACGTCCTGGTAGCGGCGGCGATGTCGGCGGCGCTCGGGTGCGACCTCACCCATTGCGGCCATGTCGCTGTCGCGGGCGGTGCCAACTCGCGCGGGTCCAGCCACGGGCGCACGTCGAGATCGGCGACGAGGTGCTGACCGGAGTGCATGGTGACCTCGAAAGTCGCGCCGCCGTCGAGCGTCCCGGCGAGCTGCGCGCCGTTGGCGGTCGGCGTTGTGCCCGGCCCCTGCACGGGACTGGTGGTCGCCTCCTTGACGGCCAGAGTGCCGGTGACCCGAAGCGGCGTCACGGCCGGGAACTGCTCGCCGCTCACCACTTGCCCGGGCACCTGCGTCGGCAGCCCTGCACCGGCGTACGGCGGAAGTGCGGCCGACGGCGCTTGGGCGGCGACGTAGAGCTTTTGCAGCGCGGCCGAAAGTGGGCCCGGCTCGGCCCGACCGAGAAGGACTACCCGTGGGCTCGCGGTCTGGTTGGTCAGCGTCACCTCGAGCGTGCCGTCGGCCGGCGCTTCACCACCGGGGCGCATGGCGCGGACGTGGCCGCTGGCGTCGCGGAAGCGCAGCGTCACCGACATCGGGAGTCGCTGCTGCTCGATCGCCGGGTCCAACGTCAGCAGAGCGCGCAGGGTTCGGGTGTTCGGCGAGAACCCCTGCCAGACGACCTGGCCGAGCTCGAGCACCGGCGGGACCGTGTCGCCGAGACCGACGGCTTTGCGCGCCGGGCCGAGCTCACGAATGATGTAGTTGCCGGGCTTGGTGATGACCATCTGCTGAAGGTCGGTGACAACGGCCGGCGCGCCGCTCGGCCCCAGCTCTGCGGTGATCAGCTCGGTGTTGTCGACCGGTCCGGGCACGACCGACTTGAGCAGCCGGTCCTTGCGCAGGCCGAAGTTGATCGAGCCCGCCAACGGGTCGACGTCACGAACCGGCGTGTTGAGCGCGATGCCCCTGCTCTTGGCTGCCGGGCTCTTGGCTGCCGGTGTTGCGCCCGTGGCGGCAAGCGCGGCAACCGAGACCATGCTCAGACCAGGCGCGAGCACGGCAGCGCAGGCGGCTGCGAGCGCGACGCGGCGCATGGCGTGCAGACTAGTGTCCCTAGGGGTACAGGGCTGATCAACACCGCGGATCGAGAGAGCGAGGTGCTGGTGGACGACAAGGTGGCGCGTGCCCGGCTCGAGGAGCTGCTCGCAGAGCTGCAGCGTTCGGCTGCGGTCTTGCAGCGCGACGCCGACCGGGACACCGGTGAACTTTCGTCCTTCGACCAGCACCCGGCTGACAGCGGCACCAACCTCGCCGACGCCGACCGCGAGGAGGCAAGCCTCGAGGTGCTGCTCGCCCAGCAGGAGCGCGTCAAGTCAGCGCTGTCCCGACTCGACGCCGGCAGCTACGGGCAGTGCGTCGACTGCGGCAAGGATCTGCCGGACGAGCGCCTGGAGGCCCGGCCGGAAGCCGAGCGCTGCGTCGACTGCCAGCAGAAGGTCGAAGCGCGGCGCTGAGCCCGGCAGCCGCTGCGTCAGCCGGCGCTGCGTCAGCCAGCCCGACGCGCGCTTGCGACGAGCTGCGCGCCGATCGACTCCCCCTGCCGCCTTCGGCTGAGTGCCACCTCCGTGGCGACCAACGACTCCAGCTGGTCCGAGTCGACCCGCAAGGCGCGGACGACGGTCTGTTCCGACAGAACCGAACGCGGCCGGATCCACTCGACCTCGAAGTCGACGTCGCGGAGCATGCCGGAAAGCTCCTCCGGCCAGAAGCAGCGCGACACGTTGCCGTCGGCGCCGGGAACCAGCACGACGTCAGCCGCAGGCACGTCGGCGAGCTCCGCCCAGCACCCCTGGTCGGCGAGCCGGGCCAACCCGCTCACGAGGCTGTCGACGCAGAGGAGCAGCCGCCCACCCGGCCGAAGGACGCGATGCAGATCGTCGACGGTGAGCTCGGCCGCGAGCGCCTCGGAGAGCATCCCGCCTTCGGCGACCACGACGTCGACGGACTCGTCCGCCAGCCAGTCGAGCCGCCGTGCTTCTGCGCGGACCGTCACGAGCCGCCCGACCCGGCTCACCGGGCCCGGCAGCTGCGGGCGAGGCGCCGTCGGGGCGGCATGGATGACGGTATGGCCGCGGTCGACCATCAGCCCGACGAGCTGCGCCCCCGAGACCTGGCCACAATGCAAGGAGAGGTCGAGCACGAGGCGCGGCTTCGACGGCAGCCAGGTCGCGAGCTGCACCCGGGCCACCTCGGCCAAGAAGGCCTGGTAGAGCAGGTCGTCGCTTGGTCCTGCTGCGCCCGCGAAGCTCAGCGGGCGCACGGACGACATCGCCCAATTTTACCCAGGAGGGTCGGAAGGGTGCAGTGGCGGACATCGTCGTGAGCGTGCCGACCTCCGCCGGCGAGGGCCGGGTGCATCTTGCCGGTGGCGGGCCCACTGCCCCGGTCGCCGGGTTGCTCTGCCTCGGCCATGGCGCGGGCGGGAACATCACCGCGCCCGACCTGCAGGCGGTGCGAGCCGCGTCGGTGGAGGCGGGCTGGACGGTCGCTCTGGTCGAGCAGCCCTACCGCGTGGGCGGCCGCCGCGCCCAGGGGCCGGCTCCGCAGCTGGACGCGGCCTGGACCGAGATCGTCGCTGCGCTGCGCGCCGATCACGCCGGTCCGCTGGTCGTCGGTGGGCGCAGCAGCGGTGCGCGGATCGCGTGCCGGACGGCGGTGGCGACCGGAGCTGCCGGCGCGGTTTGTCTGGCCTTTCCGTTGCGCCCGCCACAGCGGCCGGAGCAGTCCCGGGCGGCGGAGCTGGCAGCTGTCGGCGTACCCGTCCTCGTCGTCCAGGGCGAACGTGACCCGTTCGGCGGCCCGGACGAGCTGCGCGCCGAAGTGCCGGCCGGGCCCGAGGTCGTCGGGGTGCGAGGTGACCACGCGCTCCGGGCGGCTGCGGCCGAGGTGGGCGCGCTGGTTGCTGCGTGGCTCTCGCGGTTCGCGGGCTAACGCGTGACGTAGAGCTTGGCCGCCACACCGGTCGGCAGCTCGACCGGACCAGTGTCGCTCGCAAGCCGCACGGCGTCGGTCTCGACCGCGAGGACCTCGATCGAGTAGCCGGGCATGACCGACCCTTGCTCGAGCGCGACCATGGCCGCCGGCTGCGCCTCGACCTCTTCGTCGATCCGTCGTACGACGGCGCGCTCGCCCGGCTGCAGCGTCGACAGCGGCACCTGGTCGGAGAGGTCGACGACGTTGGCCGAACCCGGGATCGGGTTGCCGTGCGGGCAGCTGCCCGGGTCGCCCAGGGCTTTGACGAGGTAGGGCTCCAGCGTCGGACTGATCGCGTGCTCGAGCCGGTGGGCCTCCTCGTGCACCTGGTGCCACGGCACCTGGAGCACGTCGACCAGCAAGCGCTCGGCCAGCCGGTGCCTTCGCATGACGCCGGTCGCTGCGTGCCGGCCGAGATCCGTCAGCCGAACCACCCGTTGCTCGTCTAGGGCGAGGTAACCCTCTCGTTGCAGTCGAGCAACCGTTTCCGAGACGGTCGGAGCGGAGATGCCGAGCCGTTCGACCAGGCGGGCGCGCATGACGGGCACGCCCGACTCCTCGAGCTCGTAGATCGTCTCGAGGTAGTCCTCCACCGCGGGGGAGTGCTGGGTCGCGGCCACAAGGGAATCCTAGGCAAGCCGCCCGCGTTCCCTGCTTTGTGAACGCTGTCGGAGCGCTGCTCGACCGGCCGCTAGCATGCGGCGACATGGTCGAGGAGACGCTGGAACAGCGGAGCGCGCGTTTCGAGCGCACTGCGCTGCCGTTTCTCGACCAGCTCTACTCGGCTGCGTTGCGCATGACCCGCAACCCGTCCGACGCCGAAGACCTCGTGCAAGAGACGTTCGTCAAGGCGTTCGCTGCTTTCCACCAGTTCGAGGAAGGCACGAATCTCAAGGCGTGGCTCTACCGCATCCTCACCAACACGTTCATCAACAACTACCGGAAGAAGCAGCGCGAGCCGCATCAAGCCGGTGCCGGTGAGGACATCGAGGACTGGCAGCTTGCCCAGGCCGAGGCGCACACCTCGACCGGCTTGCGGTCGGCGGAGATGGAAGCGCTCGATCATCTGCCCGACTCCGATGTGAAACAGGCGCTGCAGTCGCTGCCCGATGACTTCCGCATGGCGGTCTACCTCGCCGACGTGGAGGGCTTCTCCTACAAGGAGATCGCCGACATCATGGGCACGCCGATCGGCACAGTCATGTCCCGTTTGCACCGCGGTCGCAGGGCTCTTCGCGAAGCGTTGACGCAGTATGCCCTGGATCGTGGTTTCATCCGTTCTGACGCCCTGGCCGATAGCGAGGCCCCAGAGTGAGTGATCAGCTATGAGCTGCGGCAGCCCTCACGACGTCGACTGCTCCGAGGTCATCGAGAAGGTCTACTACTACCTCGATGAGGAAGAGCTCAACGACGACGCACGGGCGCAAGTGCGACAGCACCTCGACGAGTGTGCGCCCTGCCTGCGCAAGTACGGCTTGGAGCAGGACCTGAAGGCTCTGGTTGCGCGCTGCTGTGGTGGCGACATCGCACCGGAGGGGCTTCGCGAGCGGTTGGTCGTGCGACTGCAGCAAGTGCGGGTCGAGCTCGGCACGGTCGAATACAGAGCTGAGTGAGCGGGCCCACGCCCGCGGGGGCCTGAATGAGCTGGCTGGTCACCGGCGGCGCGGGTTATATCGGCGCGCATGTCGTGGATGCGCTGCAACGACTGGACGAACCGGTCGTCGTCCTCGACGACTTTTCTACCGGCGAGCGCGGTCGCACCGGTGATGCTGTTGTCGTCGAAGGTTCCCTCCTCGACGGTGACCTTCTGCGCCGGACACTCGCGGAGCATCAGGTGCGCGGCATCATTCACATCGCCGCGAAGAAGCAGCCCGGTGAGTCGGTCTTCGAGCCGCTGAAGTACTACCGCGAGAACGTCGGCGGAATGATCGAGCTGCTCGCTGCCGCGCGCGACGTCGGTGTCGAGTCGTTCGTCTTCTCGTCCAGCTGCGCGACCTACGGCACGCCGGATGTTGATGTCGTCACCGAGGATGCGCCCCAGGACCCAGTGAGTCCCTACGGCCGCACCAAGCTCGTCTGCGAATGGCTGACCCGTGACGTCGCTGCGTCGACCGGACTGCGGGTGATCGCGCTTCGCTACTTCAACGTTGCCGGTGCGGTGCGTCCGGAGCTCGGCGACCCCGGCATCTACAACCTGATCCCGATGGTGTTCGAGCGAATCGTCGTCGGCCAACCGCCGCGCATCTTCGGTGCTGACTACCCGACACCCGACGGCACGTGCATCCGCGACTACGTCCATGTCGCCGACATCGCCGACGCGCATGTGGCCGCGCTACAGGATCTGGCGCACGGTGGTTCGGATGCGGCGTACCGGGTCTTCAACATCGGCCGCGGCGAAGGCTCCAGCGTCCGCGAGGTGATCAAGACCGTCGCGGACGTCACGGGCATCGACCTCGAGCCCGTCGTCGTCGACCGGCGGCCCGGGGACCCGGCGCGCATCGTCGCGAGCTCCGAGCGCATCAAGACCGAGCTCGGCTGGACTGCCCGTTATGACCTCGACGACATGGTCACGAGCGCGTGGGAAGCCTGGCAGCACCGCCACGGCTCGCCCTAGCCCCTACTTGTCAGCGCCACCTGACCCCCTGGGGTCACTGCAGGCTGACAAGTTCCTCGATCAGGCGCGCTAGGCGTTGGGGCGGCGGCCGTGGTTGGCCTTCTTGTTCTTACGTGCGCGACGCTTGCGCGCCTTCTTCGCCATGAGGACTCCTTCGTCGAGTAGTGCGTCGACCTGCCTGCCATCCCATCATGCCGAGCACGAGCAGTTCGGCCAGGCCTGCCGCGATGAGCACGTCGCCGGGACTGACCACCTCGGGACGCAGGGGCAGCGGCACCGGGATCACGTCACCGAGCGCACGCAGGTGCGTGCCGATGCCGGCGATCGTGTGCCGCGCGTCGGTGCCCGCGGCGATCGCCGCGATCGGGACGCGTGCGTGATACGCCGCGTCGATCGACACCGGCATCGCGCCGTTCGCCGCCACGACCACGGCGTTGCCGACCAGGCCTGCGGTCACGAGCGCGACGCCGGGCACTCGTAGGTTGCGGGCGCAGAAGGCGAGGGCCAGCGCTGCAGACACGGCGAGCCCGACGACGTACGACGACTTGGCGTCAGCGGCGTCGAGCAACCCGAAGATCGCGCCGCCGACCTGTGCGGCGACCGCTGCGACCACCAGGCGGCGGTCCCGCAGCGGCAGGCGGCCGAGGCGGTGCCAGCGCCCGCCGACCGTCACCGCGAGGACGGCGGCCAGGACCAGCACGACCACCGCCAGACCCATGGCACTAGTGTCGCTGCTCGTGTTCGATTCGCTGCTCGTTGCGAACCGTGGCGAGATCGCGCGTCGGGTGCTCCGCACCGCGGCCGCGATGGGCCTGCGCACGATTGCCGTGCACTCCGAGGCTGACGCCGACCTGCCGTTTGTCCGCGAGGCGGACGAAGCCGTGCTGCTGGGACCGGCGCCGCCGGCGGAGTCCTACCTCGACGTCCAGAAGGTGCTGGAGGCGGCCCGGCGAAGTGGCGCCGACGCCGTGCACCCTGGCTACGGCTTCCTCGCCGAGAGCGCCAAGTTTGCCCAAGCCGTGATCGATGCGGGTCTCGCCTGGGTCGGACCTTCTCCGGACGCGATCGAGGCCATGGGCGACAAGATCCGCGCGCGCAACCGCATGGCTGCTGCCGGCGTGCCGGTCGCGCCGGGCACTCCCGACCCGTTGACCGACGTGGACGCCGCGGTCGAGGCGGCGCGGGGGATCGGCTACCCGCTCATGGTCAAAGCGTCTGCAGGTGGTGGCGGGATCGGCATGGGGATCGCCTACGACGACGGGGAGCTGCGTGCCTCGTTCGAGACGGCGCGCACCCGGGCGGAGCGCTTCTTCTCCTCGCCCGAGATCCTGCTCGAGAGGTACGTCGAACATGCGCGGCACGTCGAGGTGCAGGTGCTCGGCCTCGCCGACGGCCGCGTTGTCGCACTCGGCGAGCGGGATTGCTCGGTGCAGCGAAGGCACCAGAAGGTCGCCGAGGAGACGCCCTCTCCGGGCGTGAGCGACGAGCTTCGTCGGCGCATGCTCGAAGGTGCAGCCCGTGCCGGCGAAGCCGTTGGCTACCGCAACGCCGGCACCGTCGAATGTCTCGTCGACCCAGCCGCGCAGGCCTATGTCTTCCTGGAGATGAACACGCGACTTCAGGTCGAGCATCCGGTGACCGAGCTGGTCACCGGCATCGACCTCGTCGAGGAGCAGCTCCGGATCGCGGCCGGCGATCCCCCGGCGGCTGACCTCGACAACGTCGCCGTGCGCGGTCATGCCTTGGAGTTGCGCGTCTATGCCGAGGACCCCAAGCGATTCCTTCCGTCGCCTGGCGCCATCAGCACGTGGAAGGAACCGGAGGGTGACGGCGTGCGGGTCGACGCGGGCTACACCGCGGGCAACACCGTGACCCCGCACTACGACCCGCTGCTGGCAAAGCTCTGCGTCCGCGGCACCGACCGTGCGGATGCGCTCGCCCGCGCGCGCACGGCAGTCGACGACTTCGTCATCGAGGGGCCGAAGACCAACTTGCCGTTCTTCAAAGAGCTGCTCGCCGACGGTCGGTTCGTCAGCGGCGCCTACGACACCGGCCTCATCGACGAGATGCGCCGATGACCGACCTTCTCGCCGAGCGGCGCGGCGGCGCGCTCTGGCTCACCATCAATCGCGAAGAGAAGCGCAACGCCCTCTCGCGCGACGTTCTGCAGGGTCTGCTCGACGGCGTACGGGATGCAAGTGTCGATGAGGACGTGACGGTCGTGGTGGTGGCGTCCGCGGGCGATCGGGTCTTCTCGGCCGGCGCCGACCTTGCCGTCATGGCCAACGATGCCACCGGACTCGAGCAGCACGAGGGTCGCGGCCTGCTCAAGGACCTGGTCGTCGCAATGCGCACCTGCCCGAAGCCCGTCGTCGCGAGGGTGCAAGGGCTGTGCCTCGCCGGCGGCATCGGCCTGGCCGCCGGATGCGACGTGGTGCTTGCCAAGGAGACCGCTGCGTTCGGCATGCCGGAGGTCGAGCGAGGACTGTGGCCGTTCATGGTCAGCGCGCTGCTGACCCGGCACATGTCACCAAAGCATGCGATGGACTACATGCTCACCGGAGAGCGGTTCGACGCGGCGACGGCGTACGCGATGGGGCTCGTGTCACGCGTGCTGCCGGCCGAGTCCTTCGACACCGACGTCGCGGCATACGTCGACAAGCTCGCTGCGGCTGCGCCGGTTGCGGTGCGGTTGGGGAAGGCCGCCTGGGTGGCGGCGTCCGAGACCACTGTGCTGCCGGCCGCCCTGGAGGCCATGCAGGCCCAGTTGTCGCTCCTCACGACGACGAAGGACGTTGCCGAAGGCATCGCCGCGTTCTTCGAGAAGCGCCCGCCCCGCTGGTCGGGGCGGTGACCGGGGTCGTCACCGGAGTCGCCGTCCTCGTCGCGGCCGGCGCGATCGTCTTGGTCTTGTACGTCGTCGCGCGGAGCCGCGCGCGAGGCACCGAGCCCGGCCGCCCGGATGCGGCCACCGAGGAGGTCGTCGCCGGGCTGATGGCCGAGCTCCGGAAGTGGCAGGCCGAGGCAGCCCACTGGAAAACCACTGCCGAGCGGCTGCAGCGCGAGCTGGACCAGCGATGATGTGTGCGACGCTGAGCGACGTCGACCAGGGGAGAACAGGTGGCTGAGGAAGTACGTGCCGAGATGGTGGCCAACGTCTGGAAAGTCGTTGTCAGCCAGGGCGACAGCGTCGAAGAGGGCGACACCCTCGTCATCCTCGAGTCCATGAAGATGGAGATCCCGGTCGTCACGGAGAGCAGCGGCACGGTCTCCGAGCTGAAGGTCGCCGAGGGCGACGTGGTCCAAGAGGGTGACGTGATCGCGGTCATCTCCTGACCCGGTTGGGCTGTTCGGCGCACCGATCTTCGCGGATGGGTCAAGGCGGACCTCTCGTCGGCCGAACAACAAGACGTGACCTCGACTCTCACGATCGAGCCGTTCCTGCGCGCGCTCGTCGACTGCGGTGGCTCTGACCTGCACTGCAAGGTCGGCTCGCCGCCTCGGGTGCGGATCGATGGCCGCTTGCGCAAGCTCCAGACCCGCGATCTGACCGCCGCCGACACCGAGCAGATGGTGCGTGAGGTGCTCCGGGCCGACCTGGTCGAGGAGTTCGACCGCACCAACGAGGCCGACTTCGCCTACTCCCTGCCCGGTGTCGGCCGCTTCCGCGTCAATGCGTTCCGCTCGCGCGGCTCGGCCGGCCTGGTCTTCCGCCGCGTCTCGGTCGGTGCGATCCCGCTCGAGGAGCTCGGCCTCGCCCCGGTGCTCTCCACGCTCGCGCTGGAGCCACGCGGCCTCGTCCTCGTGACCGGCCCCACCGGCTCCGGCAAGACGACCACCCTCGCCGGCATGATCGACCACATCAACTCCAACCGCGAGGTGCACGTCGTCACGATCGAGGACCCGATCGAGGTCCTGCACTTCGACAAGCTGGCGATGATCAACCAGCGCGAGGTGCGCGTCGACACCGATGACTTCTCGACCGCGCTCCGCGCCGCCATGCGGCAGGACCCTGACGTCGTCCTCGTCGGTGAGATGCGTGACATGGAGACGGTCAAGGCGGCGCTGGCCGCATCCGAGACCGGTCACTTCGTCATGTCGACCCTGCACACGACCGACGCGCAGGAGACGATCAACCGCGTCATCGACTTCTTCCCGCCGCACGAGCAGAAGCAGGTGCGACTGTCGCTCGCAGGGGCACTACGCGGCATCATCTGCCAGCGGCTCGTGCCTCGGGCCGACGGCGAGGGTCGTTGCGTGGCCATGGAGGTCTGCATCAACACCGGTCGCATCGCCGACGCGATTGCCGACCCGGACAAGACCAACACGATCAACTCGCTCATCACCGAGGGCTCGTTCTACGGCATGCAGAGCTTCGACCAGCACCTGGTTGCTCTGATCCGCGATGGTGTCATCACCCTCGACGCCGCGATGGGCGCCTCGTCCAACCCGCACGACCTCACCGTCGAGCTCCGCCGCCTCGGCCTGGTGGCCTGAACCGACGCCCGTTATCGTCGCCGCAGACCCAAGGGGGCGGCGATGAGCGCCACGAGCGTCGAGGCAGACGTCTGCATTGTCGGAGCCGGGTTCGCCGGGCTGACCGCCGCGCGCGAGCTGAGCCAGCAGGGCCGGTCGGTGGTCGTGTTGGAAGCCCGCGACCGCGTCGGTGGTCGCATCTGGACCGAGACCGTCGACGGTGTCCGGATCGACCGGGGTGGTGCCTGGTTCTCGCCGCTTCACAGGCCCGGTTTGGCAATGGCCGCCGAGGTCGGCATCGCCACCTACAAGACCTACTGCGGCGGCCATCATCTGCTGATCGGTGACGGAAAGACGCGCCGCTACAAGGGCCTGATTCCCAACATCAGTCCGGCGGCGCTCGTCACGATCGCGCTCGCCCAGTCGCGGGTAAACCGCATGTCCAAGAAGGTGCCGGTCGAACAACCCTGGCTCGCCGGCAAGGCGGCCGACTGGGACCAGCAGACCATTGGATCCTGGTTCGCGCGCACTCGGATCTCGACTGCGATCGGCCGGGCACTCTTCGAGATGGCGCTTCGGGGCCTGATGGGCACCGACCTGGACGACGTGTCGTTGCTGCACCTGCTCTTTCTCGCGAATGCGCATGGTGGCATCGACAAGCTGTTCGCGATCGAAGGCGGTGCGCAGGAGAACCTGGTCACTGGCGGCATGGGCGAGATTGCGTTTCGAACAGCCGCCGACCTGGGTGATCAGCTGCGGCTCAACGCACCGGTACGACGGATCGCGCAACAAGGTTCTGGGGCTGTCGTCGAGGCCGACGGCTGCAAGGTCACTGCCCCGCACGTGATCGTCGCAGTGCCGCCGGCGCTGGCGCTGGAAATCGATTTCGATCCAGCCATGCCGGACGATCGTGCGTCGCTCTACAAAGTCTCCGTCGGCGGTGAGGAGACCAAGACGCTGCTGGTCTATGACGAACCGTTCTGGCGCAGTGACGGGCTGTCCGGGCAGAGCGCCGAGCCGGGCTCGGCGTCAGAGGTCACCATCGACGCCTCACCGGCAGATCTGTCCGCCGGGGTGTTGGCATCGTTCACCTTCGGGCCGGTCGCGGCGTCACTCGACCGCACAGCTGAAGGGGAGCGGCGTGAAGCGGTCCTTGCCGCACTTGCGAGGCGCTTCGGACCACGGGCGGCGCAGCCGTCGGCGTACGTGGAGACGGCCTGGTGGAACGAACCGTGGAGCCGCGGCTGCTCGTTCGCCCATCTTCCGCCGGGCGCGCTCACCCAGCACGGCCACCTGATCCGGGCTCCGATGGGACGCGTGCACTGGGCCGGCACCGAGACCGCAACGCTGTCGCACGGAGCAGTCGATGGCGCGATTCGCTCCGGCCAACGCGCGGCGCGCGAGGTGCTCGAGTGCACGGACGGGCACTAAGCAGGCGTCATGGGTTATCAGGACACGCTGACGGCTTTTCGTCGCGGCGACAACGCCCTTGCCAAGCAGCTCGCCGAAGCCGACCTGCAGGACGCCATCGAGTCGAGCAACGTCGGAGCGCAGGTGGACGCGGTCTGCATGTTGGCCCGCGTGGCCCTGCGTGACGGCGACCTATCCGAGGTGACCGCACGAGCCTCGGAAGGACGGCGCCTGGCGCGAGTTGCGGGCGACCGGCGGCTCGAGCGAATGCCGCTCCACCTGCTCGCGGTGGCAGCGCGGCTGGAGGGCAGGTCGGACGAGTCGCGGACGCTTTACCGGGAGAGCATCGCGCTCAACGAGTCGCTGGACGAGTCACGAATGGCCGCCCTCGAGCACCGCAACCTTGCCTACGTCGAGCTCCATGCCGGCGATGTCGAGGCGGCCAAGGAGCTGATTGCCGAGTCGCGCCAGCGGCTCGTAGGCGTGGACGATCCGATGCTGGGTCCCTACCTGACCTTCGACGACGCCGTGCTTGCGGCCGTCGACGGAGACAATGAGGAAGCCGTGCGACTTCTCGTTGAGGCCGACGCGCAGTTTCGCACGCTGGCGATCGTGCCCGATCCGGACGACGCGGCCGAGATGGCGGCGTTGCGACAGGCATTGGGCGTCGACGCCCACGAGTAGTCTCCGCTCCCGTGCCTCGGCTTTGGGATGACTCGCTCTATCTGGGCAGCGCTTCGCATTACCTCGCCGGACGGCTGCCCTATCCGGCCGAGATCGCGACCGTGCTGCAACGCCGGCTCGGCCTGGACGGCAACGGACATCTGCTCGACCTCGGTTGCGGTCCGGGCGCACTGACCCTCCTCCTGGCATCGCATTTTCGGACCGTCCTCGGCGTGGACGCCGATGCCGACATGGTGCGCGTCGCTTCCGCCGAGGCGCAGCGGAGAGGCATCACGAACATCGAATGGCGGCACGCCTACGCCGAAGACCTCGACCTGCCCAACGACTCCCTCGACGTGGTCACGCTGGCGCAGTCGTTTCACTGGATGGACCGTCCGATCGTCGCGGCGAGTGTCGGCCGTTGGCTCCGCGACGACGGCTGGCTCGTGCACGTGGGGGCCAACACCCACGAAGGCGATCCAGCGGCATCCAACTTGCCACATCCCTCGCCGCCTCGCGACGAGATCAGCGAGCTCGTCAAGGCCTACCTCGGTCCGCATCGCCGCGCCGGGCAGGTGACCGTCATCGGCGGCGAGACGCCGGGCGGCGAGGACGACATCTATCGCGCAGCCGGCTTCGTCGGCCCGGAGCGCGTCGACGTCGATGGTGGTGAAGTGCACGTGCGCACCGTCGACCAGGTCGTCTCGTCGGTGTTGTCGCTCTCGAGCGCGGCGCCGCATCTGTTCGGTGACCGCCTCGACGACTTCGTCGGCGACCTTCGCGCAATGCTTGTAACCGCATCGCCGGAAGGCGTGTTCAGCGAACGTCAGAGCTCAATCGGCCTTTACCTCTGGCGGCAGGGAGGCCGTCACGCAGACTGAGGACTTGCGTCGGTGTGCGCGACGTGCGTGAGCTGACGCCAGATCAGCACAACGAAGATGCCGGAGCCGACGAACGCAAACCAGAACGGAGCCGTGAGGCCCCAAGCGCTCGCGATCGGACCACCGATCGCTGCCCCAACGACGATCCCGCCGAAGCTCGCGACGTTGTTGACGCTGTTGACTCGCCCTTGCAGCGTTGTCGGCACGGCCCGTTGGCGGATGGTGACTGATGTCGTGCCCCAGATCAGCGCGTGCGCGCCGAAGACCACGAAGATGACGATCGCGATCCTCGGCGAGGTGTTGAGGGCGAGGGCGAGGTGGGTCACCGTCTCCAGGATGAGACCGACACGCATGAGGTTGCCCAAGGAGACGCGACGGGTGATGGCGCCGTACATCAATGTGCCACCGATGCCGCCGACGGCCGCGGCGGTCGTCAGCAGCCCGAAGCCGATCGCGCCCATGCCCAGCCGGTCGCGAGCGTAGAGAACGAGCACCGACCACGCAGCGCCGAACGTCACGTTGAAGATGAGAATCGTCAGCACGAGCGTGCGAACAGCGGCATGCCCGACGACCCAGCGAAAGCCGGCACCGATGTCCGACCGCAGCTCACGAGTGTTGAGCGGCTTTGCCGGCGCTTGCGTAACCGACATCTTTGTCATGAGCACGGCGCCTGCGGCAACGAGGAATGCCTGACCGAGGAATGGCACTGCCATCCCCGCTGCGAACAACGTCGCGCCGATCGGCGGTCCGGCCAGCTGGCTGACGGTGACGAAACCGGTTTGCAGGCGCGCGTTGGCGATGGCAAGGTCGTCGCGGTCGACCAGCATCGGTGCCAACGTGCCGGATGCGGTGTTGGCGAAGACTTCGGCGGTGCCCATCAGGAAAACGATCACCAGCACCAGGCCGATGTTGACCCAGTGATCGAGGATCGCGGCGCCGAGCACGACCAGCATTGCGGCCCGAAGAAGGTCGACGGCGACGACCATGGTGCGGCGGTTCAGCCGATCCGCGAGCCCACCGGCGATCAGACCGAAGAGGAGCCAGGGCAGCTGCACGAGCAGTGTCGCCAATGCCACCAGCGTCGGACTCCGTGTTTGCGAGGCGACGAGAAGGGGGCTGGCCGCGAGCGCGAAACCGTCTCCCAGGTTGGATACCCAAGAGGAGGCGAGCAACCATCGGAACGGTGATCCGAGACGTGCCGGCGCCACCAGCTCCACCAGTCGCCGCACCGGGCGAGACTACGGTGAGGCCCGACCAGCCAACGGGGAATTTTGATGTCCGACACGTTTCGCGAACTGCTGCACCGCGTTGCCGCCGCGCAAGCGGACGAGCGACTGCCGTCGGTCCTTGCGGCGGTGGCCCGTGACGGCGAGATGCTTTGGAGCGGCGGGCGCGGGGACACCGGCAGCGGCCCGCCGACGCCGGACACGCAATATCGGATCGGCTCGATCTCGAAGACGTTCGTCGCTGTGCTGGTCATGCGGTTGCGCGACGAAGGCCGGCTGCGTCTGACCGACACGGTCGAGCAGCACCTCACCGGATCGGCTGTCGGCGGGGCGACGATCGCGCAGCTGTTGTCGCACACGTCGGGCCTCGCGACCGAGACTCCGCCACCGTGGTGGGAGGGGTCGTCCGGTGACTTCCGGCCCGCACACAACGACCTCTTCTGGGCCGACCCCTTCCGTCATCCGGCGGGCCGCCGTTGGCACTACTCCAACACCGGCTACGCCGTGCTCGGGGCGATCGTCGGACAGCTTCGCGGTCAGCATTGGTACGACGTGCTCCGCACCGACGTCCTTGCACCGCTGGCAATGTCGCGGACAACCCTGCTGCCGCAAGCACCGCATGCGCTGGGCTGGTCCGTTCATCCATGGGCCGACATGCTGCTGTCCGAGCCCCTGACCGATACGGGGCTCATGGCACCCGCCGGCCAGTTGTGGTCGACCGCGGCGGACCTGATCCGCTTCGGCGACGTTCTGCACGGCCGTTGTGCTGACGTTGTCGCCGCGGACACGATCGCGGAGATGCGTGAGTCGGCCTCGGGCGAGCCGGATCCCAACCTCTCCTACGGCTACGGCGTCATGGGTCAACGCAACGGCTCGACGACCTTGTATGGGCATCACGGCTCAATGCCCGGATTCGTCGCGTCGTTGCTCACCGACCCGGCGCAGGGCCTGTCCGCAGTGACTTTCGCCAACTCGACGCTGTCACCGGCGATCGTGCCGCTCGCCGTGGACCTGCTTCGCATCGTCGCCGATCGAGAGCCGCGAATGCCTGCCGTCTGGACAGGTTCTCCGGAGGCTCCGGAGCTGCTGGAGCTGACCGGGATCTGGTACCGCGGCGCGTTGCCGTTCACACTGCGGCTGCTCGGCGACAACGAGCTCGAGCTTGCCCGCGTGGGCGCCGCAGGGTTGGTAGTGCGTTTCCGGCCGGAGGGTGACGACACCTGGATCGCGACCACTCCGGGATACACCAACGGCGAGATCCTGCAAGTCGCCCGAGACGCCGCCGGACGACCGACTGCCCTCGACCTCGGCTCGATCGCCTTCACCCGCGACCTGGTGCGTGCCTAGCTTTGGCCTGCTCGCAAGACGAGGAACTGGCGGTCAGGGTCGTCCTGCCGACCCGACGAGGCGCTGCCGTCGGCCTCGGCCACGACTGCGCCGTCCGGTGCGTACTGAAGGATGTAAGCCTTGCGCACGCCGTCGGAGAGGTTCGGCCCGGTGCGATGCGGGGTGAGGGAGGAGAAGACAACGACGTCACCGGCTCTGGCCTCGACCGGGATCGCGCCTTCCGCATCTTCAACACACTGGTAGCCGACCGGCGTCCACCAGTGTTCGAGCGTTCCCTGCCGCTGCAGGCCAGGCATGACCCACGGGCAGCCGTTGTCGACCGTCGCGTCCACCAGCGGCACCCAGCAGGTGAGGTATTGCTGCGGCTCGATGAACGTGTAGCCGTTGTCCTGGTGCCAGGGAAACTCGCGACTCGGTTCGGGCTTCTTGTAGACCGATTGATCCCAGTAGAGGCGCACGTCCGGACCGACGAGGTCATGGCACAGGCTCGTGAACGGTTCGCCAGAAGCGAAGGCGCGCAGCAGCCCCGATCGCTTCACGAGGTGCGTCGTAAAGGTGATCGCGTCCGCGTCAGAGATCGACACTTTGCCGCCGCGGCTGCGCAGCTGCTTGGTCATCTGCGCCTCGAGCGGATCGATCGCAGCTCGCACCGCTGCCAGCTGATCCAGGTCGATCGCGCGAGGCAAGAGGAAGTAACCGTGGTCGTTCCACTGTCGCGCCTGTTCGTCGGTCACGATGCGGCGCTTGTCGGCAGCCGGCGACCAATCGAAGTGGGTGTTCAAGGGATGACGGGGGGCAACCTTCACGGGCCCATCATCACTCAAACGCAGCGGCATTATCTGCCACCCATTGGGCGAAGGTCCGGGGTGGTGAGCCGAGGATCCCGGAGATCGTGTCGGTCACGTACGCCGGCGTCCCTATCGTCGCGGCCCACGCTGTGAGCAGCATGTCCACGACGGGTCGCGGCCAGCCGCCCTCGGTCTCGGTGCGGAACTCGTCCGGCGTCAGCTCTACGAACCTGACGTCGCGCCGGAGCACCTTCCCGATGATGCGCACCTGCTCGGCCTGCGTGAGCGCCTCGGGTCCGGTGAGCACGTAGTCGCCGCCGGCGTGGCTGTCCTCGCTCAGCGTTCGTGCCGCCACGGCCGCGACGTCACGATCGTCGACCGGCGCCGTCTCGGCATCGGCGTACGGCCATCGGATCGGACGGTCGCCACGAATCGCGGGCGCCCACCACGCGACAACATTCGACGCGAACATCCCCGGCCGGATGAATGTTGTCTCGACTCCGGACTCCAGCAGCACGCGCTCGATGTCGGCGTGGAGCACGGCCATCGGATTCGGCTGCCGGAAGAAGGGGTGCGGCGTCTGGTGCGGTGACGACAGAAAAACGACGCGGCTCGCCTGTGCGGCAAGTCGCTCGACCACCGCCGGCACCGTGGCCGGCGGCGCCGTCCAGACGAGGAAGACGGCATCGACTCCTTCGAGGGCGGCGTCGAGCGACTCCGGCACCGTCAGGTCGCCGACGACGCCTTCGACCCCTGAGGGCAGCGTGGCGACAGCTTCAGGTCGTCGTGTCAGTGCGCGGACCGAGATGCCGGCCTGGAGCAAGTGCGCGACGACGCCGCTGCCGATGCGACCGGTCGCGCCGATGACGAGCACTCGCTTGCTGGCTTGTGGTGACCGCACGACCGCGAATCCCATCATGCACAGGTGACGTGCTGATCCATAGCACCGGACAAGGCGCGACCGCCTGCTGTTCCGACCGCGGCTAGATCTTCTCGGCGCAAAGAGCGACCGGATTGCCGTCTGCGTCGAGGACGCTTGCGATCCGCTCGCCCCAAGGCATCTCCTCGGGCGACCGCAAAATAAGCACGCCGCTGTCGGCGAGGCGATCGGTCACGCGCCCAGTCCCAATGGGTGACGGCCAGTTCCGCGCTGCCGCACCTGAGGCCGACATATCCGAGGCCGCCCTCTTCGCGAGGCAGTTCGAAAACCGCTGGAAGCCGAGCAGCTCCCAGAACCAAGCCGCGCGATCAACGTCTGCGGAGTAAGCGACAGGAAATGCCCGAGACACCATGTGAGCAAGTCTTCTACGTCGTCAGTGACTGCGATGTGTTCGCCTGGCTACAATTCGACCAGGCGCGACTGGCGGACCAAACGTGGGTCACCACGACGGAGCGGACAAGGTTGGGTCGACCGCCTGGGCCCAATGCGGGAGTCCCGATGTCTGCCTTCTCCGATCTGGACGCGAGCAGCAACGCCACTGCGCTGTTGGCTTATCTCGACGACACCGACCGTGGCCTGTCGGCGATCAAGGCCTACATGGCTGTGACCGCGCAGTTGCACGCCGCGGGGCAGCCCGTGCTGGATCTCGGCTGCGGGGTCGGACATGACCTGATGCGACTGGCTCGCTCGGGCGTTCGTCCGGTGGGCTTGGACAGCAGTGCACAGGCTCTGGCCAGAGCCAAGGTCACCGGTCACGCCGTCGTTCGCGGTGACGGGGCCAAGCTGCCGTTTGTCTCGGATGCCTTTGTCGGCGTCCGGATGGAGCGAGTGCTTCAGCATGTGGCCGATCCGGACGCGGTGCTCGACGAGGTTATGCGCGTCGTGCGACCCGGGGGTTTGCTGCTTGTCTTCGAGCCGGACTGGACCTTGCTGCGGGTCGAAAGCGAGGTGGTCCCCGACGGATCGCTCCCGGCGCAGTTCGCGGCGGCGCGCCACCCAACCATTGGCACCGACGTGGCGGACATGCTGCGATCACGGGGCTGTGTGATCGATGACATCGTGACCGAGATGTCGTTCGGCTACACCCTCGAAGCTCTGCCCATCCACGCCGACGTCGTCACGCAACGCGGCGTCGACGCCGGAGCCCTCAGCGCCCATCTACGCCGAGCGTGGCTCGAAGAACAACAGCAACGCGACCATGCCGGCACGTTCCGCGCAACGTGGGGCAAGATTCTCACCGTCGCCAGGGTTGGGCTGTCGGTCGTCTAGGCCCAATGCGCACGGATCAGGTTGGCGACTGCGACACGTTCTTCGTGGCGTGTGATCGTCGCAACCTCAGCAGGCGGGAACGGTCCGACGATCTTCGGGATCACGTGAAAGTGCACATGAGGCACGGTTTGAAAGGCGGCCAAACCGTTGTTCTGTTGCACCAAGAGCCCGGGTGGATCCAGCGCCGCCCGGATGGCGCGCGCCGTCTGTACGACGGTCACGGCTAGAGCAGCTGCCTCGGCCGCGCTCAGATCGAAGATTGTCTCTGCGTGTCGTCGGGTCGTGACCAGGGTGTGCCCCGGCATAGCGCCGAGGGGCGCTGGTGCGAGAAACGCGTGGACGACGTCGTCCTCGTAGACAGTCGCTGGTGGACCCGACCGCTGCGAATATCTTCCGGCGAAGTTTTCGCAATAGGGACAGGGTGAGACTTGCGGAATCTGCAGGTGCTTCGACGTCGAGGCGTTGTGCACAGAAGGCAGCAAAGAGATCACGCGTAGCTTCTCGGCGGCGCTCGCCAACGAACGACGAAAGTCGACCTCTTCCATCGTCTCGGCTGAGGCGGCCACAGTTGGATCGAGTCCGGCGCGGATCGCTTCGACCGCGCGCCACTCGTTCGCGCTCAGTTCATGGCGGGCTCGCCCGGGATGGTCGTCATTCATAGATCAACCGCCTCACTGGCGGCGTTCGGCCAGCGCTCGAGCCAGGTGGGCGACCAGTCCCATGTGCAGATCTCGCCGGTGTTGGCGACGCGACCGAGAATGCTCTCGATGACGACCCCGTGAGTCACGGCGATGACCGGCTGTTCGCATCGGTGGCGACTGAGCACGCTTAGGACTCGTCGTCGCACCGACGAGACCGGCTCCCAGTCTCGTGTCTCACCTGTCGGCCACTCTCCGTCATGCCGCCACATCTCGCGGGCTGCCTCGACGGCGTCTTCGGCTCGCGTCCACTGTTGCTTCCTCGATGGGCTCCACTCCCGGAGGTCCAGCTCGACGTCATGCATCAGCGACGTTCGCACGCCGATGATGGCCGCTGTCTGCAGGGCGCGCGTCATCGGCGAGCACCACAACGTGCCTGCGCCGACGGAGGCCAACGTTTCCGCAGCGACCTGCGCTTCCTGCCTACCCGCCTCGGTCAGCGGGGCGAAGTCGTTTCCGTGTCCTCGGAAGTAGCCGTCGTCGACGGACGTCCAGTCCGTGTCGCCGTGCCGAACGAGGTAGACGGGTCCTTGGGTCACGTCCCATCACCTTAAGTCCGACTAGGGTGCGCTCGTGGCTGGGCATCAACGCTTCGATATGCACGTGCACCGCGATGTGGTTGCGTTGCCGGGCGGTGCCGAGGTGACGGCCGCGACCTTCGACGATCGCCAGCCTTACCAACGCGACGTGATGCCGGCGTACGGGCTCTATTTCGATCCGCGGTGGCAGCCACCGTGGCCGCACGACCTCGTGGCGTGGCCTGACTTCGGTCTGCCGACCGATCCGGGAGGCTTCCGCGACCAGCTGGCGGCCGCACTCGTCCGCGCGCGTGCCGGCGCAGTCGTCGAGATCGGTTGTTGGGGCGGTCATGGACGGACCGGCGTTGCGCTGGCCTGCTTCGCTGTTCTCGCCGGGGTCGATCCTTCGGATGCGACGTCGTGGGTTCGCGCGACGTATTGCCCCAAGGCGGTGGAGACGTCGGAGCAGGAGGCCTTCGTCGCGAGCTTCGGCGCGGTGTAGTGCTCTTTCGCGACGAGGTCGAGTTGAGAGTCGCGACCGTCGCCGAAACAACGCAGGTTCTGGGTGTGCTCGACGATGCAGCGGCCCGGCTGCGAGCACGAGCCATCCGGCAGTGGCCGCAAGCCTTCCAGCCGTCTTGGGTCTTGCCTGACATCGAGGCTGGCAGGACGTGGCTTGCTTGGCGCGGCCACGTGCCCATCGCGACGGTCACCATCGGCTGGAGCGATCCGCTGTGGCCGGACGACGACCTCGCCGGCTATGTGCATCGGCTGGCGCGCACTGGTGCGGCTCCCGGCGTGGGCGAGTGGCTGCTGGCGTGGGCAGACGAGCAGGTCTGCGCGCGCGACCGCAGATGCCTCCGCCTCGACTGCGTCGCGTCAAACGCTGCCCTGCGCGCCTACTACACCTCCCGCGGCTTCAGGCATCACGGAGATGCCACGGTCAGCGGGCCGCCCGGCGGACGAAACGCAGGCGGCGCCAAGACGGTTGTCAGCCGCTACGAGCGCAATGCCGTGCGCCGCCACGAATGAACGCCGGAGCTGCCTGACCCACTAGCGTCGGCGACGTGCAGTTCGGAGCAGAGGCGACAGTGCCGTTGGTCGTGACCCCGAGGGACACGGCGGCAGCAATCGGCAGCGGTGATGTCGAAGTTCTCGCGACGCCGCGACTCGTCGCTCTCTGCGAACAAGCGACAGTGCTGGCGATCGCTGACGCGCTCGCAGAAGACGAGACGACGGTTGGCGTGCGGGTCGAGCTCGACCACTTACGCCCGTCGTACGTCGGCGCGACGGTGACGGCACGCGCGGCACTCGCCGAGGTCGACGGCAAACGGCTGAGATTCGACGTCGAGGTCTACGAAGCGGACACGCGGATTGCGAGCGGCGTCGTCGTCCGGGTTGTCGTCGAGCGCTCGCGCTACACGCCGAAGGTCGATCGCGGATAGGCGACGGCGGGATCGGTGATGACGTTGACGAGATACGGCACCCTCGAGTCGAATCCTCGCTTCAGTGCCGGGCCGATCTGCGACGGGTCGGTCACCATCTCGCCCGCACCGCCGAGGGCGCGCACGACCTCGTCGTAACGGGTTTCCGGCGCCAGCTCGGCGGCGACGTCATAGCCGTAGAGCATCTGCATCGGACCTTTCTCGAGTGCCCAGATGCCGTTGTTGCCGACGACCATCACCACCGGCAGCTTGTGCCGGACCAGGCTGTCGACATCCATCAGCGAGAACCCGGCGGCTCCGTCGCCGAGCAACAGCACGATCTGCGCGCTGGGATCTGCGAGGCGGGCTGCGATGGCATAGCCAAGCCCGGTGCCCAGACAGCCGTAAGGTCCTGGGTCGAGCCAACGTCCGGGCTTGGCCGGCTCGATGAAACGGCCCGCGAACGAGACGAAGTCGCCACCATCGCCGATGACGATCGCGTCGTCGTCGAGGGCACGGCGCAGCTCGCCGTAGATGCGTGCCGGGTGGATCGGCGTCGCCGTCGCGTCGAGCATCGCGGCATCGGCCGCTTCCGCCTCCCGAGCCACGCCTCGAAGCGTCGCCAACCATTCGCCGCGATCGGGTTGTGACGAGAGCGCTGCGCGGATGCCGGTGAACACGCTGGTGAGATCGCCCGCTGCGGAGGCCGCGAGATCGGCATGCTTGCTGACTTGGCCGGGTGAGTCGACGAGGTGCACGACGCGTGCCGGCGTCGCGCCGTCGCGACCGCCGAAGCGTCCGTAACCGAGCCGGAAGTCCAAGGGCGCGCCGGCGACAAGCACCAGGTCCGCCTGTGCGAACGCCGCTGAACGCGCGCGTGTCACCAACAGCTCGTGGCCGCGTGGCAGGATCCCCCGACCTTGCCCGGTCGTGATGACCGGCAGCCGGGCCTGTTCGGCCAGCTCCCGGGCCGCGACCTCCGCGCCGTCCATCCAGACGTCGGACGACAGCACGAGCACCGGACGTAGCGCCGCGTCGAGCGCAGCAGCGACGGTAGCGATGTCGGAATCGTCCGGCGTGCTCGGCGACGGCGGTGACGCAACCGGCGCATCGACCTCCGCCTTGCCGAAGACCACGTCGAACGGGATGTCGAGAAAGACCGGTCCGCGGTGTGCCGAGGCCGCAAGGCGCAGGGCTTCGTCGAGCTCCTTGGCAGCCACCTCGGGGGAGGGAATCGTGCCGGCGTGCTTGGTGATCGGCGCGAGTAGCGGCGGATGGTCGAGCTCCTGCAGGCTGCCCTGACCCCACCTGCCGGCGGGCGCGCGGCCACCGATCACGAGCAGCGGCACGCCGTTCATCCACGCCGTCGTGACGGCCGAGACGCCGTTGGTGATGCCTGGGCCGGCGGTCAGCACCGCGAGGCCGGGGCGGCGGGTCAACCGCGCGTATGCCTCAGCCGCGAAGGTCGCCGTCGCTTCATGCCGGACGTCGAGCAGCGGCATCGGCGGATCCGCTTTGACAGCCCCGTCGTACAACGGAAAGACGTGCGCGCCGGACAACGTGAACATGACCTCGACGCCGTGCGCCCGAGCCACCGCCACCGCGTGGTCGCCGACGTGCCCGGTCAACTTGTCCGTCATGCCCGCGACCATAACCGTGACAATGAGTCCGTGCCGACGATGGATGAGTTGCTGGTCGAGCACGGTGTTGCGACAGCTGACGCCGACCTGCTCCATCGTCTTGTCGGCGAGTGGCAGCTGCTGGCCGACCTCTCCTTCGCCGACCTGCTGCTGTTCGTGCCGGTCACGCTGGACTGTTTCGTCGCGGTCGCGCAGATCCGTCCCACAACGGGGCCGACCGCTTACCAGGACGACTTGCTCGGGTTGGTCGTCAGCGCCGCCGACCGGCCGCAGCTGCCGCACGCGATGCTCGAGCGACGCATCGTGCGCGAGGGCGACCCGGTCTGGGTCGAAGGCGTGCCGGTCCGTGAGGAGGCGGTGCCGGTCGTGGACGGCGACCGGATCATCGCGATCATCGCGCGGGACACCAATCTCGCCACCGCGCGCACTCCCAGCCGGCTGGAGATCGCCTACCTTCGCAGCGCCAACGATCTCGCGCAGATGCTCACCGACGGCACCTGGCAGGACGCGCTAACCGGAGCGGACGGGTCCGCGACCCAACGCGTCGGCGACGGCCTGGTCCGGCTCGAGGCAGACGGCACGGTCGGTTTCGCGAGCCCCAACGCCCTGTCCGCCTACCGCCGGCTCGGCCACCGCGGCGATGTCGAGGGGTTGCGCCTCGAAGAGGTGACCGCATCGCTTCTCCCGCGCCCGGCGGCCGCGGTTGACTATCCGGTCGCGCGGGTGGCCGCCGGACGTGCCGCCCGCGCCGCCGAGATCGAGGCGCGCGACGCCACCGTGCGGCTGCGTGCGATCCCGCTGCGCGCCGACCGCCGGCACATCGGAGCGCTCGTGCTCGTCCACGACGTCACCGAGCTGCGCCGCCGCGAGCGCCAGCTCCTCGGCAAGGACGCGACCATCCGGGAGATCCACCACCGGGTGAAGAACAACCTGCAGACCGTTGCCGCCCTGTTGCGGCTTCAGGCGCGCCGCACGGCCTTGCCGGAGGCGCGCGCGGCGCTCGAGGAGTCGGTACGACGGGTCTCCTCCATCGCCGTCGTGCACGAGACGCTCTCCGGCACCCTCGACGAGACGGTCGACTTCGACCAGATCGCCGAACATGTGGCCGGCATGGTCCTCGACGTGTCCGCCGCGGCCGACGTGCGGTTGCACCGAGACGGGTCATTCGGCGTGCTGCCGGCGGAGGTGGCGACGCCGCTCGCGATGGTCCTGACCGAGTTGCTGCAGAACGCGGTCGAGCACGGTCTCGGTGCGGACCCCGCCCGCGACGGCCGCGTCGACGTGATCGTCGAGCGTGGCGAAGGCGACACGCTGCGGATGCAGGTGCGCGACCACGGCGACGGCCTGCCGCCGGACTTCAGCATCGACGGCTCCGAGCGGCTAGGCCTTCAGATCGTGCGAACGCTGGTGGAGACCGAGCTCGGCGGCACCCTGACGCTTGCTCCGGCGCAACCGCACGGGACGGTCGCCACCGTCGTGCTCAAGCCCCGGAGCTGACCATTGACAGGCCTTGGGGGTTGATGCCGGGGTTGCCCTCGTTGTTGGTCAGCAGCACGGTGAAGAGCAGGACCGCCAGCCCACCGATCAGCACGAGAAAGATCAGCCCGACCACGAGGCGAAAGCGCCAGCGAGCGGCGGCGGGGGACGGCGGCTCGCTTGCGACGAGCGGCGGTCGGATGTAGCGCTCAGCCACGGCCGTCAGGCCAGGGCGCTACGCGGAGTGCAGTGTTGCGCGGACGCGGCGGTGCTGCAGAGCGCGGCGCTCGTCCTCCGAGGTGCCGCCCCAGACGCCGGTCTCCTGGCCGCTCTCGAGCGCCCAGGACAGGCAGTCGTCGATCACGTCGCAGTGCCGGCAGACCGCTTTCGCGTCTTCGATCTGGAGGAGCGCGGGGCCGGTCGTGCCGATCGGGAAGAACAGCTCCGGGTCTTCGTCGCGACAGGCGGCGAGGTGACGCCAGTCCATGCTGTCAACCCTTTCGTCGGGGCCAGGGCTTGCTGGGCCTAGCTCTAGTTACCGATCAGTACTTGCTTGTGATCTCTTTCACGAACTACTGCCTACTGCACCGATCTTCGATTTCAAGATCGGGGCGCGTCCCGGACGCTAGTGGCTCGTCCGGGCTACGTCCAGCACTTCAGGACTGACGTTAGAACGCCGTTCGGACGAGCGCAAGCGACCCTGATGCGGTTTGCCCGGCTCCGGGTGTGCGGTTTGTCACACTAGAACCGGACAGCGGTCAGCAGATGACGCGAATGGCCGCCGGGACGCTGTGGACGGTGAGAATCTCTCGTTCGCCGAGGTAGTCGCCATCGACCTCGACGTGCATCGGCCGGTCCGCGACCAGGCGAAACTCGCGAAGGTCCCGCAAGATCAACGCGGACTTGCCCCGGGCTCCGTGGCCGGTGAGCATGCCGGACGCCGCGTAGAGCGTGCGGATGACGCCGAAGCGGCGCATGGCGAGCAGGTCCAGCCCGTTGTCGAAGGTCGCGGTGGTCGTCAGCGTGATCGGGTGCTCGCCGAAGTAGGTCCAGGGCGTGGTGTTGCCGATGATGCCGAGGAAGACGCCCGGGATCGGCTCCTCGCCAGGACGCTCGAGAGTGATGGCCGGATGCCGCCGGTCGGTGCCGAAGAGGAACCGGCCGAGCGTGGCACGGGTGTAGCGGCTGGGGGTTGCGGGGCGGCCTTTGGCCCGGGCCCGCTCGACCATGCGTACGGCGTCGGCGTCGAGGCCCATGCCGGCCGTGAAGGTGAACCAGCGGTCGCTGACTCCGGGCGAGCCGAGCCGGCCGAGCCCGATCCAGCGGCTCCGGTCTTCGCGCAGCGCGTCCAGCAGGACACTCGTGGCCTCCACCGGATCCCGGGAGATGCCGAGGGCGCGGCTGAAGACGTTGGTGCTGCCGCCAGGTACGACGGCCAGCGCCGGCTGCTCGGTCTGCGGCCCACCGGGCGCGTCGCGCAAGATGCCGTTGATGACCTCGTTGACGGTGCCGTCGCCGCCGAGGGTGACGACCAGGTCGTAACCCTCCTGCGTGGCGCGCGCGCCGAGTTCGATCGCGTGGCCGCGACGCTGGGTCTCGGCGACGTCGAGCTTCAGGTCGGAGCCGAGTGCGCGGGCGAGCACGTCGCGAACGCGTGCCGACGTCGCCGTCGCCTTGGGGTTGACGACGAGGAGGGCACGCATCCGACGAGGGTAGCGGGCTAGCCTTCCGTCCCGATGTCGCCGGAACGTGTCGCGATCAATCCGCTACTGGTCGCGGCGGCCCTGGTCGGGCTCGAGGGGGCCGCCGCGGCCGTCGCCGGGGTCGGCTTCCTCGTCGCCGCCGTCGCCGGGAAGCCGGCGGATCGACCGACCGCGATCACGCTGGCCGTTCTTCTCGTGATCGTCGGCGCCGGCGTGCTGGCGGTGGCGCGTGGTTTGGTGCGGAGGCGACCGGTGGCGCAGACCCCGTCGTACCTCGTGCAGTTCTTCACCCTGGTCGTCGCCTACTACCAGCGGCACACGCTGATCGGCGTGACCGTCGCGCTGGCGGTGGTCGCAGTTGCCGCGCTGGCGGCCCTCACCGCCCCGTCGACGCGAGCGGCGCTGCGACGCGACTAATCCTCGGCGAGAAGGCCTTCGCGGAGCGTCGCCAAGGTGCGGGCAAGCAGGCGCGAGACGTGCATCTGAGAGATGCCGAGCTCGGCGGCGATCTGGCTTTGCGTCATGTTGCCGAAAAAGCGCAGCAGCAGGATCTTCTTCTCCCGTGGCGGCAGCTTTTCCAGCAGCGGCTTGAGCGACTCGCGGTACTCGACACCTTCGAGCGCGTCGTCGGTCGTGCCGAGTGAGTCCGCGACGGCGGGGGAGTCGTCGTCGCCGGCGTCCGGGGCGTCGAGCGAGACGGCGCTGTAGGCGTTGGCCGACTCGAGGCCTTCGAGGACGTCCTCTTCGCTCATCTCGAGGTGCTGGGCGAGCTCGGCGACGGTCGGCGCCCGGCCGTTCTTCTGCGACAGCTCACTCGTTGCCTTGGTGAGCGAGAGCTTCAGCTCCTGCAAGCGGCGGGGCACGCGGATGGCCCAGCCCTTGTCGCGGAAGTGCCGCTTGATCTCACCCACGATCGTCGGTGTCGCGTACGTCGAGAACTCGACGCCCCGCTCGAGGTCGAACCGGTCGACCGACTTGATCAGGCCGATCGTCGCGACCTGGATCAGGTCGTCGAGCGGCTCACCGCGGTTGCGGAAGCGGCGCGCGAGGTACTCGACCAGCGGCAGGTGCATTTCGACCAGCTGGTCGCGAATGGCCCGGCGCTCGGGATCGTCCTCGTCCAGCGTCGCCAGCCGCTCGAACATCTCCCGGGCGTGGGCCCGGTCATTGGACGCGGCAGCCGACTTGGGCGACGGGATGACGGCGAGCTCGTGCTCGGCAACCTCGGTCGTCCCGGAACCACTCGGGGTGGAATCGGATGGCACCGGACGCTCGGGCTCGCCAGAGGAAGCAGACGAGGCGAAGCTCACGAGCCCCCACCTGATGGCATTGTTGCGGCCCGACGCTTCTGCAGGTCGATGGTCACGCGCTGATCGGCATCCACTCGGCTGTCGACATCGCCGGCGAGGGCTGACAGCACCGTCCAAGCAAAAGTGTCCCGCGCGGGTGGCTCTCCGTCGAGGGTGAGCACCGTGACCGAGACCCGCATGACGTCGGCGGTCAGCTCGAACTCC